>NZ_JBTXLR010000011.1:0-105273 GCF_054871685.1 Myroides sp. LJL116
GGATGAAAATGGTGCAATTACAAGTGTAAACTTATCTGATATTCTTTCTGGTAGTAAGGTGTTTAAAGATTTCTTATCTCAGTTTGTATCTAGTGTTTCTATTGAGGAAACAGTAACTACACTGGATAAAAAAGACAAAGGTGTTTATACTTACACAAGTGAGGATAAGACAATCACTAACATCGACATCATTGCAGATGTAAATACCAATTTTGGAGATATTATCAACAATGAAGAGGTAAAGAACTTACTTAATCAATACTTTAAAGATAATGTACCTGCAGGAGTTGTAACCTACGTAAAAGAAGGCGATAACTATGTGTTTAAGTACATTAATGAAAAAGGCGAAGCAGTAGAGATTGATCTAGCTAGTGATTTAATAAACAACCAAGAATTTATTGATAATATTATCAATAAGCTAGGCGGACTTTATGGAAATGTGGTTTATAATAACCAGGATAAAAAGTTCTATTATATAGATGGCCAAGGTGCTCAGCAAGAGATAGATTGGAGCGTTTTAGATACAACTAACTCAAGCTTTACTTTAGAAGGAGATTTCTTAACCATTACTGATAGTAAAGGAAACACTGTGAAATTAGCAGTGGAAGAGATCGCTTCTAACTCCACTTTTGTAACTAATCTAGCAGGTAACAAAGAGTTTGTAACCAAGTTAGGGGATAACATTGATTTTGTAACTAACGTAACAAATAACCAAGAGTTTATTGATAATATCATCAACAAACTAGAGGGAACTTACGGTAATGTTGGTTATGATAGCACTACTAAAGAGCTTTACTACTTTGATAAAGATGGTAATAAGGTAACTGTAGACTGGAGCGATTTAGATACAACTAACTCAAGTTTTACTCTAGAAGGAGATTTCTTAACCATTACTGATAGTAAAGGAAACACTGTGAAATTAGCAGTGGAAGAGATTGCTTCTAACTCCACTTTTGTAACTAATCTAGCAGGCAACAAAGAGTTTATAACTAAGTTAGGAGACAATATTGAATTCATTACACAGGTAACAGAGAATAAAGATTTCATCGAAAATATTATCAATCAGTTAACTGGTACTTATGGTAATGTTGGGTTTAATCCAACAACAGGTGACTTCTATTACCTAAATGAACAAGGAGAAAAAGTAGCTATTAATTTCCAAGAAATTGTAGCCTCAGCTGAGACTCTAACTAGTTTAAGTGGAAGTAACTTAAATGAAGAAGCTTTACTTAACTACTCGGATGAAAATGGTGCAATTACAAGTGTAAACTTATCTGATATTCTTTCTGGTAGTAAGGTGTTTAAAGATTTCTTATCTCAGTTTGTATCTAGTGTTTCTATAGATGAGACAGTAACTACACTGGATAAAAAAGACAAAGGAGTTTATACCTATACAAGTGAGGACAACACAATCACTAACATTGATATCATTGCAGATGTAAATACCAATTTTGGTGATATTATCAACAATGAGGAAGTTCAAAAGATTTTGAATAAATACTTCGAAGATAATCGACCAGAGGGTAGTGTGACTTATGTAAAACAAGGGGATAACTATGTGTTTAAGTACATCAATGAAAATGGAGAAGCAGTAGAGATTGACTTAGCCGATGTTATAAAACTTTATGAGACAGAGACTACTATGACTCCGCAGAAATACACCATGTATGTGTACATGGATTTTGTAAACGGCCAGTATTTGGAAGTTCATGAAGATAAACTTAGGGAACCGGTTGCAGGAGAGATAGAGGTAGATCCTATTCGAACTTATGAATCAACAATGTTTGTTTATAAAAATGAGAAAGATGTTGAGGTGCAGATCAAAGGTAGTGATCTTTTTGGAGCTACTGGAAGTGAAGGAGGAGCTACTTTAGAGACTGTCACCAAGTTAGAACTTGTAGATAACTATGCTGATTTAGGTAAAGCTTTAGTTTATACGAATGAAGAAAAAGTGGAAGCTTCTATTTTCATAGATGATCTATTCGAGAATTCGGAAACCCTAACTACTCTTGAGGCTAAAGCGGATACCCGTGAATTGGTTTATACCAATGAGAAGCAAGAAAAGACAATCATTCCTTATAATGATATTGCTCAACAGCCTTGGAACACAGGTAGAGATGTACCTGCTACTTCAAACGATCAAGATATATATACAATGGGTTGGGTTGGAATTGGTTATAAAACTAAATCTGATTCTCCTAATGAGATGCTAAGAGTAAATGGTAGTATTACAGCGACCAATAGTTATTATGCCGATTATGTGTTCGAAAGTTATTTCGATGGATATTCTGAACTTAATTACGATTATAAGTTTAATGACTTGGAGTCTGTGGATACATACATTAAGAATAACAGACACTTACCTGGTATTACACCAATTAGTGAATTAAAACTTACAGAAACTGGTTACTCTTTTAATATATCCGAATTATCTATTCAATTGTTAGAGAAAACAGAGGAGTTATTCCTTCACGTTATTGAACAACAAAAATCTTTAGATGCAAAGTCGGATCGTATTGACAACTTGGAAAATCAGGTAAATGATTTAACCAAACGCTTAGAAGCTCTAGAGGCTATGATGAAATAGTTCTTATATAATTCAAAATTAAGATTGATGAAAAATACTAGTAAAGTGGTGTTTAAATTAGTTTGGATGGTAATTGTAGCTATGTTTTTAAACATAGCTGCAATCTATGGGCAGACTAATAATTATACCACTAAAATAAAGGATGGTAGTGTTGCAAATAGCGCACCAACCGCCATAGCAAACTCTTTATTAGAACTAGAGAGTTCCAATAAAGGATTTTTACTGCCAAGAATGTCTACAGCTGATAGAAATAAGATTTCTATCACAGATAAAGAAAGAGGTAATGGGTTGGCAATATACAATACCGATACGGATTGTGTAAACTATTGGAGTAAAACCGGTAATAGATGGTTAAGCTTATGTGGGACTTTGTCTCCTGCTATTATAGAATTACAAGATTGTAGTAAAATAACATTGAATGCCTCTGGAGATAAGATGCTTCAGCAAGGTAAGTATTTGAGAGATAGTGATATATTGTATGTTAGTTTAAATGTATTAGAGCCTGGAACTTTCGACATTAGTGCAATGACTGATAACGGTTATTATTTCTCTCGTGCAGGGAGTTTTGATACCTCAGGACTATATACTATAGCATTAGAAGGATTAGGAACTCCTATGAATGGAAATGAAACTGTGGGGGATTTAGTAACCTTTACAATAAATGGAAAGCAGGCTACAAATTGTAATAATTTCCGAATCAAAGTTAGACAATCAAATATTGATTATACCCTTGTAGAGCCTCAAGACATAACTGTGGATTGGAATGCTTACATAGGAATGGCTTTAAATGCAAATGACCATAAAGTAAAATTAAAAGTAAACGTAAAATCTGTAGGAGTTTGGAGAATTCAAAGTACTCAGACCATAAACGGGATGTCTTTTAGTGGTTCAGGAGAGTTTATCCAAGAAGGGGAACAAACCATTGAGGTTTTAGGACAAGGAGTACCTGTTGCTGCTACAGCTATCGGAGCGCCAAATGTCTTTAGTTTCACTACTAATTCCGCTACTAATAACAACCCTACTAATGTAAAGGTAAGAGTAAATGTAAAACCTGTAGACTATAGTTTGGTTTGTGATGACCAACAAAATAAAATAGAGATACGTGGAGAATTTAAAGAAGATTCAAAATTAACAGGAAACAATTCTATCTTAATACCTGTCAAGGTACTTGCTCCAGGGCAAACAACTATTGAGTTAAGAGGTAATTTCATTACAGCAAATGGACAAAGTCCAGTTACTTTTAAGGCAGAGAATGTCAACTTGACTTTTAATGCTAATCGTAATAATATTCAATATGTGACTCTGTATGCTAATGATGTAATGATTCCAAAAGGAACTACACAGATCAAGTTCTCTTCAATTACTCCAAACAATAGTGCAGTTTGTAGTTCATTTCCTACTATTTCTGTGGAGAGTCAACCTATACGTTATTCTATCCTTTGTAATACAATTCGCGTTAATGGAAACTATACTGTAGGAGGGAAATTTTCTCAGGATAATTATATTGAATTAGATGTTGATGTGGATTATCCAGGAGAGTATAATATTCAAACGGATGAAATAAACGGTGTTTCTTTTAGTGGACAAGGTAGTTTTACAGGTAAAGGAACTCAAAAAATACGCCTTACTCCAAAAGGAGAATATAATGATGCGGATAATCTAGTATATACTGTTACTACAAACAGTCAAGCAGGTACAACAACTTGTTCCACTACTGTGAGAGTTCAATATAGAGAAATTGTGATTTTAACTTTAGGTAACTATAATTATGGACCTAATACAGGAAATGTTTACGCAGGAGGAGCCATTGCAAATAGCCGTGTTAACTTCGGACCAAATGGAAAAGTAAAAGTTCAGAATATTAGAATATTAACTAGTAACGTACAAGGGGAAGCGCTAAGAACCTTTATTAGAAACAATAAAGTAGATATTATATTCAGCGTGATTGCTTACCCTATCAGTGCTCAAACTTCTAACGTATTAGAGGACTTTATTAAAACAGATAAAGGAGTATTTATATTAAGTGATGAAAGTTATGTAAGAAATTATAGTAAAGCTTTTATTGAGCGTTTAACTGGATCAAGTGGACTAGTTGCTGATGGAAGATTTACAATGACTAACCCTGTTCTTAGTGGTTTAGGTAATAATCCAATTATCAATAATGTCTTTGGAGATTTAAATGGTAAATATCTAGGTAACGATGCTGCAAATGGATGGTATTATCAAAACTTACCTTCTAATGTAATTCCTTTAGTGAGTAAAAGTGGTAATTCAAATGACGTATGGTCTTTTATGCATAAGGATTTAGGATTTGTTTTTGTAGGAGATGGTGGTTGGATTGTTGGAACTAGTAATAATACTAGCTTAAGTATTTGGCCTTCTCGTTTTACCAGTAATGGAACTCCAATTGGTAAACCTTATTATCAAGGCGTGGAGGTTTATAACAGTGTTTATTATGCCAATATTTTAGCATGGGCAATTGACTATGTGAAAACAAATAAAGCAGCAAACTAATAAGCAAACAAAGCAAAAGTATAACCAATAGTAAGGCTAGAGTTTTAGAGATTTTTCTAGCTCTAGCCTTATTTGCTTAAAACAGAACATATGTATTTCATAAAAGCAAAATATAGCTATAAAAGGTTTTTTTATCTGATGTTTTTTACACTGATGACAATTTTTAGTGTATTAGGACAAGAAGGGAAATCTAAAAGTGGGACACAAATTAATGACTTAAGTGTTAGTGGTCCCAATGTTGCTCCACTAGACTTTAGTATTCTAGATTTAAATTCAAATCAACGAGGATTTTTAATGCCGAGGATGAGCACTTATGAGCGCCAGAATATTCCAAAGCTTGCATTGCAAAATGGTTTGATGATTTATAATACAAGTATAGATTGTATTGAGTTTTTTAGTCAGACTCGAGATAGATGGCTAAACTTATGTGGGGAGTTAGATCCTGCAAATATTATTATACAAGATAGTAAATGTAGTGAAATTAAGGTAGTAGGAAACTATTTTCAAGATGCCTTTTTAGAATCTAGGGCTAATATAATTTTGTTGCAAGTAACTGCTTCCACGGCAGGTACGTATCAAATAGAGGCCGATTCTTACAATAATGGCCAAGCAAACGGCTACTCTTTTTTTGCAAGTGGTGTGTTTCCTGAACCAGGTACTTACAGTGTTGTTTTACGTGGAAGTGGTACGCCTATAAAAGGTTATGATAGAGATTTACAAGGAAAACCTAGTAGTAAAGGAGATGAAATACGCTTTATTTTAAATGGGGAGTCTGTGTCTTGTGTAGTGTATAATTTTGTGGAAAAAGAATCTTTAAGATTTAAAATTGACCGTATTGATCAACAGGGAAAAATATATACAAATGTAGATCTACAAGACCAGCGTAGTGGAGAATTAATTGCTGTCATTAAAGACTTTACTATGGGAGGAGAAGCAAAAGTTTACACCATGGATAAAAATGGAATGATCTTTAGTGGTTCCCATATTTTAAGTCCAAGTGAGATTACAAACAATTCAGCAAAAGTAATCTTAAAGGGCCAAGGAGCAGCTTTAATTCCTGTTGAAACATCGTATGATTTTTATACTAACTCTTATGTTCGTCAGGAAAATGGGGAGTCTATAGAGTATTTCCCTGGGAAAGTAAAAATAGAAGTTGTAAATGTAGATTTTAACTGTGAATCTTCTGAAAATAAAATAACTCATCAGGGAGTATTTGCCTATAAACAACCTTTAACCCAGGATAATAAAATAGTTGTTCCAGTACAAGTGTTAGCTCCTGGTAAAGGACAAATTAAAGGGGTAATAGAAGTAAATGGTAGTGGTTTTGGTTTTCAAAGTGAGAAAATAGAGTTCTCCTCTGGAAGCGTTGATTTTGAATTTAATGATGCTACAAATGATATTCAACAAGTGGTTCTAACTCCATTACCTGGGACTGGTATGCCAACTGTAGCAGGTAAAGATATGATAATGGATATTTCAATGGAATCAAAAGGAGCAAATGAATACGATCAAAGCTACCCAATCCAAGAGATTTTTGTTCAAGGTTGTCAGTATGCTATTACTCCTGATGGACTACCTGTTATTTACCAAATTAAAGACATTAAGTTGAACAGTAGTTTTAGATCTATATCTCAAGCTTCTAGAACACCTTATATCACACCAAAAACTTCGATGGGAGACCAAGGAAGTGAGGACTTTAAATTAGATGTTACCATTGAGGCTAGTTCACCAGGGGAATATCATATTAAAACCGATGAGATTAATGGTATTTACTTCGAAGGTTCTGGTATAATTGAAGACATCGATGTAACCAACAAAAGTAAAGTAGTCAGTCTAAAAGCTTTTGGACGATCTAACATTGATTTACCTTCCTCTGAGGCTAGATTTACACTTACCACAAATAGTACAGAACAACAAAATATAGTTGATGCAATAGATGTGGATTTTGTGTATAGACCTATGACAATGTACTCTTTGGGACATGGTGCAGGATTAGGATGGCATATTGGTGGAATTACAGGACACCTTTATTCCGGATTACCCAATGCAATACGTAGAGCAAATCATTTTGGATGGAATGGAGTTGTCCGTATTGATAAGCTGAACTTGATAGATTTGCCCAATTTTGAATCTGGTGGTATAAGTAACTATGGAGAACTTAATAATAGGAATACATTTTCTAATAAATTAGGACAGTCGGATATGGTATTCTTCGGAAGTGGAGGCTCAATAGTTTCCAATGATGTTAAAGATCTATTGATTGACTTTATGAAGAATGAAAATGGGGTAGTGGTTATGGCAGATAGCGATCAAGCTAATGCAAAATATATTATAGACAGAATTTCAAGTTCCGCATCTACGCTATCTTTTACTTCCTCTACTCTAACATATAGAAATAATGCCAATAGAGTTGTTAGTGATTTAAGTGCTCAGAATCAAGCAATTTTAGGAAGTGAGAATAATTATTTTGGTAAAGAGTATTTGCCTTTACAAAACCTATTGTTGGGAGCGCATGACACAACAGGATTCTTAATTAATCAATTACCTGAAGACTTTGAAACAATTGCATATTTAAATGGATCGAATGCAGGCAGTAGAAATAATGTGTATTCCTATGTACATAAAAAGTATGCCTTTATTGGAATAAATAACCGATATGCAATGGGAGGATATACATCAGTAAATGCAAATACGGGACTTTCTACTAATAGTAATAGCTACCCATCTGCTTCTAGGCTAGGTACTGGTGAACCAGTAGCAGTGTCTTATGCAGGAGGTCATGTTTGGAACTCGTTGTTTTTTATGAACGTAGTTCACTGGGCGATTGACTATGCTCAAGAGCATCAGGAGAATAAAGTAAAATAGTAAAATAGTTGCAGGGCAAGTTTTTGCCCTGCATTTTAAAACAAAATGCTATGAAATATACACACATATATATAAGCTTTTTTTCGAGTTTATTCTCCATGGGAATGCTCTCTCAAGAAAAGCCAGAGCCTATTATTTCCAATAGTGGAGTCCTTTATATAGGGTCAGAAAAAGAAATTACTGTCAGTGAAGATTTTGACAATAAACAAGGTGGGCAAATGATTGTTGATGGAACAGTTTATTATCAAAAAAACTTCAATAATGATGATTTATACTACTACTCTAAAGGTAAAAATACTTCCAAAGCAATTTTTCAAGATGATTTGAAAACTGGTGTAATACAAAAGATTACAGGAAGTAGTCCATCGGAGTTTTATGATATAGTTTTTGAAAAAGATAATGTTGATGACGATGTAGCTTTTAATCTTCAAAACGATATTAATGTCTTTGGTACAGCCTATTTCAATAATGGACGAGTAGCTACAAATAATAGAGAGTATGGATCCATGGTTTTTCACCCTGGGTCTCACACTAAGAATGCTTCCAATGATAGTTACGCAAGTGTTGTCATGGAAAAAATAGGAGATGAACCTTTTATGTTTCCTAAGGGAAGTAATAAATCATTGGGGTATGTTCGAATCAGTGCACCACCAAAATCCACAGATGTTTATGGTGCATATTATTTTAATGATAATGAAAACTTTTTAGTAACTCGTGTAGATAAAGAGCCTCATATTGATGTTATTAATGAATTTGAGTATTGGTTAATCACTAAATCTGAGGTTACCAAGCAGGACCAAGGAGTTTATATCACCTTTAGTGTAAGGGAGCCAACTCCTTTAGAATTATTGGAAGACCAAGGCCAATCTTTACGAGTTATTTACTGGAATGAAACTAAAAATATTTGGGAAGATAAAGGGGGAATTGTAGATATAGCAAATAAAGAAATTACTACAGGAGAGCCTATTACAGAACTTGGTTTTTTTACTGTCGCAACTATTAAACCAGAGGACCCACTACCGGATGATATTATAATTTATAATGCTGTATCGGCTAATGATGATGGACAAAACGACTATTTCTTTATTGAGAATATAACTCGTTTCCCAGAAAATAGGGTGCAAATTTTTAACCGTTGGGGCCAACTAGTATTTAGTACTACCAATTACGATAGTAATGGTAATGTATTTACTGGTGATGCTCAAGGAAAAGGAGTTGTATTAAATAGCTCAGAAAAACTTCCTTCTGGAACCTATTTTTATTTAGTAGAGTATACTATCGAAAATGAGAATGGAAAACGCGCACTCAAAAAATCGGGTTATTTACATTTAGAAACCAACTAGTTTTATACAATTTTAGTTATGCGATTATTTAAAAAAATTATAATGATGGGATGTGCTTTATGTGCTTTTGCTGAGGTACATGCCCAACAAGATCCCCTATATACTCAATATATGTACAATACAACTGCCATAAATCCCGCCTATGCTGGCTCAAGGGGGACTTTGAGTGCATTTGGACAATATAGAGCGCAGTGGGTTAATTTAGACGGAGCACCAAAAACAGCCAATTTTAGCGTTCATAGCCCAGTTGGAGATTCTCCAGTGGGGTTAGGAGTTAATTTTACCAATGATAAAATTGGTGCAATGAGTGAAAATAATATTTCTATTGACTTCTCTTATACCATTGATCTTAATATGCAATACAAATTGGCTTTTGGTTTAAAAGGAACTGGGAACTTACTATCAGTAGACTACACTAAATTGGATATATACCAGGAAGATCCAATTTTTCAGAATAATTTAAAGAATGAGTTTAATCCGAATTTTGGTGTGGGAGCATATCTATATTCGGATAAAAGTTATGTTGGTATTTCCATTCCAAGTATGTTAAATACAACTAGGTACAAAGACAATGACTTTAGTTTAATGCGAGAGAAGATGCATTTTTATGTAATGGGAGGTTATGTATTTGACCTGGGATATAACTTAGATTTTAAACCTGCTTTTTTAGTTAAAGCAGTCTCAGGTGCTCCTGTGCAAGTAGATTTATCTGCCAATTTCTTGATGTATGAAAAGGTAACTGCAGGTATCGCATATCGATGGGATGCTTCTGTGAGTGCTTTGGTAGGATTTCAAGTAAACCAAGGATTGTTTATTGGTTATAGTTATGATGCGGATACCTCTAATTTACGCAGATATAATGCAGGATCTCATGAGATTTTAATGCGATTTGAGTTGAAAAACATGTTCAAAAGAGTATCCTCGCCGAGGTTTTTCTAAAAATGAAATGATATGATTAAACAGATAATTCGATTTGCTTTGTTAAGTTTTTTTCTAAGTTTAAGCCTTTGTAATTATGCTCAAATTAGAAGAGAAAAAAAAGCCGATCAAGATTTTGAACGCTTAGCTTTTGTTGATGCGATAAAGATCTACGAACAAATTGCAGATAAAGGGTATGTAAATACTGTGATCTTGCAAAATTTAGCAGATTCCTATTATTTCAATGGAAATTTGATACAAGCCTATAAATGGTATTCTTTACTTTTTGAGGGAACTTATCCAGATAAAGAAATTGCTTCACTGGCCTCGGAGTATTACTATCGTTATGCTCAGACATTAAAAGCAGTAGAGAACTTCTCTAAGGCCCAGGAGTATATGGATGCCTTTGCTAATATGGAACAGCAAGACACTCGGACTTTGCTTTATAAGCAAAACCCTAATTACTTAGAAGAATTACAAAATAAAGAGGAATTTTACAAAATAGCTTTACTAGATATAAATTCAGATTATTCGGATTATGGAGGGGTTATTTTCGGTAAGCAATTAATTTTTACGTCCACAAGGGCTACTAATACAAAAAATGGAGGTTTGATAGATCCTTGGACCAATCAAAGTTATAATAGTTTGTATAGCTCTTTAATCAATCAGGATGGATTCTCAGAACCAGAATTGTTTGTTTCCGATTTAGAATCACAGGTAAACGATGCTTCTGCAGTATTTACAAGTGATAATAAAACGATGTACTTTACTCGTAATAATTCAAAAACAAATGGTAGAGGAAAAGCTAATAAACATCATGAATCAGTTTTGAAAATCTACAAAGTATCTAAACAAAGTGATGGTAAATGGGGACAGATCCAAGAATTACCTATTAATTCGGATGATTTTAATACGGCTCATCCAGCCTTGACCCCAGATGGCAAATGGCTTTATTTTTCTTCCGATAGAAAAGGAACAGTAGGACAATCCGATATATTTAGAGTACCTATATATGATGCAGAAGTTTATGGGCAGGTAGAGAATTTAGGTCCTATTATAAACACAGAAGGCAGAGAAAACTTTCCTTTTATTTCCTCCGATTATAAATTGTATTTTTCCTCTGATGGACATCCTGGTTTTGGTGGTTTAGATGTTTTTATGTGCCAGTTGTACTCAGATGGAACCATTGGAAAAGTAAATAACTTGGGTACACCAATAAACAGTAGCCTTGATGACTTTTCTTTTTATTTAGATGAAAGTTTAAAGAAAGGGTTTGTAAGCTCTAATCGCTTAGAAGGTAGAGGTTCTGATAACATTTACTTTATAGAACAAAAACCATGTAAACAAGTGGTTTATGGGGAAGTTTTTGATAAAGATACCAAAGATGCATTAGCCAATGTTAGGGTAATAGTATCTAATGATTTACAGCAAAATATCGATACAATTTATACCAATTCAAGTGGTTCTTTTGAAACAAAGTCTTTAAATTGTGATCATAAGTACCGTTATAGAGTAGAGTTAGAAAAGTATGCAACAACGGAAGTATTGTTTACTGTACAAGAAAAATTAAAAGATAAAATTTTCTCCATAGCTATGGAAAAGAATCAAATACAGATTTCCTTGGAAGATGATTTATTTACTAAGCTAAAATTAAAACCTATTCTATTTGACTTTGATAGCTCAGCAATTGATAGGCAAGCAAGTATGGAGTTAATCAAAATTGTAGAAGTAATGAAGGCTCATCCTTCTCTTACCATAGATATTCGTTCTCATACCGATAGTAGAGGGCAGGCTAAGTACAATATGAATTTATCCCAGCAACGTGCAAATTCTACAAGAGATTGGATAATAGCCCAAGGGATAGATCCAAGGCGTTTAACTGCTCGAGGATTTGGTGCAACACAATTGATAAATCAATGTGATAAGACACAAAATTGTAGCGAACAAGACCATCAAGAAAATAGAAGAAGTGAGTTTATCATTTCCAACATGTAATCTTAATTTCACTATCTATAATTCATCTTTAAAGCCTAGAATAGCAAGACACTACTTTAGGCTTTATATTCTGATGAAAAAAGTTTGTATATAAAAAATCACCCGTTGTAAAATTACAACGGGTGATTTTTTATAGTTTAAATAGATTCTCTATTATTTGCTAGCTAAATAACGCTCAGCATCTAAAGCAGCAGTACATCCGCTACCAGCAGCTGTAATAGCTTGACGGTATTCTGAATCTTGTACATCACCACAAGCAAAAACTCCTGGTAAAGAAGTTTTACTACTCTTACCAGATGTAATTAAATACCCTGTTTCGTCCATTTCTAATTGTCCTTGGAAAATATCTGTATTAGGTTTATGTCCAATAGCTACGAAAAATCCAGTTGCAGGAATAACTGATTCAATATTAGTTTCTTTATCTAATACTTTAACTCCAGTTACTACTTGACCATCTCCTAGAACTTCTACTGTATCTGTGTTCATTAGAATTTCAATATTAGGCGTGTTTCTAACACGTTGTTCCATAATAACAGAAGATCTAAATTTATTTGAACGAACAAGCATAGTTACTTTCTTACATAATTGAGATAAGTAATGTGCTTCTTCACAAGCTGAATCTCCAGCTCCAACAATAACTACTTCTTGGTTTCTGTAGAAAAATCCATCACAAACCGCACAAGCAGAAACTCCTCCACCTAAATTAAGGTAGTGTTGTTCTGAATCTAATCCTAAATATTTAGCTGTAGCCCCTGTTGAGATAATAACTGTATCTGCGTGGATTTCAATGGTATCATTGATCCATACTTTTTTTACATCTCCACTTAAATCTGTTTTAGTTGCCCATCCATCGCGAACATCTGTACCAAATCTTTTAGCTTGTTCTTGGAACTGCATCATCATTTCTGGTCCTGTAATTCCTTGAGGGTATCCAGGGAAGTTCTCCACATCGTTTGTTGTAGTTAATTGACCTCCAGGTTGCATCCCTTGGTATAATACCGGTGACATATTAGCACGTGCAGCATAAATAGCAGCAGTATATCCAGCAGGCCCTGACCCAATAATCAAACACTTTACTCTTTCTATAGTAGACATAATTGTATCTTTATTTGTTATTAGAACAAAAATAGTTTTTTTATACTCTAAATAAAATAAGAACACCACAATTTTATTAATACCCTTATAAATAAAAATTATTGTTTTTTTTCTTGCGTAGTATATATAATGTTTATATATTTGCACTCGTTAAAAACAAAGACCGTACTCGGGGTGTAGCGTAGCCCGGTCATCGCGCCTGGTTTGGGACCAGGAGGTCGCAGGTTCGAATCCTGCCACCCCGACAAAGCCACTGAATTTTCAGTGGCTTTTTTTTTTGTTCTAATCCCAAAAAGTATTTTTCATAGATTAAGTAGGTTCAAGCATAAAAAATTATAGACTATCTAAAATGTTGTGTTAACCTTAATAGGAGAAAAACGTTGTCTATAACTTTCCTATATATAGTTCTAAAGTGCTTGCTTTCTGCATTAGCAATTTTCTGCTTTCATTAAAGTAACTCAGGATATGCCCCTTGTATACTGTCAAAAAATAAGTCTATTGTTGTGAAGCGAAAAAAAGAAGGTTTTATTGTCACGATGTTCCCAATTTTAAAGAAGAGTCTTCCTTGTTTTATGTAAAATAGTGTTTTTTCGATTATACCTTATTAGTAATTAAAATTCAGATAGAGGTAAGAGAAATAATTACTTTTCACTCAGTGTAACTGTTTTTCACGAGCATTCTACTTCTAAAGAGGATCTATTATGCAACTTGTCTATAATAAAAAGATACATTAAAAATATATTAACTTTATTAGTCAATAGCGTCTAAAGTAAATTTAAGGCATAAAATTTCCTCCACTTTTTAAAGATAATTTGTTTTATTGAATTTTGAAATAAGCGTTTTTAATTTCACTTAATACTGTAAATATAGGTATAGGAATCAATAAGATTTGGCCACATGTCGTATATTAGCTTACTTAAAAAAACAACTACTTTATTTTAAAATTATAATGAAAAAAACATTCACATTTCTTAGCTTACTTTTTTTTACTACTCTTTCTTTTGGACAAAATCCAATCGTATTAGGGGAGGAGTATTTATTAGAGATTTTAGACCTTGATTTTACTAGAGGAGTTACTGAGAAAGTTCAAGTGAGAAAAATGGCCGATTATGCATTGTATAAAAGAGTTAAGCAAGGCGTTAAGCGTCAGGAGTATTTTTCAAAAGAAGATATAAAAAAAGCTAATGAAACTATTCCTTTTATCGGAGAAAAAGGAAAATATGTATTAAATAATGGTTCTCAAGAATTTCATTTTAATTTGGATGAGAATGGTCGTCTTTCTGGAAGAGGGAGTCTTGTGGTAACCAAAGAGGAGAACAAGGCTTATTGGGATTTTGAATTCGACGATGCAAAAGTAACGAGTGTTGAAATAAAAAACGAGCCTCAAGGTAAACCTATTATGATAATGAGCTTTGGTGATTTAGATTTTATGTTACAGAACTTTGACCCACAGACTGGTAAGCTTGTAGAAAAGCAGACTCTTCAATATTTCGAAGATTCTGAAGACTTCATTGAGAGTACATACAATCAAGCAGATATTTTAGTTAACCAAACCAATAGTAAACTAGCAACGGAAAAGACTTTTTATGACAATGGTAAACTAAAAATATCTCACAATCTACTTTCAGGAGATAAGCTTTATTATGATGAAACAGGTGATGTAATCCAACGTTCTTATATCCTTAATAGCTTAATTTATGATGAGTTTTATGAAAATGGAGTACTAACTTCTAAGAAATCTAAAAATTATATCGGATCTATAGAAACTCAGTATTACTATAGTAATGGAAATTTAGAAAGCTACGAAGTTTTTGATCATAAAATTGGTGAGAGTAGAAAGTATGATAAGAATGATACTTTATTGAGCACCCAGCCAATTGGAGCTGTAGCTTACTAATTCAGGGGATTTTATTTTAACCCTACTGTTCAACTTTTGCTAAAAAGCAGTTAAGTTAAGACTTTAGAATATTGGCTTGTCCTACAACTAATTTATAATACCACTGGAATGAAAAAACTATTTACTTTGTTTTGCCTACTTTTTTTTACCTCGTTTTGCTTTGGACAGGATGCAATTGAATTAAGTAAGGAATATTTTTTAGATTTTAAGAATATAGATCATTTTAAAAAAGGTAGCGAGCAACTACAAGTAAAAGAAAGAGTTAATTATGATTTGTATCTACAAGTAAAGGAGGCTTTTAAGTATTCTAAAGGCCCAGAGGGATTGGATTTGAAAAAAGCCTTTGAAATGACTCCTTTTAAAGCAGAGAAGGCAGAATATATTGTAAATAATGAATACCAGCAATTCCATTTTAATCTAGATGAAAATAGTCTTCTTAGTGGAAATGCAACACTTGTGCAAAGTGAATATAGAGACCAATACTATTGGAATTTTAACTTCGATGCTGGGAAACTAAAGAATGCTGAAGTTAAACTGGACCCTTTGGGTAATACTATTAGAAGAGTAGATATTAATGATTCAATTTTTATGGTACAGTTTTTTAATAAGAATACTGGAAACCCTACAGGAAAAAGGGTAATTAAAAACTACAAGGATCCGGCTAACTCTATTGATATTACTTATGATAAAGAAGGTAGTATAGTTGAAGAGAACAATAAACAACTAAAGACCAAGAAGACTTTTTATCCTAATGGGAATTCCAAAACATATGAAAATGCCTTAACCCAAGAAAACATAAAGTATGATGATATGGGAAGAATAACACAGCATTATTATATTGTTGATGATAAAGAAGGTCATCTTGAAACTTACCAACAGGGAGTTATACTTAGTAAAAAGTCTCGAAGTTTAGATGGGTCTGAGCTCACTGAGTATTATTATAAAGACGGCAACTTAGAGGGCTATAAGGTTGTTGATTTTGTCAATGATCAAACTAGGACCTACGATAAGAATAAGAAGTTATTGAGTACAGAAACTAATGTTTATAAAAACTAATGTTTATAAAAACATACAATCCTTTTACATATTCCGGTAATATAAAAGTCTTATGATAAGGGATGCCCTTAGAGAGTTTTACTATGTGTTGTCTTTTCAGATCAAAGTCAGTATTTAATAGGAGGTCTTTTGTAGCCTTTTTTAAAATCGATTAGTCTTTTTTGGGGAGTGTATAGTTGGAAGGACTATGGAATAATTATAAATTAATAGACTTAAAATTAAAGCGCTATGGATAGTTTATGTTGTAAAGAGTGTGATGAATCTATTTTGCTAGAAAGGGCAGAGAAAAACAATGGGTTTTGTGACTCTTGTTTTGAGCAAAGGTACCCAGTATATTTTGATTGTAAAATTAATGTCTTACACCGTAAAGGTATATTTAACTGTGGGAGTTGTTGGAAGGCATTTATGGTAGATTTTGCAACACACACACAGACTTTTTTTACAGAAGATTCAAAAGAATATTCTATTTTGGACCTTTCTCAAAACGCAAAATTCGTAGCAACTCTTGTAAATACCTTTACAGCTAAGGATAGATATTTGAAAATTATAGATGTTGCTACGAGGCAGGTTGTCTTTCAGACCAATGCCTTTTTTACTTATGAAGTTCTATTTACTTCTGTGGAGGACATTATCATTTGTAGGGCGGCTATAAAGAAAAGTAAGACGGAGAAAACATTTGTTTTCAACTTTAAAACCCAAGAAATTCTATATACTTTCCCAGTAGGAAAACCTTTAGAATATGGAAATGTAAACTTTGAGAATCATACTTTTACTTTTTCTAGCTTTAAAACCAAGGGAACATTCATTACTATAGATTTAAAAAGCTTAGAAACAACTACTACATTTATAGAATCTTGCAATGTAATACAGCGTATTTATCGTTTAAATAATAAAACCTGTTTTATTATTGATAGTAAGTATAATATAATGAGGTTAAAGGATAATGAAATAGTGTGGAGGACAAAATTAGACTTGGGACAAGCGTTACATTATGCCCCAGAGTTTTTGATCCATCAAAATAAAATTATCTTCACAACACCTAACTATAAAGCTAAACAAAGCAATATAGAAAAAGATCACAGGTACTTCTTTTCTATTTTGATGGAAGATGGTCATTTAGAGCTAATTCAGATTCCTTTAGCAGCAAAAATAGGTAAAATTATGCCATTTTTGGAAAATAGCGCAATAGACAATTTTGGAAATATTTTTAATTTTGACACTAAACTCTTGAGCAAATTTCCAATAGAAGAGTATTGTCCTTGAGTATAGTTAAATACAATATAAGCCTTAATCAAATAGCCAAGCATCCTTTGGGTTAGACCCTAAAAAGTGAAATAAAACTTTACTTAAAAAAGAAATTCTACCTTTGTTGTAAAGCAGGATAAATAGGAAGCTACTGGCTGATTTAGGTTTGGAAAAAGGAAAAGTGAGCTTAGTAGAGCATAGTACTTTGTGGGAAAAATATGCTAGGCAAACCATCGTTGAGTTAAAAGAGATATTTGGCATATACGCTTTAGATATTCAGCATATTGGCAGTACGGCCATTCAAGGCATTAAAGCCGAGCCTATTATCGATATAGTTTTTGGAGTAAAGACTTTAAGTGATGTTGCAAGCTTCAAAGATAAATTAGAAGATAGAAACTATATATCGACCATTAAGAGATAATGATGAGTTTTTTATAAAAGACAGTTTACCTCAAAAAATAAGGTCACATCACATCCACATTGTAGAACATAAAAGTGAGCTGTGGAGTAATTATATTAATTTCAGAGATTACTTAAATACTCACCCAAAGCAAGCAAAACTCTATCAAAGATTGAAGCAAGAATTACAGCAGACTTATGCAAATAATAGGATAGAGTACACTAAGGCTAAGGAGAAATTTATTCTGGATATTTTAAAAAAAGTAAAAAAATAACCTACTATAGAAATTGGGGGAGTCTTTGAGGTGTTTTTTAGTCTTTAAAAGACCTCTTTCATTGTAGTAAAGGTTTTGTAACTTTGTGTGTATAGAATACAGCAGGAGTTTTTGAATCGTTCAAAGTATAGATGTACCTTTTTTAGAGTACAATTTACATTCTCCTTGTTTGGATTTTCACTGCCGAATTTTATTAGTCCTTTTGGGCTAATTAATATAAAAACAACCATATAATGAAAAAAAAAGTAGCCCATTCCATTTTAGAATTAGCTATTGTCTCTCAAGACAGTACTTTTAAACAAACCTTAGATAATTCTTTGGCTTTGGCAAAAGTGGCCGAGCAAACAAATTATAAAAGATATTGGTTTGCAGAACACCACAACTCTGACTCTGTTGGAAGTAGTGCTACTTCTATTCTTATAGGTTTTGTGGCAGATAATACATCTACTATTCGCGTTGGTTCTGGAGGAATAATGCTTCCTAATCACTCCCCTTTAATAATAGCAGAGCAGTTTGGTACCTTAGCGCAGCTCTATCCCAATAGAATAGACTTAGGTTTAGGCAGAGCTCCTGGTACAGATCAATTAACGGCCCAAGCAATTCGATCTGACTTTATGCAAGCAGCTCATAATTTTAAAGGGGAAGTAAATGCTATAGAAAAATATTTTTCTACACAAAACCGCACAGCTAAAGTTCGCGTAGCTATAGCAGAGGGTACAAATGTTCCTATTTATATACTAGGGTCAAGTACTGATAGTGCGCATTTAGCCTCTGAAAAAGGACTGCCTTATGCTTTTGCAAGCCACTTTGCAAGCAATCATTTATTAAATGCTTTAGAAATTTATCGCAATAAGTTTCAGGCCTCTGAGCATTTAGAGTCTCCTTATGTTATTGCAGGGATAAATGCAATTGTTGCTGATACTGACGAGCAAGCACAGCGTTTGTTTACCTCTTTAATTAGAATGTTCTATGGTTTAGTAACAGGAGGTAGTACAAGATTATACCCCCCTGTGGAATATACCCAAGATTTGCAGGGTATTTTTATGCATCCGCAAATTCATCAGATGCTAAAATATTCCTTTGTTGGTAGTAAACAGACCGTTAAAAAACAAGTTAAGGAGTTTTTAGAATTAACCCAAGTGGATGAATTAATCGTTGTATCCAGTATGTATGACATAGAGGATCGTTTAAAATCAGCACGTTTATTCGCCCAGGTGATGCAAGAAATAAATCAAGAATAATAATATAAACACAGAAAAAGCTACTGATTATCAGTGGCTTTTTTTGTGTTTTACCTAATGTAAGCTTATTTATATAAGGTTTTGTAAAATACTAGTTGTATTTAAATAAAGGGATGAATAATTTTAATTGTAAATTTGTTAAAAGCATATCGTTTGTAAAATTTAAATAAAAAATGAGTATATTATATATTAAAAATATGGTTTGTAACCGTTGTATAATGGTGGTAGAAGATCAAATGAAAGCTTTAGGTATAGACATAAAAGATATTAAACTAGGAGAAGTAAGTATTGTAGATGAATTAAGCCCTAAGAAGAAGGCCACTCTACAAAGTAGGTTAGAATCTTTAGGATTTGAGCTACTTGATGATAAAAAGAGTAGAGCTATTGAACAAATCAAAACCATTATAATCGATTTGGTGCATCATCAAAATAGTGAGATAAAGACTAATTTATCTGAAGTTCTAAGTAAGCAGCTTAATCATGATTATAATTACTTATCTAATTTATTTTCCGAAGTGGAAGGCACCACTATTGAGAAGTATTTCATCGCTCAGAAAATTGAGAGAGTAAAGGAGTTACTAGTTTATGATGAATTAACCCTTAGTGAAATAGCTATTGCTTTAAATTATTCTTCTGTAGCTTATTTAAGTAATCAGTTTAAAAAGGTGACAGGATTAACTCCTAGTAAATTTAAGCAAATTAAGCAGGACAAACGAAAACCTTTAGATAAGGTATAAGTAAAAGTTACAAAACCTATCCATAGTTTTATAACAAGGTTACACTAAATATTGTTCATTTTTGTATTGTAGAATTTAAACAACCCATAATATGGCAACAAATAAAGAATTAATCTATATTCCTTTAGAGGATGTAGATAGTCAGCATTGTGCAATGATCGTTGAAAAAGGATTGGCGCAGGTTAAGGGTGTTGATACCCAAAAAGTAGAACTCAATAACAATAGAGCAGTTATAACTGTAGAGGATAACGGTATTGTACAACAAGCTGTACATGCTATTAAAGACCTTGGTTATGGAGTTGCTTCGGTAAAACAAACTTTTCCACTTTTAGGAATGAGTTGCGCTTCTTGTGCAGGTAGTGCAGAGAGTATCGTAAAGTTAATTCCAGGGGTAGTAGATGCTTCGGTAAACTATGGAACAGGTAATTTAACTTTGGAATATCTTCCAAATATGTTAACTGCACAGCAGATTAAAAATACCCTTATAGAAGGTGGGTATGACATATTGATAGAAGAAGAGAGTAAGCAACAAGAAACTTTAGAAACTATCCAAGAGGAAAAATACCAAAAACTTAAAAACAAAACTATTTGGGCAGTTGTTTTGTCTTTACCAGTGGTAATAATAGGAATGTTCTTTATGAACATGCCATATGGTAATGAAATTATGTGGGCTTTTTCTACTCCAGTTGTATTATGGTTTGGAAGAGATTTTTTCATCAATGCCTTCAAACAAGCCAAGCACCGCTCCGCTAATATGGATACTTTGGTAGCCTTAAGTACAGGTATAGCCTATGTATTTAGTGTTTTTAATATGCTTTTTGCTAACTTTTGGATTAAAAGAGGTTTAGAGCCTCACGTATATTTTGAAGCAGCAGCAGTTATTATCGCCTTTATTTTATTGGGTAAACTATTAGAGGAAAAAGCCAAAGGAAATACCTCTACTGCTATTAAAAAACTAATGGGGCTTCAACCTAAAACGGTTACTATAGTAGAAAAGGATGGTACACAGATTCAAAGGGACATAGACATGGTTAATGTAGGAGATGTTATCCTTGTAAAACCAGGGGAGAAAATTGCCGTAGATGGCCTAGTAGTCTCTGGTAATTCTTACGTAGATGAGAGTATGTTAAGTGGGGAGCCTATTGCTGTTTTAAAAGTCGAAGGTGAAAATGTGTTTGCAGGTACTATTAACCAAAAGGGAAGCTTCCAATTCAAAGCGGTTAAGGTAGGAAAAGAAACCATGCTTGCTCATATCATTAAAATGGTACAAGATGCCCAAGGTAGTAAAGCTCCAGTACAAAAATTAGTAGATAAAATAGCTAGTATTTTTGTACCTGTTGTTATGGGGATTGCTGTTTTAACTTTTATATTGTGGATTATATTGGGCGGGCAAAGTGGTCTAGTTCATGGATTATTAGCTGCAGTAACGGTTTTAGTAATTGCTTGTCCTTGTGCCCTAGGTTTGGCCACTCCAACTGCTATTATGGTAGGTGTTGGTAAAGGGGCTGAAAATGGTATCTTAATTAAAGATGCAGAGAGTTTAGAGCTAGCTCAAAAAATTAATGCAGTTATTTTAGATAAAACAGGAACTATTACACAGGGTAAGCCTGAGGTTAGTCAGATGCAATGGTTAGACAATGATAAGCAAAGCCAGAACATCTTATACAGCATAGAAAAACAAAGCGAACATCCACTTGCTTTAGCGGTAATTAAGCATCTTGATACAGCCCAAGATATAGAGCTTACAAATTTTGAGAGTATCACTGGAAAAGGAGCAAAGGCCGATTATAAAGGGGAAACTTTTTATGTAGGTAATCAAAAGTTATTAGAACAGAATTCTATTTCTATAGATGCTTCTTTAAAAGAGCAAGGTGAAAAATGGACAGGGCAATCCATGACAGTTATTTGGTTTGCAGATAGTAAAAAGGCATTAGCTGTTGTGGCAATTGCCGATCAAATCAAAGCTACTTCTGCTGAGGCAATTCAAGAATTACAGGCAATGGGTATTGAT
Source organism: Myroides sp. LJL116 (assembly GCF_054871685.1). Taxonomy (NCBI): domain Bacteria; kingdom Pseudomonadati; phylum Bacteroidota; class Flavobacteriia; order Flavobacteriales; family Flavobacteriaceae; genus Myroides; species Myroides sp. LJL116. Next base: position 22,179 of record NZ_JBTXLR010000011.1, read on the forward strand.
TTATACATGCTTACTGGGGATAATGTGGCAACAGCTAAAGCCATTGCAGAGCAAACAGGTATTAAGCATTATAAAGCAGAGGTAATGCCTCAAGATAAAGCAGACTTTGTCAAAGAATTACAAAGCCAAGGTAAGATAGTAGCAATGGTAGGAGATGGTATTAATGATAGTACTGCTTTGGCTACAGCAGATGTGAGTATAGCTATGGGTAAAGGAAGTGATATTGCTATGGATGTAGCAAAAATGACTATTATTTCTTCTGACTTAACTAAAATACCTCAAGCTATACGCCTTTCTAAACAGACCGTAGCTACTATAAAACAAAACTTATTCTGGGCATTTATTTATAACTTAATTGGTATTCCAATTGCTGCAGGTATACTTTACCCTATCAATGGCTTTTTGCTAAATCCTATGATTGCTGGTGCAGCAATGGCTTTAAGTAGCGTAAGTGTAGTAAGTAATAGTTTGCGTTTAAAATGGAAAAAATAAAATTGGATTAAAAAGCTTTTTCTCCGTCAATAATAATAAAATAAAAATTTAAAATACATTAAGGCAATTAAAAACCAAGGCCGTAGCCTTGGTTTTTAATTATGCCCAAACAATTCAATATGGGACACGATCACGGGCATACCACTGGTAGCGATGCCAATAAAAAAACTTTAATTATTAGCCTAGTTATTATCACTATTTATATGATCGTTGAGGTCATAGGAGGACTACTTACCAATAGTTTGGCTTTACTAGCCGATGCGGGTCATATGGTAAGTGATGCGGCTTCTTTACTGATTGCCTTAGTTGCTTTTTCTTTAAGTGGAAAAGTAGCCGATTATGGAAAAACCTATGGTTATAAGAGATTTGAAATATTGGCAGCCGTTTTCAACGGAGCCACTTTAATAGCAATTTCTGCTTATATTATTTACCAAGCTATTTGGCGATTTACTCATCCAACACTGATTGCATCTAAAGGAATGCTAATTATTGCATTTATTGGATTGTTGGTCAATATTTTAGTTGCATGGATTATGTTTAAAGGAGCTGATGTAAAGGACAATTTAAATATGCGTAGCGCTTATTTACATGTCATTAGCGATATGCTTGGTTCTGTCGGAGCCATTATTGCAGCTTTACTTATTATGTTTTTCGGATGGCAATGGGCAGACCCTGTAGCTAGTATTTTGGTATCGGTTCTTGTTTTAAGAAGTGGATATTTAGTGACTAAGTCTTCAGTGCATATATTAATGGAAGGGACTCCAGAGAATGTGGAGCTGGAAAAAGTAACGCAAATAATTTTACAAACTCCAGGGGTTAAGCAAGTACATGATTTGCATGTTTGGACTATCACAAGTGGATTAAATGCCTTAACTTGTCATATAGCAGTAGATAAAGAAATGACCATCGTACAGAGCGAAAAATTACTTGAAAAGATAGAGCATGATTTACAGCACTATCATATTGATCATGTTACTATACAAGTAAACACTCTAGTAAAGCAAGAAGGACATTCTGTTTTATGTAGCGCAAAGGCTATCCCTTTAAAAACGGGACATGTGTGTCATTAATCTAGTTTTAAAAACTGTAAAAGTCATAAAATAAACAAGAAATAATGTAATACTATTTAGCAATAAAAAGACGAATTTTGTATTAATATAAAACACGAAAAAACAAACACTATGGGAAATATAGAATTTAAATTTAAAACAAACCTTAATTGTGGGGGATGTACCTCTAAAGTACAGGCAGATTTTGATGCAAATACAGGAATTAGCTCTTGGGAGGTAGATACTGCTAACCCAAGTAAAATTTTAACGGTTGTCTCTAATGGGATTTCACAGCAAGAAGTGATGGATATCGTTAAGAAAAAAGGATTCAATATAGAGCCTTTAGCATAAGAATTAAACCTATTTATAAAAAAACCTATTTATAAAAAAACCCTATTGCAATTTTGCAATAGGGTTTTTTTATCTATATAACGGATATAATTATTCTTACTTCGGCTTTGTTGCAGTGTTATTTTTGATGTCTTAAGGTACTTTGATTGTTTTTTAGAACAATTTCTTGATCTTTAAGACTTACAATCTGCCAAACAATGGTATCTGTGCTAGATACTTTATTACCAATACTCTCTTGTACTAAAAATAGAGAGTCCTTATTTTGCCACCATTTCTTGTATTGCAAAGTAGCCATATTAATACTCTGTGCAGTACCATCTTTAAATAATCTAACCCCTTGGTTTTGGTTTTGATCAATTGGATTAGGTTCTACCCAATCTCCTACTAAGGGTTGAGTTTGTTCTACATTTTCCTGTTTGTCTTGGGCTATATTTTCATTGTTTTGTTTACAAGAAATAAAACAGATAAAAGCTAAAGGGATAAATAGAAATTTTTTCATTTTCATTGGATTTTATAGGAGAGTTTTACTCAAGTAAAAGTACAAAATATTTTGTTTTATAACTACTGTGAGCTAGACTTAGTCAGGAAGCTTTCAAAAAAGTTTAGTATCCCCTAATAAAAAGTAGAGCTTTAGATATTTTTATTTCTATTTAGCTAAAAAAACCTTAATTTTAGAAACTTATTAAGTAATAAGGTTAAATAAAGTGAAATCTATTTTAACTTCATAAAAGCGGTAATTACACCTGGTCTTTTAAGAATTTAAAGTTAGCTATTACCCTTATCCTACTAACACTAGAAAATTGATATTAGTTTTTAAACAAAATGGCTAAGCAAATAAAGGTATTAAAATGTCCTCAATGTGGAAGTACACAGCCGCTTTCTATAGCAAAAGATCACTTTCGTTGTAGCAAATGTGATTCCGATTTTATCTTAGATAATGATGAGATCAATATTAATGTGAAACATACTTTCTCTGGACATCCACCTGTTAGAAAGATCAATTATAAAGCTATTGGAATAGGGATTTTCCTAGTAGTTATTTTCCTTATGGTTTATCCTTTTGGCTCTACATCGAGCATTAAGCAGGTTATTGCTCCAAGTACAAACTCTTATTACCATGAGAATATAAAACCCCAAAGTATTGATCTATTTAATACATCTAAGGGACTAGTTGTTTTTTACATGGAGTCCCGTGATATGGCTCAAAGACAAAACGATGGTGTATTTGGGATATTTTATGATCCAAAGACTAAGCAGGTTTTAAGTGAAATACAACTATCTAGTGATAACTCGGCTAAGATAAAGACAAGGCATTTCCCTAGTCAAGAGAAATTTTACTGTATAATAGATGGCCAGAAAATAGCCGTAGTAGATCCTCAAACATTGACTATAAAGGATTACACAAATAGCATTTCCTTGGCTAAACCAGCCTTAGAGAGCGGTTTTTCGAAGGTGGATTTTGTAGATTCTAATAAAGGAGATGGCTTAATTTTGACTACCAATTTAGATAGAACTTTTTATTACTTCCCAAGCCAAGATCAATTATATACTAAAAAAGCCTTTGAACACTTAAGTGAAAGTGGAAATAAAGGAGTTAGTAAAACTGACATTAATAATACAACTTATTTGTTTGTAAATAGTGAAAATATGGCCTCTAGCAATATAGCTCAACTCTTTAGAGTAGAGTATAAATATGCCAATGGAGCTCCTGAGAATAAGATAACTTCCTTAAAAGAACCTACTTTGACTGCTAGACAAAAGGATATGCATCGCATTGTTGATCTGCAGCCAATTACCGAGCAATTTATATGTTTTAGTCCAAAGGTAGTTTATCAAGATAACCAAGAAGTAATCATTACCTATAAGCCAACTTTGGCCCAAAATGCTGCTTCTATTTTAGAGCTAGTATCTAAAGATGGGAAAAGTTTATGGAAGGTAGATTATCCCTCTGGTACTAGCTTTAATAGCGCAGTAAAGGTGGATTCTACCTATTATTTACTAATCGGGAATGATAAAATATCACAAATCAATACGCAAGGGGAAAAGTTAGACTTTGACCTTTTTTAATAGAATAAAAATATAGCTTATTAATACGATATAATTATGGGATTAAAATCATTTTTTAAAAGACAACTAAGTACGGTAGTCGAATGGAAGGACCAAGAATCTAATTATTTATTTTATAAAATTCCTACTCCTACTAGTGAGATTAAAAATGCCAGTAAGTTAATTGTATCTCCTGGACAAGGATGTATCTTAGTATATGATGGAAAAGTACAAGATGTACTAGATACTCCAGGAGTTTATTTACTTTCAAGTAAGAACATACCTTTTATCACTACTTTATTAAAGCTTAGCCAAGCCTTTGAGAGTGAGCATAAGATGCATCTTTACTTCTTTAGAACAGCTGAGATAGTTAATCAATCATGGGGTACATCTAATCCTATTAAATATATAGATAGCCAATATAATATCCCCATTGAATTAGGTGCTTATGGAAATTATTCAGTAAGAATGGAAAAACAACAAGAGCTGTTTACTAATGTAATAGGATCTAAGGATGTTTTTACTACAGAGGATTTACGTGAAATTATCACTGGACGTATTATTGCTTCTCTTACTTCTTATTTGGCACAAAGTGCTTTTTCTTATAATCAAATAGATGCTCATCTAATTCTAATGTCTGAACAAATTAAGGCCAATCTAAATCAAACTTTAGATAAGCTGGGTCTTGTTTTGACAGATTTTCAAGTAGAAAGCTGTTCTTTTGATGAAAACACCAAGGAGCATATTCAAAAAATAGCTTCTATGACTACTGAGGCTCTTGCAGCCGAGCAAGTAGGAATGAATTATATTGAACTAGAAAAGCTTCGTGCTTTACGTGATGCTGCTCAAAATGAAGGTGGTTTAGCTGGTGCAGGCTTACAAATGGGAGCAGGTTTTGAGTTAAGCAAGACCATAATGGATCAAAAACCAGATAGCTTCCAAGGTGCAGTTGGGGACAAAGATCCTATTGAGCAATTAAAAGCATTAAAGGAATTGGTAGATCAACAGATCTTAACCCAAGAGGAGTTTGAAACTAAAAAAAGAGAAATTCTTTCCCGAATCTAAGCCCATGATCAGTCTGAGAAAATTTTTACTAAGCCTTTTGTTGTTTCTATTGTTTATACCTATGTATGGACAATATACTGGAGGAGTTTCCTTAGAGGATGGTGTTTTTCAAGGTGTTCAAATTTTAAACGGACAACCCCAGAATCAATCTGTTTCTATAGAGCAAACTTCATTGGGTAATGGTGTTCAAGTTTATAAAAACAGCAAAGATCAAAGTAATATTAACGGTACTTATTACCTTATTTTAAGTCCCAACGGACTAAGTACTGGTGTATTGCATTTTTCTAATGGTTTATTAGATGGCTTATCAAAGGTTTATTACAAAGAGCAATTAGATAAGGAGTTTAATTATCAAAAGGGGAAGCTACATTTACAGAGTAAGAATTATTATGACAATCAAGCTTTAAAAAGTGCCAAGTCTTATAATAATGGGGTATTGGAAAATGCTATATACTACCATCAAAATGGTCAAGTAGAAAAGCAAATAACCTATGATAAACAAGGTTTACAAGATGGTTTGATGGTAGTATATGACCCTGAGGGGAATTGGATAGAAAAATCCAATTATAAACAAGGTTACTTACATGGAGAAAGCCAAAGAATCTTAGAGGATAATTCCAAAGTAATAGCCCATTATCAAAAAGATGTTTTAGTTGGTGATTACAAGGAGTATTATGACAATGGACAGTTAAAATACCAAGGAAAATTTGACAAAGACGCACAGTATACTTCCCTTTGGAAACACTATAGAGTAGACGGGGTATTAAAAGAGACTTCTACCTATGAAAACGGAAAGCTAAATGGGGTTTCTATCACTTATTTCGATAAAGATAAAATTCATCTTTATAGGGAATACAAAGATGAAAAACTCCATGGTAAGGCACAAGAATATGAACAAGAACCTTATGGACTAGTGATGGAAACAACCTTTAATGAGGGAGAATACCATGGAGTTTATAAGGCTTATTACCAAGGGTTTTTATGGAGAGAATCTATGTACAATCAAGGGGAAATGATTTGGGAAAAGCAATATCTTAATGGTAAGTTAGACAAGGTTAGAATGTTAGATGAGTCTGGCGTTTTAGTGGATGTACTAAAATATGACTCAGTAGGTAAGCCCACTTATAACAATAAGAATTATAAGAAGAACAAAGAGGTACTATTCTTAGAAGACCAGTATGGAATTATAGATTTAGTTCATTAAAATTAAGCCGCTTTTTATGCAAACAAAAATATTATTATTACTGCTATTTTGGGTGTGTTACTCGGGGAGTGTACAGAGTCAAATTTTGGACAAACAACACTATAAAGGCTTTGTTATCTCCAATAACAATATAGATAAGGCACCCGAACTTATAAGGATAGATGTGGTTAAAAACCCTTTAGATACTACTTTTATGCTTTATGATCAAAATGGGAAAGCTTTAAATGGGGAGTATCACCTTATAGTTAATCCTACTAAACACATAGAGTTAAAGGCTTCAAAGGGATATATAGACGGAGAGTTAAAGGTGTTTTATTATAATGTAGAACAAGAGAGATATCAACTTAAAAAAGGGATTTATCACGCAGAGCAATCTATTTTTGTTACTAACGAAAAGTATCTTGCTGATAATGGGCAAATTACAGAGTATTGGCTTTATTATCCCAATGGGCAATTACAGAAACATCTAAAGTATACCCAAGAAAAGATTAATGGACCTGTGACAGAGTATTTTCAAGATGGTACTATTAAAAGCCAAAAGAACTATATAAATGGGAAGTTAGATGGACAAGTAATTCAAAGAGATCTTACAGGTAATACAGAATTATTAACCTATAACAACGATGCGTTACATGGGCCTTATCAAAAGAATTATGTAGATGGAAAACTTGCCCAAAAAGGCAATTATGCAAACAATGAAAAAACAGGTTCTTGGATTTCTTATTTGCCCAATGGAGACATAGAATTAGAGGCAAACTATTTAAATGGGAGATACCACAATGAGGTTATACATTACCAAAAGGGGAAGATATATACCCAAGAGCAGTATGATAACGGCCAATTAGAGGGACAAAAACTGGTCTATTCTCTAGGCCCAGGTAAATTAAGATTGACTCAAAAGGAGTTCTACCAAAACGGCAAAAGACAAGGGACACAAAACTATTATAACTCCAAAGAAGTACTTTATTTACAAGTAGAATACCAAGATGGAGTTCAAGTAAGTTCTAAGGAATTTGACCCTATAAGTGGGGCTTTAATTGGAGAAACTCTTTTTAAGGATAATAAAAGTTTTGCATATAAGAGTTATGATAAAAATGGTTTACTAAACCAGGTGCAACTTCGCGATGAGAATGGCAATTATGTAGTTGTACTTGAGTATAGTCCAAAAGGAGAGATTATAAAGAAAAACACTATTTTTAAAGGGAAACCTATTGTAAAATTAGTGGAGGATCAATGGGGGATTATTGATTTACAATAATCCAATTAATTTAAAACACACACAGGCATATGAAATATTTTATTGGAATTGTAGTAGCACTACTATTATTAATAGGAGCTATTTTAGGAATATTGGCTATTTGGGATATTTTTCTGGTTTCTTGGGATGTAGTATTTAAGGCATCCATTAGCATTGTAATATTTGTTGGATTTATCGCTTTTGCCATTATGGTATGGGGTGCATTTTTCAAGAAAGAATCAAAGCAAGACAAGGGGAATAATGCCCATCCTATAAAGTAATAAACTGTAAGAGTATTAAAGTACTTTTTACGTTTTTTTAATCAGAGTAGTTTAAAAAGACTAACAAGAAGTAGATGCAAAACAAATGGTCCCTTATTAGGGGCTTTTTTGTTTTATATCTAATTTATCTTTGAAATAAGATCTAACTAAACATGTATGTTGGTAATTGTTATAGAGCTAATTTAAAGGTGGTTTTAGCTATATTCAGGGATTGTATGCTTATTGGAAAAGGCCTTAATTTGATTTTTAAATAAAAACAAATATGGCTAATACAAAAGTAGAATGTTCTAAGCATGGGACCAAGGGAATAGGTTTGTTATGTACTCATTTAGCACATAGTTTATTTGATCCAAGCCCTTTGGGCTTTTTTGAGCACGATCAAGGAGATACTGCTCGCGCGGATGCATGGTGTCAAAAATGTGAAGATAGATGGGCATTAGCCCAAAATGAAGAGCAGAGGGAGCAGTGGTTTTTGGATTGTGACTTTAAGCTCTTATGTGAGAGTTGTTGGGATCAAGCCAAAGAAATTAACCTATAATAATATAGTCTTTACTATAAAATATCTTATAGATTTTGACTTTGAAGCCTTAATCTTGGAAAAAGAAAAGGCTAATGGGCATGCTGTTTTGTAATTTATAGGGTATGTAACTACCAACTATATAGAATAATTTTAAAACAATATATTCAACAATAAAATTGGCATGCTAACCAAGGAGAATATTTAAATTGAGTTAGAAACTTAGAAATAATAAAGATATGAAAGATAGCGCTTTAATAGAAAAAAGATACCAGCGATTCTTAGAAAAAATTTGTGAAAACCAGGTGGTGTATGCTTTAAAATCCACCTCTGGGTTTGCTTATCTTTATTCGAACCACTATGAGGATTCTGATGGAGATAGAGCTGTAGCACTCTGTTTTTGGTCTAAAAAAGCTTATGCTAAGGCTTGTCAAGAGAAGGAATGGGAGGATTTTGAGCTAGTGGAAATTGCCTTGTATTCATTTTTGAAAAATTGGTGTATTGGAATGGATAAAGATGAGACTATTGCAGCAATAGATTCAGATCCTAAGCTGTATTGTGCAGAAACAAAACCCATGGAATTAGCCCTTTCTATTTTAGAAGAATTAACTAATCAAGGTAATTTAGAGCATTTCCCAGAGTATTATGCCATTATTGGAGATCACTTAGATAAAGACTAAAGGTGTCCTTGTCCTTATAGTAAAAGACAAGTATTTGTCCTGTAATAAGTATAAATAATATCTATTTAGGACTAGAAGAAGTAATGGATTTAGATTAAAACTGTAGAAGAATCACCAAGTATATCACAAGTAAAAGCTTATTGTTTCTAGTTGATTTTTAAGAGAATAAAGATATATTGTCAAGAAAAAACACTACCTTTAGTTAGATGCTCTACGTTAAATTACAGAGATATTGTTATAAAATTAAGAGTATTTGGTTTTGTTTTTTATTTTAATCTAGATGAGCATATGAAGTATATTGTTGGAGTCGCAGTTATTTTAATTGTTTTAATGGGAACTGTTTTAGGGATTGTATCCCTATGGGATATGTTTTTAGTTTCTTGGGATTTAGCATGGAAAGCTGGTTTTTGTATTGTTATTTTTATAGCTTTTATAGCTTTCTGCGTTTTTGTAGCAAAGGTTTTCTTTAAAAAAGGTGGATTGGAGAGTAATTCATCCCAGTGAAAGTAAAAAACATTAACTTTTTTTTATTGCTTATATTCTTGGCTAGGAATACTTAGAATCTGCCATTAGGGATGTTTCACTAGAATTGTTTTGTAAAATAATTTTCTATTTGGCGCATTTTTACTTGCGTTATGATCTACCTATGCACTAAAATATAAACATAAGATTGTGGATCATTTATTCTACAGAATACTTTTTTGTAGAATAAATGGTCCATTTCGGATTTTACAGCTGATCCTTTTTTTAGACCTTTGTAGTATAAAGCTAGCTATTATGAAAACCCAGGACGCTATAGATTATCAAAGAATTGCAAAGGCAATTGACTATATCATAGAAAATTTCCAAGACCAACCCTCTACCGAGCAGATTGCTCAAAGTATACATCTTAGTGCTTCCCATTTTAAACGCATATTCACTAAATGGGCTGGGACCACACCTAAAAGGTTCCTGCAATATATAAGTATACAGTATGCCAAAAGTGTACTAAAACAAAAACAAGCTACCTTACTTTCTACAAGTATAGAAGCTGGTTTTTCTAGTACGAGTCGTTTACATGATTTGTTTATCAGTATAGAGGGAATGACTCCATTGGAATATAAAAATGGAGGAAAGAATCTTTGTATTAATTATAGTTTTGCTTCTAGTTTATTTGGTAATCTACTTATTGCCTCTACGCAAAAAGGAATTTGCTATATGGCCTTTGTACAAGATGAAATAGGTGCTTTACAGCAACTTAAAGCAGAATTTCCCAATGCTATTTTACAGCAAAAAACAGACCAGCTACAGCAAAATGCTTTAGGTATTTTTCATAAAGATTGGAGGGAATTACCTCAAATTAAGTTGCATTTAAAAGCAACAGACTTCCAGTTAAAAGTATGGGAGAGTCTACTTACAATTCCTTTAGGATCCCTGTGTACTTATGGTAGTATTGCACAAAAGATTGGCAATGCAAAAGCCTGTAGAGCTGTTGGTAGTGCAATAGGAAGTAATCCCGTAGCATTTTTAATACCCTGTCATAGAGTGATTCAATCCTCTGGTAACTTTGGAGGCTACAAATGGCAACCTAATCGCAAAACGGCTTTAATAGGGTGGGAAGCTGCCCAAGTAAATGAGTAAGTTTAAAAGTAAGCCATTAGCGGTAAATTTTAAATTCTAGCCTAGGGTGCTTATTTGTAAAAGTGCGATGGAATAAAGGATTACTTTGTAAAGCTTTTGCACAATTAATTGTTTTTGAAGCTTAACTATGCACTGTTTTTAGTGGAATGAATTTTGTGTGCAATTACTATATAATACTAGATAAAAATGAAATTATTTGATTTTGAAAGTGACCCAGCTAAAAATTGGCTGCCCTGCCAAGGAGAGGTTTATTACTATGGTAAGATATTTGACCAAGAAACAGCAGATTATTTTTTAGACAAGCTCTTACAGGGAATTGAGTGGAAGCATGATCAGGCAATTATTTTCGGTAAGAAAATCATTACTAAGCGAAAAGTTGCATGGTATGGTGATCAAAGTTTTCAATACACTTACTCCAATACCACCAAGCATGCCTTAGCTTGGACTAATGAATTATTGGAATTAAAAAAGATAGTAGAACAACACAGTCAGGAAACCTTTAACTCTTGTTTGCTTAATTTATACCATAATGGACAAGAGGCAATGGCCTGGCATAGTGATGGGGAAAAGGATTTAAAGAAAGATGGAGCGATTGCATCTGTGAGTTTTGGAGCTGAGCGAAAATTTGCTTTTAAACACAAACAAACCAAAGAGAAAATAGATCTTTTCTTGGAGCATGGAAGTCTTTTAATAATGAAAGGAACCACCCAAAGCAATTGGTTACACCGTTTACCTCCAACTACAAAAATAGATAGCTTAAGGGTGAATCTAACCTTTAGAACAATAGAGTTGTAATAATCAAATAAGTAAAGGGGAGAGGTTCCATATAGCTTTAAAAGAAGGTATATCGCAGTTATATAGAGGCAGAAGGAATAAAAAAACCTCGCTCAATAAAAATTAAGCGAGGTGGATTGTATTTCTTTGTTTAAATTAAATCTTCTAAGTACTCAATGTTTTTGCAAGATAAACCCATAGAGGTGCTGCTATAACAAATCCGATTACACTTACTGTTAAACTTGAGGTAGCCTCACGAGTATACACATTGTATTTTCCAGAAATGATTACACCAGAGAATGCTGGTGGTAAAGCAACTCCTAGAACCAGCATTTGTAATACAGTTCCACTTAAACCAAAAGCTAAACCTGCTGCTAAGAAAGCTCCAGGCATTACAATTAATTTAAAAAAGGTATTATAAGCAATCTCCCAATCTAATTCAAATTTGTAAGCAGCTAAGGTAAGACCAGAAGCAAATACAGCTACACTGGAATTGGCCTGTGCTAGTAATTGAAAGGTTGGGTCAACTTGAGCAGGCACTTTGATACCAACAAGAACAAAAACAACTGCAAGAATTGGAGCCCATACAACGGGTTGTTTTAATGAGCTAATAATTGCGCTTAGATTAGAAGGACTCTTACCGTCCTTATCTGCATTTAGTCCAGCTGCATTTAATAGATACAGTCCAATAGGAAGGGTAATTGCATTTACCACAATAGCAATAATGGCAATAACTAACCCTGTTTCTACTCCTGTTCCGTACAATGGGTCCAAAATGGCATAACCTAAAAATCCAATAGTTGGAGATCCAGCTACTAAAGCACATACAGCTCCTTCTGCTTTTGTACGTTTAAAGAATCGTTGTATGGTAAAGTAGGAAAGCATAAACAATACTACTAGTCCAACAACAGTAATTATACTCAAAGTTGCATTTGCAAATAACATCTGTCTATCGGCTCTAACAATAGAAACAAATAAAGCCGATGGTAAAGCATAATCTAATACTAGCTTATTAAAAACTTGAGATTGACCTTGTGCAAATATATTCTTTTTAGCACTGAAGTATGCAATGAGTAAAATAGCCAAGATGGGTATTAAGTCATTGAATATCATTTTAGACATAAACTCTTCCATATATCTATATATATAATGTTGAACATTTATAAGATAAGTGAACCAGCAGTAGCTTAAAGGTTAGTGCTAGGTCATTTATCTAATTTTTTAATCAGCAAAAATTAGAAGATTAACCTTTGACAATTGTTTGGTATTTTTGACGTAAAGAATCAATAAAAGGTTCTTCAATATCTAAGTGACCACTAACAATATCTTTAGGAGTAAGAGCTAGCCAGTTATTAAGCGATACATCTCTATATTTACCTGTGTGGAAAACGTTTAATACTTTTACAGGTTCGTCTCCTGTGTTTTCAATATAATGGGATAATGTTCTAGGTACATATCCAACGTCTCCAGCTTCATAATCAAATGTTCTAGCGTTATTTACTGCATCAAATACAGTCATACGCGCTTTCCCTTTGATATAGAATTGTAATTCATCTGCATCTGGGTGCCAGTGAATTTCTCTCATTCCACCTGGTTCTAAGTCAATGATTAATGCTGCAAGATCTGTAGCTGGGAAGTTTACATTATCCACTACTTGTGTTGCACCACCTTCAAATTTGTTTTTAGTCTCTTTAGAAGCTCTAAATACATATTTGCTAGTGAAATTAACCGCTCCTAATTCCTTACGAGCCTCTTCTATAGGTCCTGGAACTGGAAGGCGGAAAATATATTTTTGGCTTTTTGGAATACCATTAAATGCTGATTCAGGCACTCCAAAGTTTTTAGCTAAAACTTCTTTTGGAGTATGAGCAAAAAGTTCCGTTACTAATAGTGTTTGGTTTTCAGAGAAGTTTCCGTCACTAAATACTAAAACGAACTCTGTTCCTTCTCCTTCTAATCCTTGAATAGCGTGTGGGAATCCTGGAGGTGCATACCAGATGTCTCCTTCTTCTAAATCTTCAATTAATACATTACGTTGATCGTCTACTAAATAGAATCTTACTTTTCCTTTTAATACATAAGCCCATTCTCCTTCTTTATGCCAGTGAAGCTCACGAATAACTCCTTCTGGTAAGCGCATATTTACAATAGCTAGCTCTTTTAAGCTTCCCATTTCTCTTTGAGTAACCTCACGGGCCCAACCACCATCTTCTAAACGGTTATGTGCCATTGCAAATGGAAACTTTAAGTTTGGTATTCCTCCGCAGTCTGTTTCTGGTGGTAATAAAATGTCTGGGTTTTTATCTTCAATTCCAAGATTACGAGGTCCGATGATATCTGCCCCTTGGGTTCCGCGAATAGGTTGTTTATTTTTCATAATTAAAATATAAATTTTATGATTTTTAAAATCGTTAATGAAGTACTAAAATAGGTAAAAATGAAATAGAGTCAAAATATTTTGATGATTAATTATTATTAATGTGAAAAAATAAAAATATAGTTCATTTATTATCTTAATTATACATTTTCCTTGTGTATTTTAGTGGTTTTAGGTATAAAATTTTTCTAAAAAACATTGGAATGTTTTTTATTGGCGTATTCTATAAAAATACTTAGCTCTCACTTAATTTATTTACTATTTTCTTAAATACTGAGTATCTGGTAGTTATGAGTTCTTGGTTTAGATTTACTATTCCTAACTCTATTTAACTAAGGCTTAATTATGGTTTTTCAATTACCTATATTAGACGATGCTTTATAACCTACTAGCGGATTTGCATTTTTGTTGTCTTTACCATTAAGCAATATAATTTACCCTTTCAATAATGGGGTGTCATATATATTGGGCCCAGATTTAGACGTTCTTTCTAATTTGTTTTACAAGTAAATTTTACCGTTGATAGCCTTTAACTACTTAAGTATCCTCTTGAAGTAAAAAAATAAGTAAACGGCTTACTTGACAATAATTGGAAACCAAATTGCTGCTTGACCAGCTATTAGTTGATCTTGATTAATCCAAGTATAAGGAGCTGGAATCTGGCAGATGGACTGTACAGCCTCTTTTTGTTTTTCTGCTAAAAGAGTTGGTGTGAAAACTACAGGTTCCGGACCGTAAATACCACAAGAAGTAAATCCATTGTCATATCTACCTCCACAAACTACCCACATTTGATTAAGGGTTGCAGCGGCATAAGAAAAATAATCTGCTTTACCTGTTGGTGGATTTGCAATAGAATAAAGTCCTTTATCAATCTGTACCTTTAAGGTTGATGGTAATCCAGCTGGGGCTGCTAAGACATCTGCACGTAAAGCACAAAGCATTCCACCAACTTCTGAAATTTCTAATTCATAAGCTGCTGCTAGGCCAATTCTTCCAATGCTCGTTGAGATAACCGCTGCTTTTTCTCCAGGAGTAGCCCATTTAGCGTCTCTTTCATTTAAGTGGGTTACGCGGTATCTACTTATAATTTTTCCACTAGGGTCCCCAAGTACTATAGTATGGTAGTACTTACCATTATCTACCTCAGGATAGCTACCTACAATATATCCTTGTCCTTTAAGGGCAATTTGGCACAGTTGTTTTTCAAATGGTCCATCTTTACTCTCTGCCTTACTTTTTATAATAGTAGGGTCATCTGTGTATTCAAATCCAGAAAACTCAGGTAAAACCACTAGTTCCTGTTTTTGTACTTCAATGGTGGAAAGTTTTGTTTGAGACCTTGTCCATTGTATAGCCTTTAAAGTGGCTTCTACTTTAGTTTTAGTAGCATTAATATCCGTTGGCACTCGGTGTAATGCTAAAAGGGGATTATATAGCTCTGGGCGGCGACGTTTAAGAATTCTTTCTTTAGCGGCATCGGCCTTAGAAACATCAATGTGAGCAGTATATATTCCATGTAAACCATTTGGTAGTACCACTGGACCTATTACAGGTGCTTGGGCGATTTTCTCCCCTGAAGGATTCCAAATACTAGAACCTCCATTGTAGTATACCTGACTATTATTGTTTGGGTTTGTCTCTATACCACTTCTTGTAGCTCCTACTACCCAAACTCCATTTAAAGCGCTTAGATGCTGTACGTGAGCAACTGTGGAGTGGTCGCCTAGTTTTTCTTTTGCACTTGCATTTGGCATTACGCGATCAGATACAGAATGCCAAGCAATAATTTGAGCTCCTTTTAGCATTGCAATACGTGCATATTGCCAATAGGTATCATCAAAGCAAATTAATAAGGCTATTTTGCCAATTGGAGTATCAAATACATTTATGTCGGTATTTCCAGGTCCAAATACTTTTCGATCTTGAGAGTTGAGACCTATTTTTCTATAGGTTCCAATAATTCCCTCAGGCCCCATTAAAACTGCAGAATTGTATGGAATATTAGTTTGTGTATCTTTTTCGGCTATTCCAACACTCATATACATATTATACTTTTTTAATAAAGGTAGAATAGCATCTGTTGTTTTTCCTGGAATAGTATCTAGAAAAGGAGTTAGTTCCTCACTATCTGTAAATAGATAGCCACTTTGTGCAGTTTCAGGGAAAACAGCAAAATCTACGCCTTGCTCTGCAACTTTTTCCACAGCTTGTACTAAATTGGAGATATTGGTCTGTACACTTCCCCAAGCAGGAACAAAGTCCACTGCTGCAACTTTAATTTGATCTTTCATTGTTCGATGTTATGGTTATATATGAGTATTTACCTAACTAAAAAAGGACACATCAAAATTACTTTATTGGATTGCAGCTATTATCTATAAATAGATAATAGCTGCAATCCAATAAGAAGTCTTTTTAATTATTAATTTATGTGTGTGTATTTGTCTACTTTCCTGTTATTTGTTAATGTTACTATTTTGTTTTATAATAATTTTAGATAAATATATATATAAAATATTTTAAAATAAAAGTTTAATTAACCTAAAATTTTGCTATGATGATAAGTAATGTTGTGAATTTACATACAATATGTGTTTTTTTTAAGTGTAAAAGTACAATGAATGTTATATGGCATATATAAATAAAACAGCTGTACCAGGGTAGTGGGATATCCTCTTTATAGATTGAAATAGTCAAAAAGGGGACAGGTGGAAATATCCGATTAGTTAAAAAAATCATCACCAATAAAACAGTATTTACTCCATTTGATTTGTTGTATATTTGCCCCTTATAACATTTGTAAATCCCAATCATATATTTAATGTCTATGAGGGAACTTATAAAAGTAGAACTAGCTTAAAAACAAAAATGTCTACCTATTGTGTTTTAGCAATAAACAAATATTATTGTGTTTGTTAACTAATGTAAGGCTATGTAGGGATACAACTTTAGATTTGCTTTACAAATGAATTATATACTTATATAAATATTAAAATAACGATAAAATAGATGAGATCTGAAATTTGTAGCTGTCAAGGCTTTAATAGCAATTGTGAAAAATGTTTTGGAAGTGGAATTATTCCTATTACAACGGGGGAAAAAACTGCCAATCACAAAAAACAGACGAAAAAACAAAAATTCGAATCGTTTCTTCCTGAAAATTTAGATCTTTTGTCAAAGAGTGAAATTGATGAACTTGCAATTAAAATCATTGCTAGTTTAGACCTAAAATCGAAGAAACAAATGCAAATTTTAAACTCGATTCCGTTTAATACCAATACATTTAGAAGAGATTTTGGTGATAAATTTGAGTTGCTTGGTTCAATAGAGGAGCAGAAACAACATTTAAGAAGTGAACTTTTAGCCATTGATCAAGAAATCCTAGTTAAAAATTATAGAAGTACTTTTAATTTTAAGCATTTTTTATCGGATAAAGACGTGGATGTTACCTCAAATCGCCAATTAAAAGAATTAATTCGCGCATATAAAAGAATAAAAAACAGTTAGGCATCGCTTATATTGGAATTTAAAATAAAATGAGCTCGGTAGGACACCGGGCTCATTTTATTTTATAATAAATAGAAGGTATAATTGGGTTACTATTATACAAAGAGGGCTATAGCTGGGTATTGGATAAAAGCAAAAAAGCAGATTTAGAATGCAACTAATAGAATGATACGTCATTTTTATTATCTATTTGTTGTGCAATAACAGCAGTGTTTTTATATTTAGTCCAATAATCTACTTAGGTAACAAGGTGATATTCAAAGGAATTAAAATGTTGTATAACTGTAGATTAATAACACCTATAGATAAGTTGATTATTAGATGTAAACTGGGTGTCACTGGTTTTTATAGAAAGCTTACTTTTTAAAAGCATTTAAGTAAGGGTATCTATAAGGGATATAACTGCAAACAACAAAAGGTATAATGGTAAGAATTGCAAGACAAAATGAAACAAATAATATTAGATAGGATGCACGCTTTAGGTGCGGATATAAGTAGAGTAAAGGGAAGATTTTTACAAGAAGATATTCAAAGCATTACTTTTAATAGCGTTTTATATCCAAAACCAGAAGATACACCTTGGGCATTAGAGCAAGATCAAGAACCTATTTACGGTTTAAGTGAATTTATAGATGATAACCAAGATTTGATACAAACAGATAGAAAAGCTTTTTTTGATAAAATGCTTAAGTATTATTTTGTTGATACAAAACAAGGTAGGGGACAGATGTTTTGGACTGCAACGCCTTTCACTCCTTTTCAAGAAGGGACAGAGGATTATGAGCAGTGGAATCAAGATTTCTCTGACCCGGATGTTGTCAATTTAAGCCCAATTGAAAAAGTAAGTGGAACCCAAACTCCTACAATGATACAGCTATTTTATAGTTACGGTTTTCCTGATCACTACTATATTTGCTTAGAAGATCCAAATCAAGAAAATCCAACTGTCTTTGGTACGGATCATGAAGAATTCTTTTGTGAAATAACCAATGAGGGAAACCTACAGGAGTTTATGCAAGGCTTTTTAACTCCAGAGGAGTTAATTAGTATAGTAGGTAAAGCATTAGACAAATAGGATAAGAGGTAAACAGGAAAATCAATGTTTTAAATAGGTAAGGAAGATTGGCCTTCAAAGAGTATTTTCAAGGAACAACACTAGAGTCCGTTCTTTTTTATTTAAAGTGATATACATATGATAAATACATTATCTTTTAATTTGAAAATTGGAGTCATCTTCGCAGGTGATCAAGAGTTAGCTCCATTTCTACCTCTATTAGAGAATTGTCAGGTAGAATCTAAAGCTATGCTTAAATTCTATAAAGGAAGTTTTAAAGGATTGGAAATTATTGCTTTATATTGTGGAGTATGTAAAACAAATGCTGCTTTAGCAACACAGATCTTGATAGATACATTTGGGTGTAACACCGTTATTAATGGTGGAACCTGTGGAGGAATTGACAAAGGGATTAAATTGTTTGATACTATTGTAGCGACAGAGACTGCTTATTGGGATGTTGCTCAAGACATATTAACAGAGTTTCATCCATGGATGGATACTATTTACTTTTCTTCTGACTCTAATCTTGTAGAATTAACTAAGGAAATAGTCAATGAAAATCAATTAGATAATATCTATTTTGGAAGAATTATTTCAGGGGAAAGTTTCATTGAAAACAATCATAGAAAAGACATAGAAGAGAAATTCTCACCTCTTTGTGTGGATATGGAAACCGCTGCAATAGCTCATGTTTGTTATGTAAATCAAGTGCCTTTTTTATCGGTTAGAACTATTACAGACACTTTAGATGCAATTGGAATAGATGAGTTTGATAAGAATTGCGATAAAGCTTCTGAAATTTCCGTTGGTGTACTACAAGCATTACTACTTAAATTAGATAAACAAAGGCAAGTGTAATACGAACATCTGTGGACTCTAATATTATGTTTAAATCCACTTATTAAAAATAAAATTAGAGATTTTTACACTGGAATAACATCCCCAATTCTACAATAAATCTTTTACACTTTTGGTTCTTAATACTAAATTTATACGGTTTATTTCTTTGATACAGTGTTAGATAATGAGGTGAGGTTTTTTACAAGCTTGTTAGTTTTTAAAACATCCTTAATTCTAGCAGCTGTTTGTGTACTACCTAAGTGATATAAATGACTTTCCAAATTCTGTTTTTCTTTGATTTAAGATAATTTCTTAGTGTTGTTAGAGGCGAATTAAGTATGACTATGATTAGTTAAGTTGTTTAAAAACAACATAATAGCATGTTTTATGATATTAATATTCGTATCTTTGTGGTGAGTAATTATAACTTCTCGTTTTATTAAATATTCGGTGCTAGAGAAAAAACTTAAGAAAATCGGATGTTTCGACACCGGGGAGTTAATGAATGGACATCCTCTATGATATAGTCCAATCACAGATAGCTACTTTAAGATGAGTAATCACAGAAGTCAAGAAGTTAAAAAAGGTACAGAGAAAAGTATTTTTAAAGATTCGGGCTTAAAGTCTTAATCATAAATAATTGTAATTTAAAAAACATCAAACATCATGAAAACAGTAAAAGCTTTTATAGAAAGAGGAACAGATGGTACTTATGGAGTATATGTTGACTTGGAAGATAAGACATTAAATTATGGAATTCATGGAGAAGGATATACAGTTAATGAAGCTGTGAATGATTTTAAAAAATCATATGAGGAAATGAAAGCATTTTACCAGAAGAAGGAAAAAGAATTTGTAGAAGCGAATTTTAGTATTGCTTATGATATACCTTCATTCTTAGAGTATTATAGTAAAGTAATTTCTTTAGCAGGCTTAGAGCGCCTCACTGGAGTTAATCAAGGGCAATTAAGCCATTATTTAACAGGACATAGAAGACCAAGTAAGAAAACTACAGAAAAAATTCAGTCCAAACTACATGAGTTCGGAAAAGAATTAGTTGAATTAGAATTAATCAATTAAAATATAATAGCAGTTTGCTGTTTTACAGAGGTAAGGCACTTCATTTTCTAAGGTATTTTCTTTTACTATTAGCTCCCTTTATCACCTATAGTATCTAAAAAAATGTGAGGAATATTAATTAAAAAGTAGGGGTAACTTATTGAGTAGTATGTTTTTTTTGGGGTGTTGAAGTGAAAGTATATTTTGTTAATCAAAATATTGCGCTTAAATTTCAACATAATAAAACATAAGATTATGTTAGTAATAAGTTTGTCAGATTTTAGAAAAGATATAAAATCATATTTAGATAGAGTTTCAAAGAATTTTGAAAGCTTAATTATCAACAGGGAAAAAGATTCTGGGATTGTTGTCATGTCGTTAGAACAGTATAATTCATTAATGACAACAAATCATGAACTATCTTCGCGAATCAATGAACTAAGGCTTGATTCAGCAATCGAAAAATTAAAAACTACTCAGCCTTTTGAAAGAAAGTTATCAAAGAATAAATGAGATATATTTTCGTCGATCAATCTTAGGAAGATTATTTTTCTGTAAAAAACTGGTAAGAAAATAGTACAACGAATCAATGATTTATTAAAATACATTTAACTTACACCTTTTATGGGAATTGGTAAACCAGAGCCATTAAAGCATAAATACTCTGGTTTTTGGTCACGTAGAATAGATGAGGAACATCGTTTAATTTATAAGTATGAAGATGGACAAATATTAATAGCAAAGTGCTGTTTTCATTACTGATTAAATTGTTAAACTATAACTTGACATTCTAGCAAAAGTATACCAAACTGGTGTAGATCGTAATATCTAATTATGTATTCTAATCAAAGTGCACAGGTGAGATGTGATTCGTAACCAAACTTTAGACAGGAATATTAATTATTTATTGACATAAAAAAAACCGATAACAATTGTTATCGGTTTTTCTTTGCGGAGAAAGAGGGATTCGAACCCCCGGACCTGTTACAGTCAATAGTTTTCAAGACTACCGCAATCGACCACTCTGCCATTTCTCCAAGGTTATTCCTTTGGTCTAACTGGGTGCAAATATAGAATATTTATAGCACTATACAAGGCTAAAATCAAATAAAATTCATTTTTTTAATCGGTAGTGTTGTAAGTTATTTTATATGAGGAACTTAATTTTATAAATTTTTTTTATAAAACTTGAAAACGCATGATTTTCTCTTCTAAATAAGTAATCCAAATAGAGTAATCAAGGCTTTTATAAGCTTACTATCTCAATTGTAGTAAGAATTATGATGGGGAAACTTTATAAAAACAATAAGAGATGGAAAATCCATCTCTTATTTTTAGTTTTAATTATTTAGAGTTTAAGTATTCAATTGCTTGATTTAATACTTTGTCATCAAAATCAACAGAGTTCATTTGAGACATTTCCTCTGGAGTTAATGGAGTTACAGGGAACTCAGGTTTAATTCCAATTCCTTCTACTACTACTCCTTTAGCATCTTTCATTGCTAGAAGAGGCATGTAGAAAGATAGTTTTCCTCCTGCAATAGCATCTCTTGTACCACCGTTGAAGTCATCTGTTGTTCCTAAACCAGCAGTTGCACCAGCACTATAATCTCCTACACTTACAACTTGATCTCCTTGAGATTTTAGCATTAATGTTGTAATCTCTGACATACTTGCACTTCCTTTGTCTGTTAAGATAGCAATAGGAATGTTTGCAGGTATTCCAAATTCATGTGGATGTGTAGTGGCCTCTACCCATGGTGTGTAGTTAAATCTACCATTACCTTCTCTTGTTCTTTGGTAAGCAAATACTTCACTAGAAGTAATGAATCTATCTGAAATAAAGCGAGCGTCAATTACAGCTCCACCACCATTAGAACGTAAGTCAATAACAATTTTCTTAATATCTCCTTTATGTAAAGGGTTTAAGAATACTTGGTAGAACTCCCCTCTGGTTAATACTTGAACAAGACCATTGTTAAATTGGGTAAAGTTATATCCGAAATTTACGTGATTGGTCATCAATCCAATAAAATCACCTACATAATCTGCTGTTTGAGCATTATAAGAAGGTCCATAAGGTCCAATAGTATTGAATTGTGGTAATTGCATATAAGCTACATAGGCTCTTTGAGCAGCCACCATAAGCTCGTCACTTACAATTTCTGTAGCATTGAATTTAGCTACCTCTGCCATATAATTTGCGAATACTTCCGAATTAGGAAATGAATTATATGTCTCTAAAATACCAAAGGTGATATCTCTGATGTTTTCTCTTACTGCCTGGTCCTCAATTGCCTTTAAAGACTCTAAGTCATTTAAAATATCTTGGGTTAATAATAAAGCATTTCCAGGGTCAGGGTTTAAATAATTTTCTGCTAAAGTTATTTTTAAAGTACTTGTTACATTAAACTGATTGTAAGTCAAGTAGAAAATCTCCGGATTTTCTTGTAAACGACCCGCAATGATACCTAAGTTTGTATTGTTTAATACAAAAGCATCTTTCTGAACTCTGTTAACCATATAATTAAACTTCGGAATAAAAGGATAATTAGTTGGTCTTGTTTCCGCTAGCATACCTCCATAGAAAGTAACTGTTCTAATAACATTTTTACTTGTTGCTGGAAATTGAATTTTCACATTAAAGTGTTGGTCGATGATAGGGTCGATAATTTGTTCAAAATACGATTCTGCCATTAGGTAATCCTCGTTAATTTGTCCGTCGTCTTCACCTGGTCTTCCATAAGTTTTTAAGGCTGCGAATTTAGGTAAATACTCTTTATATATAGCATCCCAATCCATACCTTGTTCTTTTTGCTCATAGAAATAATTGTATTGTTGGTCCATTGTTTTCCAAAAGACTACAAATAAATCCTCGTAAGATTGTACATCTGCTGCAGTAAATCTTCTTGGGTCTGTAATGGTAGAATCATCACTAGAACAAGAATTTAATACCGTTAAAGAGGATAAGGCTAAAAGGGAAAACCCTACGATTGCTATTTTATGTTTTATTCTTCTCATTGTCGATGATTTTATTAAAATTTATACGCTGCTCCTAAAGTAACCATGTAAGTGTTTCTTACTACTTTAGAACCTGGATGATCATATTTATAGGTGTCTGTTAGACCATGCAGATAACTATACCCTGCATAAAAGTCAAGTTCCTTAATGGAGTATCCAAGTTGGATTTGTCCTTGTAATCCCATAGACATTCTATGGTATTGGTTCTCATTTTTCTTCCAGTCATATTTCTCTGAAGCATCCACAAGTGGGAAACTTCCATCAGGTTGTAATTCAGCAAATAAAGGGTAGGTACCTTTTACTTTTGATTTAGCCCAATATTCTGCATAGATTCCTCCTGCAACTTTAATCCAAACTCCATCTGAGGTATAAGGGTTGTTTAATAGATACCCCCCAATAGATAAAGGAACTGAGATAAAATCATTATTGTACTTTGAATGCCAACCTTCGCGAGAATTAGTTCTTTCAAAGTCGTAGTTTCTTTGCATATAAGAAATACCAGAAGCTACAAAAAGGTCTTTATACACATTCATCTCAAAGCTTGTGTTGATAGCAAAACCTCCTCTTGAAGTGTACTTAGAGTCCACAAGGTTAGAAATATTTGCGCTTAAATTGGTATTAGTATACCCGGCATCTAGCCCAACTTTAAAGCGCTTGACTTTTTGATCTGTTTGATCATTTGGTTGTGTTTGTGCATGCATTGCCATGCTGAACACAGACAGAATAATAGCGGTTAACCCACTAAATTTTGAAGAAATCATAATTTACTATTTTTTGATTGCTCCAAAATAGCACTATTTTACTTAATTTTAAATTAAAATTAACATAAAATTTACTTGGGTGTTTCTGGAAACAAATGTATATAAATTATTAATGTGCTGTATTTTGGTAAAAATGTACTTTTTTTATCTGTTTATTGTTTAAATAGTAAATAAAATTCGTATTCGTATTAAGAAGTTGGATTTTTATTACTCTATTTTAATTAGAAGTTTAACGTATAATTGCACTAAGAAACTTTTTTAGTATATAAGTAGAACCAAAATTCAAAAAGGACTATTTTATTTAAAAGATAAATACCGATTATTATGCAGTTTTAATGCATATAGAAAACTAGTTGCTAAAACAAAAAATCCCTCTATTTTAAATAAATAGAGGGAAGTCTTTGAAAGTACTAATCCTTTATAAGGCTTAATAAAGCTATTTATACTTTTATAAGTAGTAATTCTTTTTTATAGTTAGATAAAGCCTGAATGCTACTTTGTAATTGCTTATCAAAGTAATCTACATTGTGCTGAATAAGTTCTTGATAATATAGGATGCCTTGGAGCAGATTGTCTTTGAAGCTTTGTAGCTTTTTTGCTTTTTGCTTAGCATCAGCGACACTTGTGTTTTTTAATTCCTCTTTAAAGTAATCTACATACATTCCAAGTTCTTTGATAAAGAAGTTGGGGCGATTGGGATGATTGATAAGATCCCTTTGACCATAGATATGTTCAATCATTTGCTTTAAGCTTACTTGTTGATTAAAGTAAGCCATATTAGGACCAGGACAAATAACAACTCCTTGTTTTTGACCTTTCAAATCAAGGTTATGTTCCATTAAACTAGGATTAGATAATCCAATACAAAGACATGCTTTTTGTGTGATAGCCTCTTTTTTGTTTTGGTAGACCATCAAGCTAAATTCTTTTCTTTGCGCTTCGAGCTTTTCTAGGGCAATTTTCTGAAACTTAGAAGAAGCACTACAAAGTCCCTTTGGATCATGGCTAGTATCTAAAGCAAGATACTTACGTGTACATGCGCTACCTGGTTTTTCTTGTTTTATACGTTGGTTTTTATAGTAATCATTACTACTGCCTCTTATGGTATTAAAGGGGATGCCTAAAGGAGAGTAGTTGCTTAAAAAAAGATCCTTCTCTTGTGCTTTTTGCAAAAGTTCTCTAGTTGCTTTATCCACCGAAGTAGCCTCTTCTACTAATAAAAAAGGACTGCCCCAACCCACGGAGTCTACCTTGTAATAGTCCAGCAAAAGTTGATGCTCGGCATTTGTTCCCACTCCACCTTGAGCAGATATTTTAATTGGCATTTTATGGGTTGGTACTCTTAACCCTTTTTGGGTTAATGCCGTTTGTAAAAGGGCAAAAGTAGTCTCTTGAAGCTTTTCTTTATTGTCTTTAAATTCTTGTAAGATTGGCCCAAGTAAATAGCCTTGAGTTGCAAAGGCATGTCCTCCACAATTTAAACCAGATTCCACTCTGTATTCACTTACCCATAATCCCTTTTTTGCTAAATAACTTCCTTGTAATAAAGCAGAGCGGTAATCACTTACTTTAAGTACGATCTTTTTGTTGAGCTCTCCCTTTTCACTCGGGAAAAAGTCAGGGAAGGATTCAAAATAAGAAAATAATTTAGGATTCATTCCAGCTGATAAAACAACACTAGAATGCAGATTGCTTTGGGCATATCCCCTTAAAGCAGCATGCGCATCATTGTATAAAGTAGGTAAGGGGGTGTTTTTATCGAAAGCCTGTCTATCTACTTTGGTCATAATATTTACATCTATATCTCCTCCGTGTAAGTGGGTATCTAAAAAATCTTTGATTTTTCTAGAGCAAATATGACCATCTATATACTTTTGAAGTTGCTCTTTTATTACAGAACTCTTAGGTAACATTCCTATAAAGTCTGTAATGGACCCTGGATTGTTTAATAAGTTTTGTTTTAAAGACTCCAAGTTCTTTTTCACAATAGTATCTAAAGTGTTGAGGTAATTGGTTATTCTTTTGGCTCTGAAATCTTCCATTTTTCTGGATATTTTCTCATATGGCAATTTGAATTTTTCACTGTAAAAACAATTGAGTTGTTCCATAAGTTCATCGTCCATCACAGAAACCACAGAAGAGATTCCATATTGGGCTACTCGTATTGGAGTATCAATGGTATAGGCTAATCCCATTACAGGAATGTGAAAAGATTGCATGGGTATTTTCATGGGTGTAGTTTTTTAAAATCCCGGTAAGTTTGGATTAAAAAATAATTTTAACCTTGATATAAATCATAGGATATTTGTTTTCTTTAATGTATTTGCCTTGAGGTGTATAGATGTGTTTTTGTAATTTAGAAATAGCTTTAAGCTTTGATATACCGTGTTTTTAGTGGGAATTTTATAGCAGTGAACTGCATAGAAAAGCACCAAGAAAAATACAATGCTTTTATAAAAATGTAGTAAAATAGTAGCGCTAGGATAAAAAAATAGATATTAAAATCTAGTTTCGTTTTCAAATATGTTATTATTATTATATTTGTATCTCATAAAAAATAATAATGTTAGTACTTAAGAATATATCGTTTAGTTATACACCCGGGAAAACCATCATAAAAGATATTGATTTAGTTTTAGAAAAAGGCGTACACGTGGCTTTAATTGGAGAAAGCGGCTGTGGGAAAAGTACTTTATTAAAACTTATTTATGGTCTGCAGGATTTGGATAAGGGTAATATTTATTGGAATAATAAACCAGTACTTGGTCCAGCTTATAATCTAATTCCAGGAGCAGAAAAGATGCATTACCTAGCTCAGGATTTCGACTTAATGCCTTATACAACAGTAAAGGAAAATGTAGGTAAGCATTTATCTAATACGAACTTACAGGAAAAGGAAGAGCGTATTGATCAGCTTTTAAAGATTGTTGATTTACAAAAGTACGCAGATCAAAAGGTGAAAAATCTAAGTGGTGGACAACAACAACGTGTAGCTCTTGCTAGAGTACTAGCAAGTGATCCAGAGTTGCTTTTATTAGATGAACCATTCTCTCATATTGATTACTCTAAGAGAAGTTCGCTTCGTCGTGGACTTTTTAGTTATTTAAAACAACAAGGTATTAGCTGTATTGTAGCCACACATGATAGTTTAGATACTTTAGGCTTTGCAGATCAAACGATCGTCTTAAAAGAAGGGGAAGTAGTAGATTTAGGACCTACTCATGAGGTATATGAATACCCAAGTAGTAAATATGTAGCTTCTTTATTTGGAGAGGTAAATGAATTGTATTTCTCTGACTTTATGGATAATCCTCAAATTGATGAACTAATGTTAATCTATCCTCATCAGTTAATGCGTAGTAATACCAAAGGTAAATTAGATGTAACCATAGAGGATAACTACTTTAAAGGAGATGGCTATTTAGTTAAATGTGCTTTGACTCCTGAGAGAAGTATTTGTTTTGATAGTCCAGTATATATTCAGCCTGGAACACAGATCAAATTAGCTTTAAAGAAATACCAATAATACCTTAGGTATACCAATATAAAAAAATGTAATCTACTTTTGTGGATTACATTTTTTTTGCTCTATACACAGAGTATAAATTATGTCGCTTAAGAGAAGGTTACTTTATCAGTACCCACGTTGCTCAGTTATATGTGTTTTTTAAACTTATTCTTAACGTTGTCAGATTGAAGGAAGCATTGTTTGATAGTTTGAAATATATCCTCTCTCATTTCTCCCCAGATATGATAATCTGATCCTTCATTGGGGTATTGTATAGTCAAAGCTTCTTTAGAGTAAAAATCTAATAGGTGACCATATAGGTAAGTTTTCAATGGGAATGATTTACCGCATTTGGTCACTTCCTCATCAGGTCGTATAATAAAACAATTAAAGTTCGCATGAGGTAATTCACAACATCCTTTTTCTATTTCTGAATAAGAGGGAACAAAATCTTGACTAGAAGGTAATGATGCAATTATAGACTTGTCTTCATTAACGCTTACTACTAAAAAATATTTAGGCTTTGCTGGCTTGCCATTCTTGAAATAGAATGGATCAAAATATATTATATTACCAGGAACTAACATCTTAATGTGTTTCTAAATAGTCTTTGTAAATTCTTTGCTTCATTTCATCGTGTGCTATTAGATGAGAAAAATCCAAGACAATCTCCGTGTTATTAATTTTTTCTGTATTTAATAGCTCTAACACATTATTCTCTACTGCAGCAATATACCATGGGGCATTTTCTCTATGTGTTATATTAACTAAATCTTTAACTGTATATGTTCCATAGGACGTAATAACCTGATTCATTAGTTTGATATCATTATTACTAAACTCATCATCATTGAAATCGTTTATAGCAATGAAATTACCTTCCTCGTTTTTAGAGATAAAAGACTTTAATATTGATAAATCTTCATTTAAATCAATGAAAATCTCCTCAGAAACTGGACCATACTTCCATACTTTATATTGTAAGTTGAAGAATGGAATCCCACTTTTTTTAATAGATATTTCATCTAACAAGTAAAGCAGCTTTAATATTTTTGTTTTGGACATTTCTCCTAAAGAATTTGATAAATAGATTAAAGTATTACCTATTTTATCAATCTGTTCCTCCGTTAATATAACATACTCTTTCTTAGTCATAAGGGTGAAGTTTTAAGAAGTTATGTTTGTTTTGATATATCATTGTATTTAACTTAAATACAATGAGTTACTTTGTTTTAGTATATGTTGCAAATGTACACATTTTAAATGTTAAAACTAATATAAAACTAATGCAAAAGTGATAAATACCTAACATAGAGTTAAGACACACCTAAGGATAGATAGGAGGTATATGCCAATATAAAACTTTTAAAACGCAATCGTACAGATACTAAAAACCTAGGATGACTCTAATTTTTGAATCATTTTTAGTAATAAAATACTTGAATATATAAAAAGATGTAAAGAATTTATCTACTATAAAGGGTCTAAAATAACAAAGGGGCTGTCTCAACTGAAACAGCCCCTTTTTATGCTTTTATTATTTTTTGTTTTTTAAGTGTTTTTCTAAGAATTGATCTTGCTCCCATAAAGTGTGCATGATGTTTTCTTTAGCAACATATCCATGGCTTTCTTTTGGTAGGATAACCATTCTAACTGGAGCTCCTAATCCTTTTAAAGCTTGGAAATAACGCTCTGTTTGAAGAGTGAATGTTCCAGAGTTGTTATCTGCCTCTCCGTGGATTAATAACATTGGAGTTTTCATCTTCTCTGCATTCATAAATGGAGACATATCGGTATACACCTCAGGTGCTTCCCAATAGTTTCTTTGCTCTAATTGGAATCCAAAAGGAGTAAGAGTTCTATTATAAGCCCCACTACGCGCGATTCCTACAGCGAATAAATCGGAATGTGTAAGTAAGTTAGCTGTCATAAATGCTCCATAAGAGTGACCTCCAACTCCAACTCTTGAACGATCAATGTATCCAAGGTTGTCTACTGCATCAATAGCCGCTTTACCATTGGCAACTAATTGCTCAACGAAAGTATCGTTAGGCTCCTGTGTACCTTCTCCAACAATTGGGAAAGAAGCGTCATCTAATACTGCATATCCTTTATTTACCCAGTAGATAAATGAACCATAGCTAGGGAAAGTAAAAGCATTAGAGTTATTAGTTACTTGTGAAGCACTATTTCTATCTTTAAATTCTCTTGGGTAAGCCCAGATTAATAAAGGTAGTTTTTCTGTTTTATTTTCTTTATCATATCCCTTAGGAAGGTATAATGTTCCAGAAAGTGGAAGACCATCTTCTCTTTGGTAAGTAATGATTTCTTTGTGTACTCCTTCTAAAGCCTTGAATGGATTTTGGAAGTGAGTAATTGGTGTTAAGCTATTTTTCTTATCAATATTTAATAAGTAATAGTTAGGATATTCTGTTGGACTTTGGATAGAAACTAGCACTAATCCTTTTTTAATATCTTCTATACTTTGAATATTTTCAGCTTTATCTGTATAAGTCGACTGATAAAGTCTTTTTGTTTTTAAAGTCTTTGTATTGAACTGATCAATAAAAGGGAATTGTCCTTTTGGTGTGAAACCACTTCCAATTAAGTAAAGGTTGTCATTGTTAATAAGTAAAACATTTCTACCAAATTGGTTTCTAGTAAATTCAAAATTTCCTGGATCACTATAGGCATCTTGTGAGTTTCTATCCTCGATTAAAACACCTGAGTCTTCTTTAGTAGGGTCGAATAAGAAAGCTTTGATATTACGAGTGTCAAACCACTGCTCATATACTACTGCTAAGTGCTCATTCCCCCATCCAATTCCTGAGAAACGTTGTTTTAATTTAATTAAAGGTTGTGGATTTTGGTTAAATGGTGCATCCCAAGAAAACAGTTGGTCTCTATATTCAACCTCGATATTTGGATCTCCTTGATCTAATGCCTCTACGTAGTATAAAGTAGCAGCTTTGTCTGCTCTCCAGTTCATGCTTCTTTTCCCTTCTCTAACAGCCATAAAACCTTTTGGAGAAATTTCATTAAGCTCCAATTGGTTTACTACCTTAATTAAGTTCCCATTTAAGTCATAAACTGAACTTTGCATTGGGAAACGGTTTAATGGCACTAGGTAAGAGAATGGTTTTTGTAATGCACTAACTAAAACATATTGTCCATCAGGGGAGAAACTTTGATTTAAGTATAAATCTCCTTTTTTAAACAAAGTGCTATTACCTTGCATATCCACTGTGTGAAGTTCAGAAGTAACTAAGGTTTCAAAGTTAGCTTCATCAGCCTTGTTTTTAAGTAAGTCTTGGTAAGTTCTATTAGAAGAAACTACTCCTTCACTTACAGAAACAATTGGTCCTGCAGGTATATTTTTACTTGTATCAATTAATGGTTTTCTATTAGATGGAATAACATTAACTAAGATTCTTTTGTTGTCATTATACCAAGAAATAGGATTCCCTAAGTTGGCATTTAATGTAGCATCGGTTAATTGGGTTGCAATGGCTGTTTTTACATCCACTACCCACAATTGTGTTCCGTTAGCTACCGAGTTTGTAAAGGCAATTTTACTTTGATCTGGAGACCATGTAATATTGCTAATGCGAGCTTTAGCAGGTAAGTTTTTTACTTGAACCTCTACTGTAGAGCCAACTTGCCCTATTTTAAGGTTAGTTACAAATGTAGTTGTGCTAGAAATGTTTGCATCTACATTGATTCGAAGTCCAGCTAATTTGATTTCATTTAAATTCAGGTCTTCCAAAGTTTTGTAAGTATCGCGATAAGATAGCAACATATATTGCATGTCTTTATCTATTGATACAGCTGGGGCTCTTTGGAATTCTGCTAATTCTAAAATCTCAGATGATGGCATCTGGTAGGTAACATTTTCTTGTGCGTACATGGCGCTTACTAGGAATAAGGATAAAATTGTTGTTCTGATTATTTTCATTAACAATAGGTTTGGTTAGTGGCACGAATATAGATTAAATATTTGAAATCTACTTGCTTATAAGCCTAATTAATCCCTAAATAGGGCCACCTTGATTGAATTATTGTTATTTTTGTTAGGTAATTAAATCAAATTCAACCAATGTATAGATCTAAAATAACAGGATTGGGTTACTATGTTCCAGATAATATAGTTACCAATGATGATTTATCCAAGATTATGGATACCAACGATCAGTGGATTAGAGAAAGAACAGGTATACAAGAAAGAAGACATGTTTCTTTACCAGAGGATAGTACC
This sequence comes from Myroides sp. LJL116, assembly GCF_054871685.1. Classification (NCBI taxonomy): domain Bacteria; kingdom Pseudomonadati; phylum Bacteroidota; class Flavobacteriia; order Flavobacteriales; family Flavobacteriaceae; genus Myroides; species Myroides sp. LJL116. The sequence continues at coordinate 53,883 of NZ_JBTXLR010000011.1, forward strand.
TCTACCATGGGAGTGAAAGCTTCAAGAATTGCAATGGAGCGTGCAGGTGTAGAACCTAAAGACATTGATTTTGTGGTTTTTGCTACATTAAGTCCGGATTATTATTTTCCTGGACCTGGAGTTACTTTACAAAAAGAATTGGGATTAGATACTGTAGGAGCATTAGATATTAGAGCCCAGTGCTCAGGATTCGTTTATGCTTTATCCGTAGCAGATCAATATATTAAAACAGGGATGTACAAAAACATCTTAGTAGTAGGTGCTGAAGTACAATCTAAAGGATTAGATTTTACCACTAGAGGAAGAGCTGTTTCTGTTATTTTCGGAGATGGTGCTGGTGCTGCGGTTTTATCTCGCAGTGAAGATCAAAGTGGGATTTTATCTACCCATCTTCACTCGGAGGGACAATATGCCGAGGAACTTGCCTTAACTGCTCCTGGTATGGGAGGTAGATGGGTTAGTGATATTTTAGCCGATAATGACCCTTTAGATGAGAGTTATTTCCCACATATGAATGGTCAATTTGTTTTTAAAAATGCAGTAGTTCGCTTTAGTGAGGTAATCAAAGAAGGTTTAAAAGCAAATAACTTAGAGGTAAAGGATATTGATATGCTAATTCCTCATCAGGCCAATTTGAGAATCTCTCAGTTCATTCAGCAAAAGTTCGAATTAAGAGATGATCAGGTATTTAATAACATTCAATATTTTGGAAACACAACCGCTGCTTCTATTCCAATTGCCCTAACTCAAGCCTTTGAACAAGGTAAGATTCAAAAAGGGGATATCGTAGTTTTAGCCGCTTTTGGAAGTGGATTTACATGGGGAAGTGTTGTTTTAGAATGGTAAAAAACGTATATTAGCTTAAAGTTAAGTTAATATTTGTATGAAATTCGAGAAAATTAACAATAAGGGTCAAGCTAGATTATTTGAGAATCCTTATTTAGAGATGCTAACAAAGGGGAATCCTTTGGTGATTTGGGGAATGTATATTCCGCTACTTTCGTATATATTATATGTAGGATACTCTACCTATTATCTAAGTGGTTTAGCTTTGGTAATATTGTTTTTTTCAGGAGTTCTTTTTTGGACGTTTTTTGAATACTTAGCCCATAGGTATTTGTTCCATATGGTAAGTGAAAACAAAAGTTTAGCTCGAGTAGCGTATATTTTTCATGGTAATCACCATCACTTTCCAAGGGACAAACAAAGGCTTTTTATGCCACCAGTACCAAGTATATTGTTGGCAGGAATTATTTTTGGTATACAGTATCTAATTCTAGGAGGATACACCTTTGGGTTCTTTCCTGGTTTTATGATTGGGTATTTACTATATGCTTCTATGCATTATGCTATACATGCATTTGCTCCACCATTTAAGTTTATGAAGCCTTTATGGAGAAATCACCATCTTCATCATTATAAGGATGAAGAGTTAGGATTTGGGGTAAGTAACACTTTTTGGGATAGAGTCTTTGGAACGATGTTTGACTTAAACAAAGAAAAAGAGGACAAGGAAAAAGTGAAAGAGCTAATGTTTGAGAAAAAACAAAAGTAAAACGTATCTTTTAAGAATATAGAAAAATAAATATCACTTATACATTTTAAGTAAAACAGGAAAGTATGGCTTTGTCTTTATAAAAGATAAGGCCATATTTTTTTTAGTAGCGTTTATTAATAAAATAATAAGCAAGTCCTCCCAAAAAATAAAGAACTACATCTATAGGATCTTGCGTGTATCTAAAGGTTACTTTTGGAAGGTAATATTCAAAATACACACTATAGAAACTAGCTACTAATAAAACCAAATAGATAGGTAAAGTAAGTAAAGGATCCCTTTTTATTTTTCTAACAATAAATAAACTTATACTTAAAATAATAGGCAGGGTTAAAAAGTCATTCACATAATTGTTGATCCAAGGATAAAGCGGCATACCTGTTCTTTGGCAAATGTAAATACTAGTTGCAATAAAGACACATAACCCCCAAAGAAGCTGTTTAAAGGATATATTTAGCAAAAACTTATCTTGGCTCATAAAATGGTTTTAAGCTAGTATCATGGAGATTATATAGGCAAAAATAGCTCCGATTGTCATCACCACAACATATACTCCTTTTATTAGACGAACTACACCTCTTACAAGAATATTGGAGTGGTTTTCTAGGGCTTGAATCTTCTTTTCAATTTTAGTGGGTGGGCGATTAATTTCCTCTTGAATTCTTTTCTCCACCACCTTTTTTTGAGCAAGTTCTCTTTTGAGTTGAATGTTTATTATTTCATTGCAATTCGAGCAGTAATCTTGGTTTACATTTTCTGTTCTACAATTTTGACAAATAATATAATGTTTAGACATCTTAAAAGATCTGATTAAAATTAATTTTGCAAAGATGCGTATATTAATAGGTTAAAAAAAATGCTTTAAAAAACTTCGAATTCTTAACCTATTTGTCAGTAGCAAAATCCATAGATATTTAAAAAATAGCAATAGTTTGTTATTACTCCTTCTCTATTTTTTCCCATAAACTTGGTGCAATCAAGTTTGCATTTATTTGTTCTCCCCAAATTAAATTGGCTAAATGAGGGTTGTCAATAAAGGGATTTCTATTGCCTTGGGCATAGGTGTTTTCTTTATTACCATGATACAGGTTTCTTTGTAGCTCAATAATAGAAGGGGGATCTTGTGCATTCCATTTTAAAAGTAATTGTACCATATCTCTTTGACCTGTGATAGGGTCTACAAGTAAAGGTAAACTAGCAATATTGGTTGGCAAACACTGCTGATCATATCTAAGGTACATATATAAAAGCATACGAGCTACATCTCCTTTCCACTCATCTCCAGGATACCACATACCATTGGCTAAAGCCCTAGAGTTACCTTGAGCATCTCCAAATTTCTTATTTCCTCTTTCTTCATTAATTAGTCCATTAATTGGACGTAAGTTATGGGCATCATTTCCTGCTACATAAGCAATAGTGAGATCCATGGTAGAGTTACTTGTTTGCAAGGTTGGATTAGCTCTACTTTTGGCATATACGTGTTCTCTTTCCCATTTTTTCCAACGCTCATTGGCAGTAGTATACCTTTGATCCTTTGGAAAGGAGCGAAGTTCCGAAATGGTTTTCTCCTGTCCTTTTGGCCATCCGTAAATAAGTAAAACATTATCCGGATTATCTGGATCTTGGTCGGTTATTTTACTAGCCTCCCATATACCTGGTGTATAAGAAAGGGGAGTTTGGGTTTTAGTTACTAATTCGCGTAACGCACTTTGTAAAGCAACTCCTCTTAGGGTGAAGTCTATTTGTTTATAGTAGGCCTTTTGATCTTGTTCTATTGGAATATAATCGGCATTATTTTCTCCAGGTTTTTCTGGAGGAAGAACAGGATCTGTAGGAGGCTCAGGTTTTTCTACCGGTGGGGTAGTCTCCACTAAGGTATCGTCCGAAGAGGAACAACCATGGATAGATAATATAAAAACACTAAGAAGTGGTAAGAGTATTTTTCTGAACATAAAGCCGATAGTTTAAAGTGGGAATTGTTAATTCTGCTACTAAGTTATTAAGTATTTAGTAGTTAAAAAAAACAATTCCACTTTTTTAACCTATTTTAAGTTCTATTTTCTATTGAGTTCTTGTTCTACTCTAGAGGTAGATCTACTATTTTTAAGGCCTTTGTCGATGGTGTAAATTACATTTAAACTAAGTGCTCTGCTATCCCAATAATTGAAAAAAAGCAAGGGGACTCCATTGCTTTGTCCATAGTTTCTTGGCATACTCTTGAAAATATCCGTAGCTCTTAAAGTAATATGAAGTTTGTTTTTTAAGAGCTTTAAACTCCAGTTCATATCTAAGTTAGAATAGGGGGACTCATGGGAATTTTGGTAAACACTTTTAAAGTAGTAAGTATAGGTAAAAGAGAAGGCTAAGGTTTTATTCGAGTTTAAATTAAAGGAGTTTGAGCTAGAGGCATAGGCACTCCATCCCTTGGTATCTGGATCTGTTTTTTGTATAATTCGCGTCTTCTTATAGCTAAAGCTCAGCTCATTAGAGGTGTTCCAAAAGGGTAAGGGCTGTAAAGCATAGTTTTGAATAAGGCCAATTTCTTGGGTGTTTAAATAATTCATCCATATAAAGTTGTTTTCATTGGTATCTGGGTTTATTTGGGGCACTTGAGTAAAGAGATTTTTATACTTATTGTAAAATAAAGTGGCATTATAATTGGAAATCACACTATGAATAGCAATACTTTGGGTTTTAACAGGAGTTAAAAATGGATTGCCCTCATTATAGGAATAATAGGTATTATACACTCTTGAAGGATTAAGGCTCTCGAAGCTTGGACGTTGTAAACTTCTATCATAAGAGATGCTCCATTGGTTGTTGCTCTTATCTTTATAGGAAAACAATAAAGAAGGTAGGTAGTGAAAAAAGGATTGTTTTAGCGGTGTTTGCTTGGTTAGTAATAAGGAATTAGTTTGCATAGCCTCTAGTCTAAGGCCTACTTTGAAGTAGAGATCTTGTGTTAATTCTCTGGCCATTGAACCATAAATACTTTGATTATTCTCCTTATAGATATAAGTGTCATTAATTAGTTTTATTGGCAGGTTTTCTAAAGTATGATCTTCTAGCATGCCACTTAGGTTATTTGTGCTTTTAGAATGCCATAAACGACCGCCAAAAGAAAGGGAGTTTTTACCAAAAATAAGGTCTGTGTCTACTTTAAATACAATGCTGTTAACTTTGTTTTTGTTATAGCTACTACTTTGCATTAAAAGTTCCTGGTATGAGGGATTGGGGAAATTCACATAACTATCTGTGGAGTTACTCTCTGGACTATTGTTGGAGATTTGGCTTAAATCTACCGATAATTTACTACCCAAGGTATCTATGGTGTAAGTAGTATATAGACTAAAGATGTTTTGTCTATAGTTTTGCTTTGTCGCCCCTGGGCCTGTGAGGGTTTTTATAAGGTTTTTATCTTGTATTACTTTTGTGTTTTCGTTAGTAATACCTTTGTAATTGTAGGAATTATTACTATACTGTAATCCCACCTCCCATAAAGAACTTAGTTGCATAGAAGAGAAAATGCGAAAATTGTAGAATAAATTCTTAGCGTTGGTTTTACTTTTTGACTCCCAGGTTTGCAGAGGATAAAAAATATTGTTATTCCACTGTCTTAAAAACCTTCTATCTCCTAGATTGCCTTGAGCTTGTAAATGGAAATTATCTTTGTTCAAATTTAAAGAGGCGTTATAACTTTGAGAGGACTTTTCGGATCTTCTATAATTACCACCAAAACTAGCATAATAGGTTTGTTTAAGTGGTTTTTTAGTAATTATATTCACCACAGCTACATTACCACTAGCTTGGTACTTAGCCCCAGGGGAGCGCAGAAGCTCAATGGATTTGATATCTGAGGCGCTTGTATTTTGAAGGTATTGGTTTAGTTGTTCCTGGCTTAAGTAGGTCTGTTTGCCATCGATAAGTAAGATTATACCACTTTTACCACTAAGGTGTAGTTCTTGGTTTTTTATAGTAAATCCAGGTAATAACTCCATAGCCTCCATGGTATTTAAATTTATAGCAAGGGGATTGTTTTGCACATTATAAATGACCTTGTCTTTGCTGTGTTGTAGAATTTTTTCTTTAGTTGTAATAGTGATGTTTTCTAATTGGGTATCTAGTGAGTTATCGGTATCTAGGAAGATCTTACCTAGATCCAAGTCACTATTTAAAAGAATGTTTTTTTGCCAAAATAAATTATTCTGTTCTATCAATAACAGGTATTCTCCCTTTTCTAGGGCTTTGTGAAATCTTCCGTCTTGCTCAATTTTGGTTGGATAGGATATAAGATTGGAAGTATTGATGATTTCTAAGGTGTAATTTGTATCTTGTTGCTCAAGGTTTACAAAGTTTCCCTTTACGACTACTTCTTGGGCGCAGAGTAAGAAACTACATAATAGTAATACAATAGTAAAAATAATATTTCGCATGATGTTTTTTTCAAATATGATTATTCTACTACTGGTTTATTCTGCTTTTTCGACCAAAGGTCTCTTTTATGCGTCCTCTTAAACTAACCATGTATTTTATGCTTTAAAGTAGTAAAGTGGGCTTTAGTCGTAGTTTATTGGTAGTTGGTCGAAAATAGACAGTAAAAGTGGTTGTTCTAGCTTATATTTGAGGGATAAATTTTATTAATTGTATATGCCAAAGTCTACCATAATTTGGATTCATAGTGTGTTTTGGGTGCTTTTTATTTTAAATGCAGGGTTAGTACCCAACACTAATGAGACTTATGATTTACTTTTTGATTGGACACTAAAAAAACAGGATGAACTGGGATCAGTATTTTATTTCCGTTGGTATGAAGCTTTTTTTACATTAATCTGCATGATTAGCTTCTATATTAATTACTTTTTTGTCATCCCTAAATTCTTCTATTCCAAAAATATTGGGCGTATTTTACTAGGGGTATTATGCGCCTTTGCTAGTTTTATCATTGTTCGCTTTATAGTGGAAGAGCTTCTACTTTTATGGTTTATAGGTGTAACAAATTATAATAAAGGTGTTGGTCCTTTATTTTATATCTATGACAACTTATATTACGGTAGCTATTCTGTTTTCTGTTGTATTATAATGTGGCTTTATGTGCATTATATGCAAGTTCAAAAGGATTATATTCAAGCTTTAGAGAATAAAAACAAAGCAGAAATGAGTTTCTTACGATCTCAGATTAATCCTCATTTTATGTTTAATACATTAAATAATATCTACTCTTTAGTATATCAAAAGAAAGATACAGCTTTAGATGCCATAGAACAGCTTAGTGAATTAATGCGTTATGTTACCTATTATTCCCATAAGGAGCAGATAGAATTAGAAAAGGAAATAGCCTATATTCAAAGTTATATTGAATTGGAGGAGCTCAGGTTTGCTAGTAAAAGCAATGTAGTATTTACCACAGCTATTTGCAATGGCTCGGTTTTGGTATTCCCACTTTTATTTATTCCTTTCGTTGAAAATATTTATAAACACGCACTCTTAGATGATACTAACTTTACTACGATAATCTATTTAAAACAGACTTCAGAAAAGATTGTTTTTAAAGTAGAGAATCACTTTGTTGAAAAGCAAAAGGATCACCAAGGTGGAGTAGGGATAGAGAATGTAAAAAAGAGATTAGCTCTTTTTTATCCTAATAAACACTCTATCTGTATCGTTAAGGATAAAGATAAGTATACATGTGAAATGCAAATTAATCTATGAACAAGTTAACCTGTTATATTTTAGAAGATGAGCCACAGGCTATTTCTCTTTTAGAACAATATATATTAAAAATACCCGCACTAGAGCTTATAGGCTCAAATACTAGCGCTTTAAAAGGGGTTAGTTTTTTACAAGACAATCCAGTAGACATTGTTTTTATTGATATCCAGATGCCCGACTTAACAGGGATTCAAGTGATGAGTATACTAGGGAGTAATCAGAAATATATTATAACCTCTGCCTATAGTGAATATGCTTTAGAAGGCTATAAGCACAACGTGCTAGATTATCTATTAAAGCCCATTAGCTTTAATCGTTTTTTTGCCAGTTATACTAAAGTGAAAAACTTATTGGAAAGCTTTGTAGTTGCAAAGGGAGAGAAAGAGGTCCTTGGGCAAAGTTCAAGAGAACAAACCTTGGAAAGGCAAGAAGAGTTTTTGTTTATTAAAACAGATTTAAAGTGGGTGAAGATTGCATTTTCGGACATTTTATTTGTACAAGGACTAAAGGATTATTTACAAATTCACCTAGAAAATGAAAAGCTGATTAGCCTTGGAACCATGCAAGGGTTACTAGATAAGTTAAAGGGAGACAACTTTATGCGTATTCATAAATCCTATATTGTAAACTTAGCAAGGATTGATAGTATAGAGAGAAATCGTTTGTTTATACAAGAACATATTATCCCTATTGGTTCTACTTATCAAGGGGAGTTTCAACAGTGGTTTGAAGGCAATAGGTGTTAAGTAGACTATTAGGTAGGTATATAAAATAATAAAGTCCGTCTTAAAAAAGACGGACTTTATTATATAATTAATTGACTCTAGTTTAGTTCCAAAGATTTTCTGCCTTTGGTCCACCCCAAATTTGGGTAGCTAAATTAGGATTGTCAATAAATGGGTTTCTGTTCCCTTGAGCAAATTCATTCTCTAAATTTCCTAAGTAGTCGTTTCTTTGTACTTCTACTTGGGATACTGGATCTTCTGCATTCCACTCTAAAAGGATGTTAACCATATTTGGATCCATTTCATTTGTTTGCCCAATAGCAACTCCTGTAGGTAGACATTGGTCTTGGTAGCGAACATACATGTACATCATCATTCTAGCTACATCCCCTTTCCACTCATCTCCAGGGTACCATCCGTTTTCTACTTTACCAGAGAATCCTTCTCCATCGATGAACAATAAGTTTCCACGAGCTGCATTCCATTGTACATCACTTGCTCTTAAGTTATGTGCATCTGTTCCTGCATCTGGAGATCTATTACTTCCAATTAATTTTGGAGTAGCTAACGATTTTGCATAAACGTGTTCTCTATTCCAATCCCCTTTGTTGCCACTATTTTTGTTTTTTCCTCTTGTATAAGCTTGTTGACCTGTTGTCACACCTTTATGTCCATAAAGTAAATAAACCTCATTTCCCTCTGGGGTTAAGTCGGTATTTTTAATATGATCCCACATATAGTTAAGTTCTCTAGTGTGAGCATCTTTAGTTAAAAGGTGTAATTCTGAAAATAACTGCTCTCCTGTTTTTGAAAAATCTACTGATTGGTAGTATTCCTTTAAATCTGCAGGAATAAGGTAAGTAGAATCATTTGGTTCACTAGGTTCATTCGGTTCACTAGGCTCATTTGGCTCATTTGGCTCATTCGGCTCATTAGGTTTTTCAATGCCATCTAAATGTGCTTGGTCACTATTTGAACAAGAAAAAGCGCTAAAGCTTAATGCTAAAGCCAATACGATAAAAGAGATTTTTTTCATTTTAAAAATCTAGGGGTAATTTTAATAGGTTAGTATTTGTTTAAAAAGAAAAAACTATTTGTTTTTTCTGTGCAATAAAGCCATATAGAATCCATCAAAACCAGATTGGTGAGAAAGAATTTTGTGGTCTTCCACAAATTCGAAATCTTTTCCAGCCTCGCTTTGTAAGAACTTTTGGATTTGATCCTGGTTCTCTGATGGTAAGATAGAACAAGTAGCATAAACAAGTTTTCCTCCAGGTTTTAAGATTTTAGAATAATCTTGTAATACCTGTTGTTGTACTTGGCGGATGTTTTCTACAAATTCTGGTTGTAATTTCCATTTACTGTCTGGGTTTCTTTTTAGAACACCAAGTCCACTACATGGAGCATCAATTAGAACACGGTCTGCTTTTTCGTGTAATTTTTTAATGGTTTTTGTTCCCTCAATAATACGGTATTCGATATTGAAAGCAGCATTTCTTTTTGCACGGATTTTTAATTGCTTTTGTTTACTTTCGTAAATATCCATAGCAATAATTTGTCCTTTATTTTGCATTAAAGAAGCTAAGTGAAGTGTTTTTCCACCTGCACCAGCACAAGTATCCACTACGCGCATACCTGGTTGTACATCTAAAAGAGGTGCAACAAGCTGAGAAGAAGCATCCTGTACTTCAAAAAGTCCTTCTTTAAACGCATCGGTTAAAAATACGTTTGCTCTTTCCTTTAAAATTAATGCATCTGGGTAATCTTGTGGTAGAATAGTTTCAATATCCAAGTCCATTAAGATTGCATGTAATTTCTCTCTTGTAGTTTTAAGGGTGTTTACACGTAAAATAACCTGTGCAGGTTGATTTTGTGCAGCAATTTCCTTACTCCAAGTTTCTTCTCCTAATTCTTTTACTCCTAATTCATCGATCCAATCTGGAATAGCTTCTTTGAACTTTCTAGTTTTAGTAAGTTCATCAAAACGTCCTTTGATACGACGAGCTGGAGTGTTTTCAAAATACTTCCAATCTGGAAGAGTAATTCCTCTTAAAACAGCCCATACTGCGAATATGCGCCAAATATCATCTCTAGTATATGGTTCTTTTACCTCGGCGATTTCCGCGTACAGTCTTTTCCATCTAACGATCTCGTAAATTGTTTCTGCAACGAATTTACGGTCGGTAGATCCCCATCGTTTATCTTTTTTCAAAGCTCTAGCAACCATTTTATCTGCATATTCTCCTTCATTGAAGATTGCCATTAAAGAGTCGATTACTGTAAATACAAGGTTTCTGTGTAGTCTCATTATTATAATGTATTTTATAAAAATAGCCCACAAAGATACGTTTTTGTGGGCTATTAACTATTAATATTAAGTTATTTTATAGGGTATCTCTCCTTTAAAATTACTTATTTTCTCTATACTTCTTGAGTAAACTACGATTAAAATCATCTTCTGCCTTTTTTAAGATCAAAATCTTCTTATTGGAAATCACCTTTTGGGCATCTTTAATGAATTGTTTTCTAGTGGTAAAATAATCACTATCAAAGTTTAAAAGCTCATTTACTTTAGCTGTTGCCTGACTTTGGGACAAATCTTCAATAGCCGATATATCCGAGTCTTTTATAAAACGCACAATATCATTGTGACGTAATTCATGCATTTTTTTATCGTAATTGGTGTAGATAGGCCAAAATTTCTCTGCTTCCTCTGGTGTTAGATCCATAACAGAGCTTAAATGGGCAATTTTTAAGGAACGAATCTGATCCGCTTTGTTTTGTCCTATAAGTTGAAAAGAGCCTAAAAAGACGATTATAAGGAGGATAATTTTATTCATTGTTAATCAATTAAGTAATACTCAAGGTCTAAATTTGTTAGTACGTAGTCGTTTAATTCCTGATTGTTAATACGGATATTTTTTTCTAATTCTAAAATATCCTCTTGATCGAAGGAATTAATAAATTCGGTAGATAATCCAAGGTGAGTATCATACTGAATATAGTCTTGTAATTCATCATTGCTAAAAGCATTCTTCGAATTACTTAGCTGGATGATTTGCAGTGCCAAAACAAGCAATATACTTGCTGCGATGCCCATGTAATAGTATTTTCTTTTAGTTTTAAGCTTTACTATTGTAGGTTTTTGGACATTTTGGTCTTGTTCAATTTTATTTAGCAGTCTTTTTGAAAAGTCATCAAAGTACTCTTGTGATGGCATTTTAAAAGGCTGGTTGTTGTTAAAAGGATCTTTTTGCATAGGTAATGTATTATAACCTTTTCTTGTTAGACTATTATTTTATCTAAAGGTTTAATGGTCTTTTAAAAAATGTTCTATTTTTTTTACAGCGTGGTGGTAAGAGGCCTTTAAGGCGCCAACACTAGTTTGTAATATATCGGACATAGATTGATAATCCATGTCTTGAAAATACTTCATTTTAAAGACGAGTTGTTGTTTTTCCGGAAGTGCATTTACCGCTTTTTGCAAGAGAATACTGGCATTAGAGTAATCAAAATACTCATCTTGCTGTAAGTCTTGTATAATAATTTCGTTGATTTCTTGGTTGGATATTTTATTCTTTTTGGCTTTGGCCTTTAAAAAGTCCAGGCTCTGGTTTGTGGCTATGCGATACATCCACGAGAATAACTGGCTTTCTCCTTTAAAGGAATCTATATTTTGGTAGATTTTGATAAAGGTCTCCTGTAGTACATCATCGGTATCGTCATGATTTAAGACAATAGTTCTAATATGTAAGTACAACCTTTTTTGATAAAGCTCTACTAACTGGGCAAATGCAGTATGCTTTGTCAAGGGGTCTTGCAGTTGTTTAAGTAAAGTATCGTGGTTATCGTTCAAAAATACAGGGTATAAGAATAGTTATTCATGTAAAAATGTAAAAATAGATAAACAGATGGATATTTAGCTATAGGATGCTTACTTTTGTAAAAAAAATTATAAAATGATACGTACAGTTATTTTTGATATGGATGGTGTTATTGTAGATACTGAACCTGTTCATCATTATGCCTACCACCAACACTTTGAAGAATTAGGGATTGATATGACTCCACAGATGTATAATTCTTTTACTGGAGGATCAACAAAGAATACTTACGATAAAATTAAACAAGTATTTCCTATTACTATAGATACGGGGGAACTTGTGTTGCGTAAACGAGCTATTTTTAATGATGCTTTTGATACTAAACCAGATTTGGAATTAATCCAAGGAGTAGAGAAGTTAATCCACGATTTACATGCTCAAGGGTTAGAATTAATTGTTGCTTCTTCTGCTTCAAAGAGTACTATTAACCGCGTTTTTAAGCGTTTTAACCTATACCCTTATTTTACCCATATTGTAAGTGGGGAGGATTTTGAGAAAAGTAAGCCAAATCCAGCTATTTTTGTGCATGCTGCTAGTTTGGCAAAATGCAGTGAGCATAAAGAGTGTATTGTAATTGAAGACAGTACCAATGGTATTAAAGCTGCAAACGCTGCGGGAATAAAAGTAGTAGGGTACAAGAGTATAAATTCTAAAGACCAGGATTATTCAACGGCGGATTTTATAGTGGAGTGCTTCACCCATATTGACGTTCCTTACATACAAGGTTTATAATACAAAGACAAGGCTTTTCTATGGTCCTTTCCTCTTGGATTTTAGTAGACAAAAGTATAATAATCCAAAAGCCTATACCTTTTTCAAGACATAGGCTAGGGTAAGAGCCTTAGGTTTAGTGTGCAAAGTAATTCAAAGCGCTTTTTGTTTTAAAAATGCGGCTTTTTTATTAACTTTGCTTTTTTATAACATTAGTAAAATACATAGATGTTTCACAGATATATTAAATTAGGTATCGCTGGAGTATTATTTGCTTTAGCTATTTGGCAGTTTGTTGAGAGTAATATTGGGAATGGAATTTTCCTTTTATTTTTAACAGCAATCGTAATCTTGTTATATTACAAGAATGAATTTATTTTATTGGCATTTTTAAAACTTAGAAAGCAAGATTTCGAAGGAGCAAAAAAATGGTTAATGAAAATTAAAGATCCAGAAACTGCACTTGTACGCAAACAAAACGGTTACTATAACTACTTGCTTGGTATTATGAGTTCTCAGACTAATTTAAATGCATCAGAGAAATACATGAAAAAAGCCGTTGAGTTAGGTCTTAATATGGACCAAGACTTGGCTATGGCTAAATTACAGTTAGCAGGTATTGCAATGACTAAACGCAGAAAGATTGAAGCTACTAAACTTTTATCTGAAGCTGTTAAGTTAGACAAACAAGGTATGTTAAAAGACCAAGTTAAAATGATGAAAGAGCAAATGAAAAGGATCTAATTCCTTTTTATAGAAATATTAAAAAAAGCTGAGTTAGTTTTCTAACTCAGTTTTTTTTTTCACCTACCTAGAAGGGTGATTTACTGTCCATATTATGGTTTATCTTATTACAATTTCTTATAAGCAATATTCTAGAATTACCATATCTTTTAATTGTATGCCATTTTCCACAATTGGCTTGTCATAGTTTTGGATAAAGAAATTTTTTCGTACACCACTTTTTACAAAGCCATTTTTTTGATAGAAGTTAATTTGTCGATCGGCAATATCTGGTGTGCCTACAATTAACTTTTCATATTTCCCCTTTAGCAACTCTTTAATGAACTGCATGAAAACAGTGCCATATCCTTTGTTTTGAAACTTTGGATCTATAGCTATGTTTTTTAACTCCACTGTACCAGAGTCTATTTTGTAAAGGCAAAATACCCCTATGGTTTGCCTTTGCTGTTTTCCAAGGTAGACTTTGGAGTCAAATACATATTTATCTATTGCCTGTTTTGTCTCATCTGCTAGTAGCAAAAGGCTATAAGGAGTTGGGCTTTGATTGTCTAATAATTCAAATTCAATAGTGTTTTCTAACATGATAAGGCGCTATAAAAGGAGTGTTTTTCTATAAAACAAATATAACACAAAGCCAGGGGAATGTATAAAGAAGTAAGGAGGGATTCATTGCATGAAAAAAGAGAGAACTTCAATCTATCAGCTATCTACTCACTTTGAATATTGTGTTGACTAAAATTTTCTAGTAAACTAAAAGATTACTAGGTGTTTGAATAAAATAAAAGCACCCTAAGTAAATTTACTTAGGGTGCTTTTATATCTATTACTTTTACAAAAGTATTATTGTATTTTCTCTGAAGTAAAACGAAGTTTTACACTTGGGAATTTACTTTGTGTCATTTGGATAGAGAACTCACTATCGGCTAAGAATACTAATTGACCTGATTTATCATGAGCTAAGAATTTTTGCTTGATACGCTTGAATTCTTTGAACTCTTCATTCTTTGGATCATCAGGACTTACCCAACATGCCTTATAAGCAGGGAAGTTTTCATAGATACACTTTGCTCCATATTCATGCTCTAAACGGTATTGAATTACTTCGTATTGAAGAGCACCAACTGTTCCAATAACTTTACGTCCGTTCATCTCAAGGGTGAATAACTGAGCAACTCCTTCGTCCATTAACTGGTCGATTCCTTTTTCTAATTGCTTAGATTTCATTGGATCGGCATTGTTAATATAACGGAAGTGCTCTGGAGAGAAGTTAGGGATACCTTTAAAACTCATGATTTCTCCTTCCGTTAGGGTGTCTCCAATTTTGAAGTTACCAGTATCGTGTAATCCTACGATATCTCCTGCGAAAGAAATATCTACAATTTCCTTTTTCTCTGCAAAGAAAGCATTAGGAGAAGAGAATTTTAGTTTCTTCCCTTGTCTAACGTGTAAATATGGTTTGTTTCTTTCAAAGGTTCCAGATACAATTTTCACAAAAGCCAAGCGGTCTCTGTGCTTTGGATCCATGTTAGCGTGGATTTTAAATACAAAACCTGAGAAAGAATCTTCTCTTGGTTCAACTACTCTTGTGGTAGATTCTTTTGCAGTAGGAGAAGGCGCGATTTCAATGAAACAATCCAAAAGCTCTCTTACTCCGAAGTTATTTAAAGCAGAACCAAAAAATACAGGCTGAAGTAACCCATCTTTGTATTCTTGAGCATTAAATTCAGGATAGATACCCTCTACAATTTCTAAGTCTTCTTTTAAAGTATTTGCACTTTTATCTCCAACAAGGGCATTTAATTCTGTAGAGTAGATGTCTTTAATGGAGATAACATCATCAATATTTTTACGACTATCATCGCTAAAAAGGTTGACGTTTTTTTCCCATATATTATAGATACCTTTAAAATCAGCTCCCATTCCAATAGGGAAGCTAAGTGGGGTTACTTTTAATTGTAGTTTTTGCTCTACTTCATCCATTAAATCAAAAGCATCACGACCTTCTCTATCTAATTTGTTGATAAAGACAATCATAGGGATGTTTCTCATTCTACAAACTTCAACTAATTTCTCGGTTTGTTCCTCTACCCCTTTAGCCACGTCAATTACAACAATAACACTATCTACAGCAGTTAATGTTCTAAAAGTATCTTCAGCAAAATCCTTGTGTCCAGGTGTATCTAAAATGTTTATTTTTTTATCTTTATAATTAAAGGCTAAAACAGAGGTAGCAACTGAAATCCCTCTTTGGCGTTCAATTTCCATAAAGTCAGAAGTAGCTCCTTTTTTTATTTTATTGTTCTTCACTGCTCCAGCCTCTTGAATAGCTCCACCAAAAAGAAGTAACTTCTCTGTCAAAGTTGTTTTACCAGCATCCGGGTGCGCAATTACCCCAAATGTCCTTCTGCGATCGATTTCCTTTAAAAAACTCATTATTAAAAATTTTAGTCTACAAAAGTAGGTATATTTCCTTGAAATAGGTAGTTTTTATTTTATAAGGATTTTGTAAAACTAAATACAACGGGGTTTTGGGCGGTTTTTAAAACTAAATAATATATTAAAATGTTAGGTTTTCCAGCTCTAAACCACTTATTTTGAAATTAGCATTACATATTAATAGCAACATTAGAGTATTTGACTATTTTTGTAGGTGCATTAAAATCAATCTACCTGACTTAAACGCATATAAAGGATGAAAAAAACAAATTATTGGATAGGCAGTGTTTTTCTAATAGCGATGGCTTTTTTACAGTCCTGTACTACTCCTAATGCAACCCAGCAAAGCCAAGATGCTTTAGCAAGGGTAGGGGATAAATATTTACCCAAAGAATCCTTGGAGGTTTTTGGGCAAAATTTACAAGGTTCCAAAGATAGTATAGTGGTGGTTAATCGTTTTATTGAAAAATGGGCTACCAAAGAGTTATTATCTAATGTAGCGGAGTTTAACCTATCTCCTGTGGAACAGGAGCAAATACATATTTTGGTAGATAACTATGCTAAGGATCTAAAGATTAAAGCCTATTTGGAAAATATGGTACAAAGTAAAATCGATACCCTTGTTGTAGAGAGCGATTTAGAGCGCTATTACAAAGAATTCGAAAAGACTTTGACAGTAGAGGATATGTTAGTGCAATTGGCCTATGTGAACGTTTTAAAGGATAATGCAAATTATGCCAGTATTAAAAAGAAGTTCAATAGTTCAAAAACAAATGAGTTTGCCTCTTTGTCAGAGCAAACCCTTCAGATGAAATCCTATGGATTAAATGACTCGGTATGGGTAGATGTAAACTACTTATACCAAAAATTACCTTTTCTAAATCCTCAGAATAAAAGTGGTTACTTAAAAAATAATACAATTTTTGAGGTAGATGACCAAAATAGTACTTATTTTGTCAAGGTAAAAGAAGTGAAAAATAAAGGAGAGCAAATTCCTTATGATTATATAAAGAATTCTTTGCGTTTACTGGTTTTAAATCAGCGCAAGGTTTCTTTGTTAAAGCAAATACAAGAAGATATTTTAAATGATGCAAAAAACAATAAAAAGTATGAAGTTTTTTAAAGCCACCACGTGGATAGTTTGTGCAATGGCCTTGTCTTTTATTGGCCTATCACATGGTCAAAATGCCCCTCAAGGCAAAAGAAAGATTGATGGAGTTGTTGGTGTAGTTGGTAAGTATATTATTTTAGATTCAGAAATAGATAAAACTTTACTAGAGTTAAAAGCTCAAAATGCCCCAGTAGATTACCTTTCTCGTTGTGAGATTTTTGAGCGTCTTTTAGAAGATAAATTATTTGCTCACCAAGCTGTTCAAGATAGTTTAGATGTGCCAGATAGTGAAGTTACTTCTTTTATGTCCGAGCAAATTAACCGTATGATTGAAGGAGTTGGTTCCATGGATAAGATTTTAGCTTTTTATAATAAGTCAAGTGAAGAGGAATTCCGTTCTTATTTCTTTGATATTGTAAAGCAAAATAAGTTAACTGAAAATATGCAACAGCATATTGTGAAAAAAGTAACCATTACTCCAGAGGAAGTAAGACAGTTCTTTTTAAGCATTCCAGAGGATAAAGTTCCTATGGTAGGGGATGAGGTAGAGATTGCTCAAATTGTTATAAAACCAGAGGTAAGTAAAGAACAAAAGCAAAAGGTAATCGACCGTCTTAATGAAATGAGAGACGATGTATTAAACAATGGAGCTAGTTTCTTTAGTAAAGCGGTACTATTTAGCGAGGATCCAGGTTCTTCCTCTAATGGTGGGTTTTATTCTATTACTAAAAAAGACCCTTTCGCAAAAGAGTTTAAAGAGGTTGCTTTTAGTTTAGCTGAAGGAGAAATTTCTGCACCTTTTGAAACAGAATTCGGTTATCATATTATCTATTTAGAAAAGATTAGAGGACAACATTTAGATGTTCGCCATGTATTAATTGCACCTGTAGCTACAGATCAAGCCTTAGAAGAGGCTAAACAAAAGCTAGCTGGTATTCGCGAAAAGATAGTTAACAAAGAAATTACCTTTGAGGAAGCAGCTGCATCTTCTTCGGATGATAAAGATACCCGTTTAAACGGAGGTATAATGAAAGAGCCAATGACAATGGAAACTCGTTTTGAGTTAAACAATATGGAGGATCGTGAATTATACCAATTAGTAGCTGGTTTAAACCAAGGAGAGGTATCTCCTGTAACAATGAGTTTTGATCCAAGAATGAATCAAAAATCTTTCAAAATTGTAACTGTGAATAAAAAGTATGCTGAGCATAAAGTAGACTTTGTAAACGATTATACTAAGGTTCGCACCATGGCTTTAAACAAAAAACAAGCCGAGGAAGTACAAAAATGGGTAGCTAAGACCTTAAAAGATGTACATATCAATATTCAAGGTGAATTTAGAGATTGCGAATTCCGTAATAATTGGATGAAAAAATAAGAATATTATAATCCATATAATCAAAAATGACATTTTAGTAATTATCTAAAATGTCATTTTTTTATTAAAACAAGTCTAAAATTTACAAAATGTTATTTTAAGCATTAAATTTTAAATGAAATCAAAAAAACGGACTCGAAACATTAAACACATTGAATTTTTATCATCAAAATAGAATCTTTATAAATAATAATTCTCTGATTTGTAGCTTTAAGTAAAAATTTTTGAATATGAATTACTTTGATTAAATTTGCGTTGATTAAAAATAGGGAATCCTAAGGCTGCCTTGTTTTTACCCTGTGTTTACCTAGTTTGTGATAGGGATAATTACTCTTTGTTTAGGCAGAGAAAATTACCTTGAAGCTTTCTTTTTTTAACATAGTTTGGTAAAGGGAAAGTTTGGCATTTGAGGATTTGCTAAAAAGTAGAATGTATAATTTTTAAGAGGTTGATTGGCAATAAAAGGTTCGGATCTTTAAACACCAGTTAGCTTCTTGTATTCAAAAGATAATAATTATGAGCCTTTATAAGGATTACATCAACGAAATTGAAGAAAGAAAAAAAACAGGATTAAATCCTAAGCCAATTGACACCGCTGAGTTATTAAGCGAGATTATTGAGCAAATTAGAGATATCAATCACGCAGATCGTGCGGAATCTTTACGTTTATTTATCTATAATGTTTTACCAGGTACTACAAGTGCTGCTGGAGTAAAAGCTAGCTTTTTAAAAGAAATCATTTTAGGTCAAGTAAAAGTAGAGGAAATTACTCCTGACTTTGCATTTGAGTTATTATCTCATATGAAAGGTGGACCTTCTATCAAGGTTTTATTAGACCTTGCATTAGGAAATGACCTTGCTATTGCAGAGCAGGCAGCTAAAGTACTTAAAACACAAGTATTCTTATACGATGCAGATACAGACCGTTTAAAAGAAGCTTTTGAAAAAGGAAATGTAATTGCTAAAGATATTATTGAGAGCTATGCTAAAGCAGAATTCTTTACAGAATTACCAGAGGTAGCAGAAAAAATCCAAGTAGTTACTTTTATCGCTGGAGAAGGGGATATTTCTACCGATTTATTATCTCCAGGTAACCAAGCTCACTCTCGTTCGGATCGTGAATTACACGGACAGTGTATGATTACTCCTGAGGCGCAAAAACAAATTAGAGCTCTACAGGCTTTACATCCAGATAAAAGTGTAATGTTAATTGCAGAGAAAGGAACAATGGGTGTTGGTTCTTCTAGAATGTCAGGAGTGAATAACGTAGCTCTTTGGACAGGAAAACAAGCTAGCCCTTATGTACCATTTGTAAACATTGCTCCAATTGTTGGAGGAACAAACGGAATCTCTCCTATTTTCTTAACAACAGTAGATGTTACTGGTGGTATTGGTTTAGACCTTAAAAACTGGGTAAAGAAAACAGACGCTAATGGAGAAGTACTTAGAAACGAGAAAGACGAGCCTATTTTAGAGCAAGTTTACTCTGTAGAAACAGGTACTGTTTTAACTATTGATACAAAAACAAAAAAATTATATAACCAAGATACGGAGTTAATCGATATCTCTAAGGCTTTAACTCCTCAGAAAATGGAGTTTATCAAAGCAGGAGGATCTTACGCTATTGTATTTGGTAAGAAATTACAAACATTCGCTGCAAAATTATTAGGAATTACTCCACCACTTGTTTACGCTCCATCGAAAGAGATTTCTGTAGAAGGACAAGGATTAACTGCTGTGGAAAAAATCTTCAATAAAAATGCTGTTGGAGTTACTCCAGGTAAAGTATTACACGCTGGATCGGATGTTAGAGTAGAGGTTAATATTGTAGGATCTCAAGATACTACAGGATTAATGACAGCTCAAGAATTAGAAGCTATGGCTGCAACGGTAATTTCACCAATTGTAGACGGTGCTTACCAATCAGGATGTCACACTGCATCGGTTTGGGATAAAAAAGCTCAAGCAAATATTCCTAAGTTAATGCGCTTTATGAATGACTTCGGTTTAATTACTGCTCGTGACCCTAAAGGAGAATACCACTCAATGACTGACGTTATTCACAAAGTATTAAACGATATTACTGTGGATGAATGGGCTATTATCATTGGAGGTGACTCTCACACTAGAATGAGTAAAGGAGTTGCTTTTGGAGCCGATTCAGGTACAGTAGCTTTAGCTTTAGCAACAGGAGAGGCTTCTATGCCAATTCCAGAGTCTGTAAAAGTTACTTTCAAAGGAAGCATGAAAGAGCACATGGATTTCCGTGATGTGGTACATGCTACACAATCTCAGATGTTACAACAATTTGGTGGAGAGAACGTTTTCCAAGGTAGAATCATCGAGGTACATATTGGAACTTTATTAGCTGACCAAGCCTTTACATTTACTGACTGGACTGCAGAAATGAAAGCAAAAGCTTCTATCTGTATTTCTCAAGATGATACTTTAGTGGAATCTTTAGAAATTGCTAAAGGTCGTATCCAAATCATGATTGATAAAGGAATGGATAATGATAAAGCAGTATTAAAAGGTTTAATCAATAAAGCAAACAAGCGTATTGAAGAAATTAAATCAGGTGATAAACCAGCTTTAATGCCAGATGAAAATGCTAAATATTATGCTGAGGTAGTAATTGACTTAGACATCATTGATGAGCCAATGATTGCTGACCCAGATGTAAATAACGAAGACGTATCTAAGCGTTACACACACGATACTATTAGAGAGCTTTCTTTCTACGAAGGAGATAAAAAAGTAGACTTAGGATTTGTTGGATCTTGTATGGTACACAAAGACGATTTAAAAATTGTTTCTCAAATGCTTAAGAATATTGAGGCTCAAAAAGGAACAGTTACTTTTAATGCACCTTTAGTGGTTGCAGCTCCAACTTACAATATTATTGATGAGTTAAAAGCAGAGGGAGACTGGGAGTTTTTACAAAAATACTCTGGTTTTGAGTTCAGCGATCTTTTACCTAAAACAAATACTCGTACAGAATATGAAAATATTATGTACTTAGAGCGCCCTGGTTGTAACCTTTGTATGGGTAACCAAGAGAAGGCTGCTAAAGGAGATACTGTAATGGCTACTTCTACTCGTTTATTCCAAGGACGTGTAGTGGAGGATTCAGAACGCAAAAAAGGAGAATCTTTACTTGCTTCTACTCCAGTGGTAGTTTTATCTGCTATTTTAGGTAGAATTCCAAATGTACAAGAGTACAAAGATGCAGTGAAAGGAATCAATTTAACTAAATTTACTCCAATCTCTACTACAAAATAATAGACTTTTTCTTTGAGATAAAGTACTTATATAATTTAAAAGGCTGTCCAGAATTGGGCAGCCTTTTTTGTTTTGTATAGGGGATTTTTTAAATACTTCTAAGAGGATTTAGGGGATTGTTTACGCTTTAATAAAGGGAAAGACTTTTGAATTGATTAAAGGGCGTAAAGGGTGTTTATTTACTTTATAGAAGGTGTTTTTGCTTTTGATAGGAGATTCAAATAGTAAAAGGCAAATAAAATAGGAAGGTGTTTTTCAATACAAATGGAGTCAAATATGTTTTTTAAATATATTAGTTCTAAATAAAGGGCTAACACTTGATTTTAAGGACTTAATGTCGGTATTACAGTAGAATATTTGCTAACTTGTATACCATTACCCAAAACATTAAAAAACTTTTTATTATGGCTTTTGATATTGAAATGATTAAGAAAGTGTATGACAAGATGCCGGATCGAGTGGCTAAGGCTCGTGAGCTTGTAGGGCGTCCGTTAACCCTTTCAGAGAAAATTTTATACACTCACCTTTGGGATGGGACTCCATCCAAGGCTTTTGTTAGAGGTAAGGATTATGTGGACTTTGCACCAGATCGTGTTGCTTGTCAAGATGCCACTGCGCAAATGGCACTTTTGCAGTTTATGCATGCTGGAAAGCAAAGTGTAGCTGTTCCTACTACGGTACATTGTGATCACCTTATTCAAGCTAAAGTTGGCGCTGCTACGGATTTAAAAGTGGCAGAAAAGCAATCTTCTGAGGTTTTTGACTTTTTATCTTCTGTGTCTAATAAATACGGCATTGGGTTTTGGAAACCAGGTGCTGGAATTATCCATCAAATCGTTTTAGAAAATTACGCTTTTCCAGGAGGCTTGATGATTGGAACGGATTCTCATACGGTTAATGCAGGAGGTTTAGGAATGCTTGCCATTGGTGTTGGAGGAGCTGATGCTGTGGATGTAATGTCAGGAATGGCATGGGAGCTAAAGTTCCCTAAATTAATTGGAGTTAAGTTAACTGGTAAATTAA
Source organism: Myroides sp. LJL116 (assembly GCF_054871685.1). Taxonomy (NCBI): domain Bacteria; kingdom Pseudomonadati; phylum Bacteroidota; class Flavobacteriia; order Flavobacteriales; family Flavobacteriaceae; genus Myroides; species Myroides sp. LJL116. The sequence goes on from NZ_JBTXLR010000011.1 coordinate 76,444, forward strand.
ACGGATGGACTTCTCCTAAAGATGTAATATTAAAAGTAGCAGATATTCTAACGGTTAAAGGTGGAACAGGTGCTATTGTAGAATACTTTGGAGAAGGTGCTAAATCAATGAGTTGTACTGGAAAGGGAACCATTTGTAATATGGGTGCCGAGATTGGTGCAACAACTTCGACTTTTGGCTACGACGACTCTATGCGCCGTTATTTAAGCGCAACAGATAGACAAGACGTAGTGGATGCTGCAGATAAGGTAGCTGAGCACTTAACAGGTGATAAGGAAGTATATGATAATCCAGGGGAGTATTTTGACCAATTAATTGAAATAAACTTATCAGAATTAGAACCTTATATCAACGGGCCATTTACACCAGATAGAGGTACTCCTGTATCTAAGATGAAACAAGAGGCTGTAGCAAATGGTTGGCCATTAAGAGTAGAGTGGGGATTAATTGGATCTTGTACTAACTCTTCTTATGAAGATATGAGTAGAGCTGCCTCTATTGTTAAACAAGCAGTTAAGCATGGTATTACTCCAAAGGCAGAATTTGGAATTAACCCTGGATCAGAGCAAATTCGCTATACCATAGAAAGAGATGGTATTATCGATATTTTTGAAAAAATGGGTACTAAGGTATTTACCAATGCTTGTGGGCCTTGTATTGGACAGTGGGATAGAGCAGGAGCAGATAAAGAAGAGAAAAACACCATTGTACACTCTTTTAACCGTAACTTCTCTAAAAGAGCCGATGGTAATCCTAATACACACGCTTTTGTTACCTCTCCAGAAATGGTAGCTGCTTTAGCTATTTCAGGAGACTTAACCTTCAACCCTATAACGGATACTTTGTTAAATGACAAAGGAGAAGAGGTTAAATTAGAAGCTCCTTTTGGAGATGAATTACCAACAAAAGGATTTGATGTAGAAGACCCAGGATACCAAGCTCCGGCTAAGGACGGTTCTAAAGTGGAGGTAGTGGTTTCGGATACTTCTTCTCGTCTGCAGTTATTAGAGCCTTTCGCTCCTTGGGATGGTAAGAATATCCAAGGTGCAAAATTGCTAATTAAAGCATTTGGTAAATGTACAACAGACCATATTTCTATGGCTGGACCATGGCTACGTTACCGTGGGCATTTAGATAATATCTCCAATAATATGTTAATTGGAGCGGAGAATGCTTTTAACCATAAAACCAATTCAGTTAAAAACCAACTTACCAAAGAATATGGTACAGTTCCAGCAACTCAAAGAGAGTACAAGGCTGCAGGAATTCCTACTATTGTTGTAGGAGATCAAAACTACGGGGAGGGTTCTTCTCGTGAGCATGCTGCTATGGAGCCTCGTCACTTAGGAGTTAGAGCTGTACTGGTAAAATCCTTTGCACGTATACACGAGACGAACCTTAAAAAACAAGGGATGTTAGCCTTAACTTTTGTAAATGAAGCAGATTATGATAAAATCCAAGAGGACGATACAATCAACTTCTTAGACTTAACAGAGTTTGCTCCAGGGAAAACTTTAAAGATAGAGTTTGTTCATAGTGATGGTAGCAAAGATATAATAGAAGCAAATCATACCTATAACCAAAGCCAGATAGAATGGTTTAAGGCTGGTTCAGCCCTAAATTTGATTGCTGCTGGTAATTAAGTAGGTGTTATATTGTATAACCTATAAGGAAGGATTCAGCTTTTAGCTGAATCCTTTTTTTGACTAAAATTTTTAAAGTGCTTTAAATAAAACTTAGGCAGTATTAATGTTTTTACTTAAGGTATGGCTTTAGATTATGTGTTATATTTGTGGGTATATACAAATGAGCCTATCCAAGGTTTAGGGGGATTTTCTTTTAAAAAGTTGTAAAAAAGGAAAATCCTTTGTTTTAATTAAAAAGTAAACACTTAATGGTATAATGTGTTTTTAATTTATAGAACTCTCGGAGTATATTAAGAATAGAGTAGAATCCAATGATTATTTAAAAGTTATAATGCAAGAAAAAAGTAAGAAAAAAAAGATTATAGGTAATATAATATGGGTGGTGGTTATTTTACTGCTTTTATTTACTCCTGTTGGTACTTCATTTAAAGTATGGATTAACCGTCTGATTGCCATGAGTCCTTCTTTAGAACATAAAGAAGATTATCAAAGTCTTCAGTATGGACAATGGAAAATTTATGATCAGAATGGGGAGGAGTTCAATTTAGATCAATTGCAAAATAAAGTAGTGATTATTAATTTTTGGGCTACTTGGTGCCCTCCTTGTTTAGCAGAAAAACCAAGCTTCCAAGCCTTATATGATGATTATAAAGATAAAGTGGTCTTTTTGTTTTTAACTGATGAAGATCCAGAGGTTGTAGCAAAATTCCAAAGTAAACATCAGTATGATCTACCTGTTTACTATACAGCTAATGCTGCTCCACCTGCAGTGCTTTATTCACAAACTCTTCCTGCTTCTTTTGTTATTGATAAAAAAAGTAATGTTGTAGTAAAGAAATTTAGAGCAGCCGATTGGAATAGTGCTAAATTCAGGGTAGCTTTAGATTCGCTTATTCAGCAGTAATTCTTTGGAGCTTTAACCCCAAAGTACTTGGTTTATTTCCTGTGGAATATCCCATGTGAAATAGTCTTTGCTTTAATGTAGAAATATAGCATATCACATAAAAGGTTAAGTGTAACCTTTAAAAAAAAAGCCCCAAACATTGTTTGGGGCTTTTTGTATTGTATTACTCTTTAAAAGAGTAGTATCTACTAGTAGTAAGTAAAACGTCTAACTTGAGAAACGTATTTAGCTAAGCGGATAACTTGGTGGCTATATCCATATTCGTTATCGTACCAAACGTATAATACAACGCTTTTTCCATCTGCAGAAACAATAGTAGCTTTACTATCGTAGATAGATGGAGCAGAAGTACCAACAATATCAGAAGAAACAAGTTCGTTGTTGATAGAGTATTTGATTTGCTCTACTAAATCACCTTGTAAAGCAGCATTGTGCATTACTTTGTTTAATTCTTCTAAAGAAGTAGCTTTTTCTACATCTAAATTTAAAACTACTAATGAACCATTTGGAACTGGAACACGAATAGCATTAGAAGTTAATTTACCTGCTAATTCTGGTAAAGCTTTAGCAACTGCACTACCTGCACCAGTTTCAGTGATAACCATGTTTAATGCAGCAGCTCTACCACGACGGTATTTCTTATGCATGTTATCTACTAAGTTTTGGTCATTTGTGTAAGCATGGATTGTTTCTAAGTGTCCTTTAACAACACCGAAGTTATCTTCCATTACTTTTAATATTGGTGTAATAGCATTTGTTGTACAAGATGCTGCTGACCAAATATTTACAGTTTCTGGATCGTACTCTGCATGGTTAACTCCATGTACGATGTTAGGAATACCTTTTCCAGGAGCAGTAAGTAATACTTTGCTAGCACCTTTTGAAGATAAATGACGAGCTAATTCTTCTTCTGTTTTGAATACACCTGTATTATCGATAACTAAAGCGTTGTCAATATCATATTTAGTATAGTCAATATCCTCTGGAGAGTTAGCAGAAATCATGTGAACAGTATGTCCGTTGATAATTAATGCTTTGTTTTCTGGGTCTGCAACTACAGATCCTTCGAAGTCACCGTGAACAGAGTCATATTTTAATAAAGAAGCACGTTTTTCAAGTAAAGTAGCATCGTCTTTATCACGAGTTACAATAGCACGTAAACGCATTTGTTGTCCTTTACCAATTTTGTTCATTAACTCACGAGCTAATAAACGTCCAATACGACCAAAACCGTAAAGAACTACATCTTTAGGAACGATTTGCTCTGTATCTTTAGCACCTTTTAATTTATTAACAACAAAAGATAATGCATTACCATCATTGTTTTCTTCTAATTGATACTCATAAGTTAATTTACCGATATCAATTCTAGATGGTGGTAAATCAGCTTGTTGGATTGCTTTAGCAATTTCAACTGTATCAAAAATATTAATTGGTTTACTTACGAATTTAGCTGCATATTCGTGAAGGTTAATGATATCATTAACGCTACGGTCAATTAATTGATTACGGAACATTAATAACTCGATAGATTTATCATACCATAAATCGCTAGCGATTTTGATAAATTCTACACATGCCTTTCTACGGTCTGCTTGAAAAGCTAATTCCTTTTCGTATAAACTTGTATTTTTCATGGATTAGATTGTGTTGTATAAATTATTGCAAAAGTCTATATTATAAATGAATTAATCAAGTGTAAAAGTTAAAAATAGCTTTTTTCAAAGAAGCATTTCTTTTTAAAAACATTTATAACAATAAGCTAAGATATTGTCCTTTTTTAGATATTATATGTAGTTTAACCTTTTGCTTGTTAGATAATTGCTCAAGTAAACTTTTGGCTTGTTGCCAAGAGTCTATGCTTATATCATTTATAGACAGCAAGATACTACCTTGGAGTTGATTTTTATAGGCTGCATATTCCGCATTATTAACCTCTTTTATTTTTATTCCATAGTTCAAACCAAGTTGTTGCTTTTCACTTGGAGTTAAGTCCTCGAATTCAAAGCCTTTATAGGTGGTAGTCTCTAAGGGTTGTTTAATTAAGGTAAGATTAGTTTGGTGTTGTTTATTATCTCTTATATAGGTGATTAAGACAGTATCCTGTGGACTTTTATGGCTTAATATATTCTTTATTTCTATGAAAGTAGTGATTTTTTTGTTGTCGATATGGGTGATAATGTCTCCAACTCTTAAGCCTTGGTTTTGGGCATTGGAATTTGGATCAATAGAGGCGATATAAAACCCTTGGGTTGTTTGTACATCTAGTTCTTTGGCTAAGTATTGGTTTAGTTCTTGCCCGCTTATGCCTAAAATAGCTTGCTGCACATTGCCAAATTGCATTAGATCTTGTACTATTTTTTTGGTTAGGTTGGAAGGTACAGCAAAACCATATCCTACATAAGATCCTGTATTGGAGGAGATAAGGGTGTTTATTCCGATTAATTCACCTTTGTTATTTACTAAGGCTCCCCCGCTATTACCTGGGTTGATTACTGCATCGGTTTGTATAAAGCTTTGAATACCACTTTGGGAAAGGTTACGCGCTTTAGCCGAGATAATACCAGCGGTTACTGTTGAGGTTAAATTAAAAGGATTACCAACAGCTAGTACCCATTGGGCTAATTCTATTTTGTCGGAGTCTCCAAAGATCAAATAGGATAATTCACTACTTGGTTCAATTTTCAATAAAGCAATATCACTTTGTTTATCTGTTCCTATTAACACCGCCTTATATTGGGTATTGTCATTTAAAGTAATTTCAATTTCAGAGGCGTTGTTAATCACGTGATTATTAGTTACAATATATCCGTCAGGGCTTATAATTACACCTGAACCCATTCCAATTTGGGCCTTTGGTTTACTATTTTGATTTGTTCCATAAAAGTAATCTATAATACTCGATGGACCAGCCTTGGTATAACTAACATTTTTAACGTGAACTACGGCCGTTACTGTACTTTGAGCCACGTGAGTAAAATCACTAGGGGTAGTAAAATTAGGGAGTTCCATTTTAGTTTGACTCTCTAAAGTAGGGGTAGAGACACCAGTGTAGATTTGAGGTTGGAAAAAATAGGTGTAACCTAAAAGGGTTAAAGCACCACTTAAAATAGAAATAAGTAATAGGGAAAAGAAATTTCGCATAAATAGATCTGTTTTTTAAAGTATTAGAGTAAAAATATTAAAGAATTTATCAAGATGTGCTACCTTTAACCCAAGGTTAACAAGCAAAAATTGTTCACCTGCGAAAAAAGGTAGATTTTAGTAGTATAAAGTAATTAAAAATATGTTGGAATTTTATAAATACCAAGCCACGGGTAATGACTTTATTTTAATTGACAATAGAGACAATACCTTTGATAAAAACAATAAAGAATTAATCGCTCATTTATGCGATAGACGTTTTGGTATAGGAGCAGACGGACTTATTTTAATTCAAAACGATATCCTTACTCACAGTGATTTTGAAATGATTTACATCAATTGTGATGGCAATCCAAGTAGTATGTGTGGCAATGGTGCAAGGGCAGCAGTAGCCTTTGCAAGAGATTTAGATATAATTTCCGATAGTTGTAACTTTCAAGCCAATGATGGGGGGCATAATGCCACTATTGAGGGAAATCTTGTAAAGGTGCAAATGAAAGACGTATCTCAAGTAGAAATTTATCCAAAATATAGTTTTGTAGATACAGGTAGTCCACATCATGTTGCTATAGTGAGAAACTTAGATCATTTTAGTGTATATTCCAAAGGCCAGGGAATAAGCCAAGGTGAGTTATATAAGCCCCATGGAAGTAATGTAAACTTTGTAGAACAAGAGGGGCCTAATCGCTTTAATATTCGTACCTATGAAAGAGGCGTGGAGGATGAAACCCTTTCTTGTGGAACAGGTGCCACAGCGGTGGCATTGGCTATGTATGCTTTAAAAAAGGCGGACGCCACCTGTATTGATATAAGCGTATTAGGAGGGGATTTACAAATAGAGTTTAAGCACAATAATGGGGAGTTTACCCAAATATTTTTAAAAGGCCCTGCTGAATTTGTATTCAAAGGGGAGGTTAAAGTTAATTAATACCATGTTTATACAAGGACAAACAATCTTTTTGAGAGCTTTAGAGCCGGAAGACTTAGAATTTATCTACCAAGTGGAAAACGATAAAAACCTATGGGAGGTAAGTGGAACACAAACTCCTTATAGCCGATTTTTAATTAAGCAATACTTAGAGAACGCTCATATGGATATTTATACAGCAAAACAGCTTCGCCTTGTTATTTGTTGTACTAAAACCCATAAAACCCTAGGACTTATTGATCTTTTTGATTATTGTCCATTAAACCAAAGAGCTGGAGTAGGTATTGTTATCCAACATGAAAAAGACAAGCAAAAGGGATATGGAAGCATGGCTTTACAAATGGTTATGGATTACGCAAAAGAAGATTTATATTTGCATCAATTATACGCCAATATTTCCACGGACAATGAAGCTAGTTTAGCTCTTTTTGAAAAAAAGGGCTTTTCATTAGTAGGAGTAAAAAAGCAGTGGACTAGATCAAAGGACGTATTTAAAGACGAAGCATTATATCAATTAATATTTTAAACAAACAATGAAGATTAAAAACATTGTCGTTCTCTTATCGGTAGTAGGAGTATTTGGACTTTTAGGTTATTTATACTTTTGGTACCAAAAGGCTTTCTCTCCAAATTTACAGGGATGGGACGAGGAGCAGTACGTTTACGTGAAGGATTCGGATAATTTTCACGACGTTTTAAACGTTATTTCTCCTTATTTACAAGATAAAGAAGGATTTTTAGAAATTGCAGAACAAAGACAATACCCTTATAATGTTAGTGGGGGTAGATTTAAGCTTAGAAATGGTATGAATAGTTATGATATCATTGAGGCTTTGAGAGTTAATTTACCTGTTCGCTTAACCTTTAATAACCAAGAGCGCATTGAGAATTTGGCTCAGCGTATCTCTAGCCAAATCCAGGCAGATTCTCTGGAAGTTCTACAAGCTTTTTACAGTCCTAAATTCTTGGAGGATAATGGCTTTACTCAGCAAAATGTTTTAGCGGCTTTTCTACCAGATACCTATGAGGTATATTGGAATGTGAATCCTACTAAACTAAGAAATAAATTACATGGTGATTATCTGCGTTACTGGAATAAGGAAAGAAGAGCTAAGGCGGATTCCTTAGGGCTTACACCTGTAGAGGTAGCTATTTTGGCTTCTATTGTTCAAAAGGAAACAGTAAAAGTAGATGAAAGACCTAAAGTTGCTGGGGCTTATTTAAATCGCCTTAAAATAGGAATGCCACTTCAGGCCGATCCTACTTTAGTATATAGTTATAAATTAGAAAACCAGGATTGGGATACCAAAATATTCCGTGTTTTAAACAAGCACAAGGAAATTGTATCTCCTTATAACACTTATTTAAATAGTGGTTTACCTCCAGGGCCTATCACTATGCCAGATAAAAGCTCTTTAGAGGCAGTATTAAATCCAGAGCAGCACGATTATATCTACTTTTGTGCAAGTGTAGATAGAATGGGATACCATGAGTTTGCAAAGACTTTGGCTGGGCACAATGCCAATAGTGCAAAATACCACCGTTATTTAAACCAACAAGGCATTCGATAAGCATTATTTTACAATAATATATAAGAGTCCTTTTTCTTTATTTTAAAGAGAAAGGACTTTTTTTATTCTAGCAAAGTTGTAAAGTATATAAGTAAGTGGAACTGACAAAGTAGTAGGCAGGATCTTTTTTAAGTAGTTAGGATAGCCCAAGTGCAAGCAGCTTTACTTAGAATAATTCCAAGGTAATAGGTTGTGGTGTTAATTGGCTTTTTTAAACTTTAAAGCAAAGGCATTTACAAGACAATATTGGATTTAAATGGGTGTATTAGTTTTTTAATAGATCTACGCCTGTGTATGTGTTTTATGAAAAAGAGGTTTTACTTCAAGTAATTAGACCGGCTATTAATCCTTGAAAATGGTCTTTTTAACAAGAGGATTCTACTGTGTTTTTGTCCTTTATTGAGCTCAGGTTCATTTATTTAGATTAATTATAAATTTTAAATGTTTTTCTATTTTTTCCTATAATGGAGTGTTTTGTCTTTTATTGCTTTGAAAATAATTAGGTAGAAGAAGTGGCCTTGTTTTTGTATATCGGACAAGAATGACCGTTAAGGAACTGGTAATCAGTTAAAAAAGAAAAGAGGCCTTTGAAAAAGGCCTCTTTAAGTGAGTTTTGTTGTATGTGAGTTTGGCTATTTGTTACTCAATACTACAAAAAATATCTTTATTAGACAATAGGTTAGGTGTTAATCCCATCCTCCACCAAGGGATTTATATAGTTTAACTCTTGAGAGAAGTTTCTTTTGTCTAAACTCATTTAACCTCAATTCACTATCAAGCATATTCTTTTGAGCGTTAATAACTTCTATATAAGTTGCGAATCCACTATTGAATAAAAGGTTGGATTGTTTTACTCCTAAACGAGAAGTAGTTACTTGCTCTTGTGCAATTTGAATTTGCTGTTCAACGGTCTGTAAATTAGTAAGAGCGTCGGTTACTTCTGTAATAGCAATATATACTTTTTTCTGTAGATCTATTTCCGCATTTTCTCTTTCTATTTTAGAAACTTCAAAGGCAGTTTTTAGGCGCTTTTTATTAAATAAAGGACCAGCAAGATTAGCTGCTAAATCTCCAAATAATGCACCAGGGATATTGAACCAGTTTTTACCTAGCATAGCATTAACTCCTCCACCTACATTGATGTTTAAAGAAGGGTAGCGGCTTGTTTGTGCTACTCCTACTGCTGCATTTTTAGCATCTAATTCATATTGGGCACTTTGTACATCAGGTCTACGACTTAACATAGCAAGAGGTATCCCTGTGGTTAAAGCCTCATTGCTTTTTACAGTAGATAACTTTGTATCTCTTTTAATAGAGGTAGGTAGTTGTCCTGTTAATATACTAAGGGCATTTTCTTGGATGGCAATGTCTTGTTCCAATTTAGGGATAAGAGCTTTGGCCACTAGCATTTGGTTACGGGTTTGTTGAATAGCCAAAGAGGTGATTTGTCCTGCATCTCTTTGTAATTCTACAATGCGTAGAGTGTTTTTAGTAAGCTCGTAGTTACTTTGAGCCACTTCCATTTGTGCATCTAGTAGAAGTAGGTTATAATACCCCGTAGCTATATCGCTGATTAAAGCAGTTTGCACTGCTTTTTTAGCCTCATTTGTTTTTAAATATTGGGCTAAAGCCATAGCGCTTCTACTTTTAATTTTCCCCCAAATATCTAACTCCCAACTCAAAGCTAGTCCAGTTTTATGTTGGGAAGCATTTAAGTACATGTTTGTTGGAACTTCTTTATCTTTATAATACTTAGAAGAAGCGGTATTGTATACATCTTTTGAACGGTAAGCATAGTCAATTCCAGCTATAGTAGCATTAATAGATGGTAACCACTCTAATTTTGCTTGGCTAGCTTGTAATTGAGCCATTTCTAAATTATTTAGAGCCATTTTGAAATCAAAGTTAAAGGCTAGACCTTGTGTTATGAGTTCTACTAATTGTTCATCTTCAAAAAATTCTTTCCACTCAATAGAAGCAATACCCACAGAGTCTATAGGAGAGCTCAGGGTGTCTTGTCCTTTATAATGATCAGGTATATCTAATACAGGTTTTTTATAGTTGCTTTGTGGGGCACATCCTACACTTAGAAGTAAGCCGCCACCAAATAAAGCATATAAACCATATCGTAAAATTTTAGTATTTGTTTTCATATAGTTTATTTAATCGTTGGTGAATTTTGATTTTAATTTCTCATCCCAGTTTTGGAATACATAGTATAATACAGGGATAAAGAAAATACCAGCAGCTACCCCAAATATCATTCCTCCAGCAGCACTAAAGCTAATTGAGTGATTTCCTTGAGCCGATGGTCCAACCGTAAACATAAGAGGTATTAAACCAGCTACGAAGGCAAAAGAGGTCATTAAAATTGGACGTAGACGCATTTTAGCTCCTTGTATAGCTGAGTCAAAAATAGATAAACCATTTTTACGCTGCTGAAGGGCAAACTCCACAATTAAGATGGCGTTTTTGGCTAGTAGTCCAATTAACATAATTAATCCTACTTGTACATAAATATTGTTCTGTAGTCCAGCTAGATTCACAAATAAAGCCACACCTAATATACCCGTTGGTACACTTAATAAGATGGCAATAGGCAATAAGTAACTCTCGTATTGTGCACATAATAAAAAGTACACAAACACAATACTTAAAGCAAAGATAATTGCAGCTTGGCTACCAGAATCTTTTTCCTCTAAAGACATTCCTGTAAATTCATAGGAATAGTTCCCTGGCATATCTTGAGTCACCTCTTCAATAGCCTTCATGGCATCTCCAGTACTATACCCTGGTGCAGGGTTAGTTTTAATAGAAATAGAATTATATAAGTTATATCTAGTTACTGTCTCAGGTCCTAATACTTTTTTAAGCTTAATTACCGTATTGGCAGGGATCATATCACCATTTTTATTTCTAACGAAAATGGAGTTAAAACTCTCTGGGTTTTCTCTGAAATTTACATCAGCTTGCATATACACTCTATAGGTACGTCCAAAACGGGTAAAATCTCCAGCTTTTATACGCCCGTAGTAGTTCTTAACGGTATTCATTAAGTCCTTTACACTTAAACCTAAAGTTTTTGCCTTTACATAATCAATCTCCATTAGGTATTGAGGGAAATTGGCCTTAAAGGAAGTAAAGGCTGTACTGATTTCTGGTCGTTCATTTAATGAGGCGATAACCTGTTGGGCAACATCACTAAATTCATCGAATCCACCTCCCATACGGTCTTGTAATACGAATTCAATTCCTCCGAAATCTCCAAATCCAGAAATTGTAGGACGTGGGAATACGTTAAAACTAGCCTCGTTAATTACAGATAAATCCTTGGAGATATCCTCAATTACACCATCAATATCCTTGATCTTACCTCTTTCTTTATAAGGTTTTAAATTAATATACCCTACAGCAAAAGATGGACTGGCATTACCATCAATAGCATTATATCCTGAAATAGCGGTCATTCCAACTATATCCTCTCTTTGTTTTAAGATACTATCTGCTTTAGCAAGAACTACTTTAGTACGAGCTAAAGAGGCTCCAGCTGGCATAGCTAGGGAATAAGTAATAAAACTATCGTCTTCTCTTGGAATAAAGGAAGAAGGGGTGTTTTGTAAAAATACTACTCCAACACCTATAAAAAGAGCAAGCCCTGCAAGGGTCACTTTTTTATTGGTGATTAATTTTTTAATGGCCTTTACATAAGTATTGGTAAAGGAGTCAAATGCGGTATTGAATGCAAAGAAAAACTTAGCTAAACTGCGTTTAATAGTATTTTGCTTTTTAGCATCCATATATTTTTTGTCCCCCTTAGCCTCTAAAGGCAGTTGTTGGTTTTCATTATGTGGTTGCTTTAAAAATAAAGCACATAATGCAGGAGCCAAAGTAAGAGCATTTATCGCACTAATTAAAATAGCAAAAGCTAAGGTATAGGCAAACTGTTTATAGAATATACCTGCTGGACCTTGCATAAAACCAACTGGTAAAAACACGGCAGACATTACTAAAGTAATAGAGATAATTGCTCTTGTAATCTCCGACATGGTTACTAAAGTAGCTTCTTTAGCCTTAAGACCAGTTTGATGCATTTTCTCATGTATGGCCTCGACCACCACAATGGCATCATCCACCACAATTCCTATGGATAACACTAATGCGAACATAGTCAGTACGTTAATAGAGAAGCCCATTAAGTAGATGAAAAATAAAGTTCCAATTAGGGAGATAGGAATTGCAATAACAGGAATAATAGTAGATCTAAAGTCTTGTAAGAACAGATAAACGATGATAAATACTAAGATAAAAGCCTCAAAAAGAGTGTGTTTTACTTGGTTGATTGATTCGTCAATTTGGTCTTTTACCGAATAGGTAATTTCATATTTTATACCCAAAGGGAAGGTTTTAGATACATTTTCTAATACCTTTCTCACAGCAATATCAATATCTCTTGCATTAGATCCAGCCGTTTGTGTAATGTTCATGGTTAATCCCGGATAGCCATTCACACTATTATCACTTCCAACGTTAGATGCTCCAAATTCTACTCTTGCTACGTCTTTAAGCATAAGAACAGATCCGTCAATATTGGTTTTAATTACAATATCTTCATATTCCTCTGGTAGACTAAATCTACCTTTATGTTTTAATGCAGTTTCGAAAGCTTCATCCGAGGTCTCTCCAAAGTTACCTGGTGCAATTTCAAAGTTTTGGTCTTTAATGGCTGCAATAATATCCTGAGGCACTAAATTATATAGGGCTAGTTTTTCTGGATTAAGCCATGTACGCATGGAGTAATCTCTAGCTCCAACTCTACTTACAGAGGCTACCCCAGGTACTCGAAGTAGTTCTCTATTGATATTAATTTGGGTAAAGGCCTGTAGGAAAGTCTCATCATAAATTTCTTCGGGGTGATCCGAGTAAAAGTTGATGGTCATAATATTTCCACTTTGACGTGGAGTTACAGAAACCCCATTCTCATTTACCTCAGAAGGTAAGTCAGCGGAGGCTTTACTTACTCTGTTACTTACATTTACTGCAGCTTGATCTGGGTCAGTACCAGCTTTGAAAAACACGCTGATAGTTCCTGCTCCACTGTTACTAGCCTTTGAGCTAATGTAGGTCATATTATCCACACCATTAATAGATTCTTCTATAGGTAATAAGACACTCTTGGCTACCGTTTCAGCATTGGCTCCAGGGTAGGAGGTAGATACCTGCACACTTGGAGGGGCAATTTCAGGGAAACGCGTAATGGGTAATAAAGTTAGTCCAACAAGCCCCAATAATACAAACATGATGGATATTACAGTGGCTAATATGGGGCGGTTTATAATCGCTTTTAACATAATTGGCTTTTTTACTTTAATAAAAAGTGTTGGTATATCTTTTTAGCTTCTTTTTTAAAGAAGTTCAGTGGCTTAGTTGCTTGATTTTACAAACATGCCTTCTGTAATTTTATCAAATCCCGTTTTAATAACGCGATCTCCCGTTTGTAATCCTTTTGTTACAATGTAGTTTTTACCAGATACTCCGTCAATTTCAATAGCTTGAAATTTTACTTTTTGATCTTGGTCTATAATGTATACAAAGGTTTTATCTTGAATAGAGGTAGTTACTTCTTGTGGAATTAAAATTACATTTGGTTTAGTTTCTTTTAATTTAATGGTTCCTGTATTACCAGAACGCATTACGTCTTTAGAGTTTGGAAAAGAAGCACGAATAGAAATAGAACCGGTATTTCTGTTTACCTGTCCATTAATCATATCTACTTTTCCTTTTTCAGCATATTCGTGACCGTCGGCTAGAATAAGAGTTACTTCGCGTTCAAAACTTGCATTTGAACCAGCGAAATTTGTAGTGTCTGAATGATTTTCTTTACTAAAATAAAGGAAATCCGATTCACTCATACCAAAGTATACATATACTTCACTTACGTCAGATAATACCGTTAAGGGCTCTTTATCACTTTTAGAAACCAAGTTTCCAATACGCTTTGGCATTCTACCAATGTATCCAGATACAGGAGCTTTAATTACAGTATAATCCAAGTTGATTTGTGCACTTGCTACTGCAGCAGTTGCTTTAGCTAAAGAAGCCTTTGCAATCTCATAGTTACTCTTTGCTGTTTCTAATTGCACTTCAGCGATTACTTCATTGTCAATTAGTGGTTTTAAACGTTCGATCTCTAAGGCAGCATTTTTCAATTTTGCCTTCTCTACGTTTTCCGTAGCAATCATATTATTTAAAACCTCTTGGTAAGGTTGTTTGTTGATTTGGAAAAGTGGCTGTCCTTCTTGTACAAAGGAACCTTCATCTACGAAGATTTGCTCTAAGATTCCTTCCACTTGTGGACGTATCTCTACGTTTACTTTTCCTTCGATGCTCCCAATGTAATCCTTTACTGTTACTGCCGTAGCTGTGTCTACTACAATAGTAGGTAAGGCAAGGGCATTCTCTTTAGGATCAAGATCTTTGTTAGTGCCTATATTACAACTATTGATACCGATTAATGTTCCAATCATTATAAGGGCGGATAATCCAACTAGGATAGTTTTTTTATTTGTTATCATTGATGAAATATAATTTTATTAGTTAAGGTGATGTATTGTATTTGTTTAAGTTAAACAATTGCCATGCCAAAAAAACTCCTATCTATCTTTATTATTTATTAAGAATAACGTAAATAACTGTTTGTTAATGGGTTGTGTTGTTTTGTTATTTACTTTATTATTAAAATTAAGATATTATTTGCATTATTTTAGTATAATTTAGTAATTAAATTTTTCAATTATAGGCAATAAACAAAAACTTAACCTTCTTGTACTGTGGTTATTGTGGACAAAATGCCATTTAACATAGGATAAACAGAATACAGATAGCTATAAAGGCTAAAAAATCACGTATAGCTAAAAGCTAACGTGATTTTTAGTATAATAATTAGTGTGAGCAAACACACTATTGTTTTGTGTCTGTGGTATTTGGAAATATTCCAATAGCACTAGCGTATAACGCAAAGTAGGTACTAAATAAAAAAGGTAAACTTAAAAATATACCCAATACTAGGAAAAAGGGACCTAACCCTAGACTAAGTAAAAGCATGACTACCATTATAATAGCTAGGTAGTTAAATAGTATTACCAAAATAAAGGCAAATGGTTTTTTATTAACCACCATTACACTATTGGAGATTGCTTTAAATGGCGACATATCCGTAAATATAATAAGTGGTACTACAAAAACAAGTAGAATATTGATTAGCGAATTTATTGCAAGTGCCACTAAGTTTAATCCCACTAATTGTAAAGCAAAACTAATGGAAGAAAAAATAATACTCATAGAAAACTGGGCAATAAAAATGCTTAGGGCTTGTTTTTTGATTATAAAACGAAATAAATCAAACATTCTAGGCATTTGTAAAGCACTCACTTTATAATTGGAGTAAATAAAACCTCCTACAAATATACTAGCCACCGCCGATACTATAGAACCCACTAATAGGTAAATAGCCATTTCAGAAGAGGTTAAGCTCAATGGGTCAAAGTTTAAGAACATCTGGCTTACTTGTTCTGGATCTTTACTTACAAAACGTATCAATACTGTGCTGAGTATAAAAGAAAAAGCAAAACCTAAAAACATCAGACCAGAGGCACTGCTTAAAACGGTTCTTTTATAGTACTGAAATGATAATTGTAAGATTTGACTAGGACTTATCGCTAGCCCATTTTCTTTTATCTCTTGTAATTTTTGCTCAATAGTTGTCATAGTCACATTGCTATATAATAGCCTTGATTTAAAATTGGTGAAACAAATCCTTAGTTTAGTAATTCAAAAGTATTGCCTTGTTTGATATCCTTGGTGTTATATCCTTTTAGAAACCATTGTTGTCTTTGCTCACTTGTTCCATGAGTAAAGGACTCTGGGTTAATTTGACCGCTATGTCTTTGTTGAATAGCATCATCACCAACAGCAGAGGCAGCGCTTAAAGCAATAGTAATATCCTTAGGTTCTAAGTATTTTTGGATATATCCTGCCCATAGACCAGCATAAAAATCAGCTTGTAATTCTTGAGCTACAGATAATTCATTGGCTCTAACTTTAGAGGAGTTAGCCTGTAGTTTTCTAACTTTTTCATTGGTTCCTAGTAAGTATTGTACATGGTGACCAACTTCATGGGCAATAACATAAGCTATGGCCATGTTACCTCTTTGAGCTCCGTATTTGGTATGAAGTTCTTCAAAAAAACCTAAATCCATATAAACTGTTTGATCTGCTGGGCAGTAAAACGGCCCTACTTGCCAAGAGGCAGACCCACAAGCAGTTTGTACTTGGTTTTCAAATATCTCCATTTTAGGTTCTTTGTATACAATGCCGTTTTCTTGGAATACCCTATGCCATACATCTTCGGTGTCTGCAAACATTACTGCTACCATTTCTCCCATTTGCTTTTCTTGCTCTGTTAATTCTCTTGTGGAAGTAAGAGCAGTAGTCTGGGTGGTTTGTTGTGCAACTTGTTCTAAAACTGGAGCGATTTTAGCTCCTGTATCTCCTCCAAATACATAAAGTAAAGTAATGACGATACCTAATAAGGCTCCTCCGATAGCGGTTTTACCAGCAGATGATTTACCCCTAGAATCTTTGACATTATTACTTTGTCTTCTTCCTTCCCATTTCATAGTATAAAATTTTTACACAAAAGTAACAAAAATCTATGGCAATACCACTATTTATAGGCATTGGCTGTTATTAAATACCAAGAGTAGATGAAAGAACCTGTGTCTATATGGGTTGTGTAAAAGGATTTATTTACCATAGGCTTTATAACATAAAGTAAATAAGTCTACACTAGTAGTGAAATAAAAAATGGGTTATCCCTATTTTAAATAAGAATAACCCATTAGGTAAGTATTTTGTTAGCAATTATGCCATTGTAGTAAATACGTTTTGAACATCGTCGTCTTCTTCGATCTTCTCTAATAATTTGTCTACATCAGCTTGTTGCTCTTCTGTCAATTCTTTAGTTACCTGTGGAATACGGTCAAATCCTGAAGAAAGAATTTCAATATCTCTAGATTCTAATTCTTTTTGAATTGCTCCAAAGCTTTCAAATGGTGCATAAATCATTACTCCATCTTCGTCTTCAAAGATTTCATCGATACCAAAATCAATTAATTCTAATTCGAATTCTTCTAAATCCATTCCCTCTTGTGCAGGAATACGGAAGTTACAAGTATGATCAAACATAAATTCCACTGAACCAGAAGTCCCTAGAGTACCATTACATTTGTTAAAGTAACTACGGATGTTAGCTACAGTTCTGTTATTATTATCTGTAGCACACTCAATTAAAACAGCAATACCATGAGGACCGTATCCTTCGAACATTGCTTCTTTATAATTGGCAGTATCTTTATCTGTTGCACGTTTAATAGCACGCTCCACATTGTCTTTAGGCATGTTAGCTGCCTTAGCATTCTGGATTACCGCACGTAAACGTGAATTAGTCTCAGGGTTAGGTCCACCTTCTTTTACAGCCATTACAATGTCCTTACCGATTCTTGTAAACGTTTTTGCCATAGCAGACCAACGTTTTAGCTTACGTCCTTTTCTAAATTCAAACGCTCTTCCCATAATAATTCTAACTTAATTTTTAGTAATGCAAAAATATAGCTTAATTTATAGAAATCATAAAAAAAATAGGAGCTTATTTTTAAGCTCCTATTATTTGATGGTTTTATTTTTTGTAGAAAGGTGTTTTAACCACTTTAGCTTCTACGTCATTTTTACGAATACGGATAAAAATAGGTGTGTCCACTGCAGCTAAAGCTGTTGGAACATATCCCATTCCGATTGCTTTTCCTGTAGAAGGAGACATAGTACCAGAGGTAACTATACCTACTTCGTTTCCATCTGCATCTACAATTGCGTAACCTGTTCTTGGAATTCCTTTTCCTACTAATTCAAATCCAATTAATTTATTTTGGATTCCTGCTTCTTTTTCAGCTTTTAAAATATCACTAGCAATAAAGTCTTTAGTGAATTTTGTTACCCATCCTAAACCAGCTTGTAATGGAGATCTCTCTTCATCTAGTTCGTTACCGTATAAACAGTATCCCATTTCAAGACGTAAAGTATCACGAGCTGCTAATCCAATTGGTTTGATTCCAAAAGATTCTCCAGCTTCAAATACTTTATTCCAGATGTTTAAAATATCTTGGTTTTTCACATAGATTTCAAAACCTCCTGAACCTGTGTATCCAGTTGCAGAAATAACTACATCTTGAACTCCTGCAAACTCCCCAATTACAAAATTGTAAAAAGCAATATCGCTTAAGTTGATGCTAGTTAAACTTTGCATAGCCTCAATTGCTTTAGGACCTTGGATAGCTAAGATAGAATAGTCATCTGAAAGGTTTTCTACTACTGCTCCAACTTGGTTGTGCTTGTTAATCCACTCCCAGTCTTTATCGATATTTGAAGCATTAACTACCATTAAGTACTCTTGGTCGTTTACTCTATAAGTAATGATGTCATCAATTACTCCACCTTTCTCATTTGGAAAGTAGCAGTATTGTGCTTTTCCATCTACTAAAACAGATGCATCATTGGAAGTAACTTTTTGGATTAACTCCAAAGCGTGAGGACCAGAAATTTTGAAAATACCCATATGGGAAACATCAAATACTCCAACACCGTTTCTAACGGTTTCGTGTTCTGCATTTACCCCTTCATATTGTACAGGCATATTAAAACCTGCAAATGGAACCATTTTTGCTCCTAAACCTACGTGAATGTCGTTTAAAGTTACTTGTTTCATTGTGTTGTTATCTATTAATTACAAATTATGTGCTAAAGTAAGTTTTTTTTTATGGATTCAAAAAATAAAAAAGCATTTGTATTAATTATAGATATAATTAATACAAATGCTCTGTATGTATAAGGAAGTCTTTAATAGACTTTGTAGTCAATAAGTCAATCTACTTAGAAAAAAGTAAGGATCCACTCTACGATATAATTAAATACTCGGGTTAGAATAAGTGTCATAATTTTTGGTGTTATATGGTTTAGTTAGGTAAGGGTAAATGTACTAATTATTAGGTTATTAAGAAAATATTTACTTAAATATTATATCCTTATTAACTAAGAGTTTTCTTTAAAGGTAGAATTATCTCGCTAAAAACGCCGTTTTTATTTTGTCAAATACGTAGTAATGGACATTAAAAAGTGATATATGTGAAAAATAAATAAAATTTATTTGAATAAATACGCAAGGTATAGGGCTTTTTGTTTACTATTTGTTATTTGTATGTAAATGGTATTATTTAATGTAGTAACTTTATAAACAGTGAGTTAAGTTATTTGTTTTGGAATGTTAATTAGAAAGATTCCATTTTAAAGCAAAGTTGCTTCTAGTGAAAATTGGCAAGAATACTTCATGGAGTTGCTGCTGCGCCTTCATTTTTAATCTTATTCTGTGCAGTGTATAGTGCTTTGTTTTTAGTTAAAGATACCTTAGTAAGTAGGTATATATAAACAAAGACTTGTAGGTTAATAAAGGATCTATTTATTCAAAATGTAGAGTAGTAGATCTTGGTTATCTTCAAGTAGGATGGGGATTCATTCTATTATAGGTGTCTTTTATTAGTTGAAAATCCTGTGAAATCTAAGCAAGCATTTAAGGGTAAGCTATTAGCATTTGGAGATCTTTGAATTTGTTTTCAGGCAAAAAGAATGAGGTTTTAGGTGGAATTGATTTAAAATTAAAATTATGGAAGATATGCAGGAATTTATAGATTCACTCCAAGAATTGTATAAAGGGCACCCAGATGTAGCGGTGAGCTTAGATTCTATTGAGAAAGAGTTAGAAGCCGCCTTTGTTTTACATAGAAACAACAGGGCGATGCGAAACAAGATAGTTTCTGATCTAATTGTTCAAAAAGTAATCCTCTTACATGGGTATACTGATGCTAGACCTAGTGAGGTGGCAAAGTCCCTTGAAAAGTATGTACACGAGCTGGTGTATAGTAATGAAGATTTTTTCCTAGAATTTGCGAAAATTTTCTTTAATGGGAAAAAATTAGATGCTCTCTTAGTTTGCCTTAAACAGTATTTTGATGAGGCGGATACCTTTACTGTAAATGCTATGGGTGCTAGATTTTGGTATAATGCTTTATTGATATTAAGAAGTGGATTTTCTTTAAAAGGCAAAATACAATCTAATCAAATTGCCTTAGAGCAACTTATCTTACAGTTAGAAAAGAATTTTTTCCATGTTTTGTCTATTTCGAAAAATAAGTATATCACAACTGCTAAACGTTGTATAAAGGATTATCCCACTTATGCTTTTGGATATTACTATGTTGGATTGAGCCACTTTAGAAAAAACGAATATGATCTAGCAGCAAAATACTTAAGGTTATCTCTACAACAAGGATTTTCGGCTTATGCTGCTTATTATTATATACTGTGTTGGTGGGAGTTGAAAAGTCCTATTGTACCTTTTTCCTTTGGAGAGAATCTCCCTTCGGAAATAGTCAATTTAGCATATATCATAAGAGCAAAACGCAAGAGCCCTGAGTTAAAAAACAAACATTATAAACGAACATATTACAAATTAATGTATAAGTTTTACAAATGTGCTTGGGATAATTATAGTTTATATTTTTATAAAGACACTTTCCTAAGCAAGCATATGTACAAAATGCTTGATTGGATGATGTGTGGAGAGGATATCGCAAAAACATGTTTAGAATTAAAGTGGTATAAAAGGGCTTTATATTATGTTGATCTCTCTTTGGACATGGGAGATTATTTTCCAATGCATCAACTAAAACTAGAGTGTTTAATAGCATTAGAAGATTTTGATCAAGTAGTACAGTATTATGATAATTATTTTGAAAGAGAACACCCTTATGAAATAGAGGAGTTGTCTAAGTTGTATTTAAAGTCTTTTTATCTCAAAGCAAAATTATGTAAAGGAGTAATCACAAACTTGTACTCTGAGGCGGAACACACGCTAAAAATTCTTAATGAAAAAACCATTCCTATTTCCAAGGTAGAAGAGATAGGAGACACTTCTTTAGATGACTTAGGCTTTTTACAAGAAGCTTTAATCAAAGAAATAGAATTAAGTAGGACCACCTTAGAAGATATCCTCAAAGCAGTACCTAATAATTAAAATAATAAGACAAGACACAGTAATAGATTTTTAGGCTATATGCCTTAAGGTATGTGAGGATTTTATGGATTAAATAACATAGGAAATTCTGTTTGTTTATGGTGGGTATGGAATAAAAAAAAGGATATTTTTTATTTGGCTTATTTGCTCGTAGCTTTGCTTTTTAAATAAATAGGGTGTATACCTTAAATAGGGAACTAGGTAATGAATAGTATTTTAAAAAGAGCATTAAAAAGAGAACTTAAAGCATGTGCAGAATTATCTTTAAGGGAGTTAGAACAAACCTCAAAGGGACATTATATCTGCTTTGTAGATGATAAAGAGGACTCTTGGGATGTGCAAGTTGT
Source organism: Myroides sp. LJL116 (assembly GCF_054871685.1). Taxonomy (NCBI): domain Bacteria; kingdom Pseudomonadati; phylum Bacteroidota; class Flavobacteriia; order Flavobacteriales; family Flavobacteriaceae; genus Myroides; species Myroides sp. LJL116. The sequence continues at coordinate 98,161 of NZ_JBTXLR010000011.1, forward strand.
TTTACAAGGTGAAAAATTACAAACCTCGAGTTGTGATTGCCCTAGTGAAAAGCAACATTGTATACATGTTTTAGCAGTTTTAAAACACTTAAGCTCTGTTAATGTGCAGCAGCAACCTAGTGAAGAAGTACAAGAAAAAACTGCCAAATCTACTTCTAAACCCCTTAAGAAGACCCCTAAGAAAAAAACCTCTGTAACCCAGGATTTACTCCAAAGTATGGATAAGAATACCCTTCAAGAATGGGTTTTAGAGGTGTTTAAGAAAAATAAGGCTTTAGAAAAACAGTTTGTTTTGAGTTTTGCCAAAAAGGACATAACCTATGACCCTGAAAAGGTAATAGAAATTACCCAAGGGGTTATTTTAAGTGTAAGAGGTAAGCGAAAAACCCTTGAGGCCATGAAAATTAAAAAGATCATCGATCTTTTGCAAATTGCCATTGAACCGATCAACACCTTTATGTTCATTCATATTGATTCCCCTGTGGCTTATGAATTATTTTGCGCCTTCTTAGATACTTTAGATGACTTTGATAAAAGTATTGTACACCACAGTAAAAGGTTGGGTATATTTTGCGATAATTATATTGAGAAGTATGCCTTAAGTGTACATCAAATTAAAGATCCTAAAGTTTACAGCCAGCAAATAGCTTTTTATCTAAGCAGCATTTTTGTAGAAGATTATCGTCTTTTAAAGCAGCACTGTTTTATATTAATACAACAGTTATATATTCAAGCCACCACTGAGCAAAAGAAAGTTTTTGCTACAGCTTTAGAAAGTGAATTAAGTAAGCACTTAGGCAAAAAGTATTACTTCAAAGGAGAGTTCTCTACCTTTTTATTAGAAGTAAGTAAGCGCCACGAGTTTTACCCAAAGGTAAAAGAGTTCTTTGCAAAACAATATTTTTTCTAAGCTTTTATATTTTTAGTATTGGTGTATTACTAAGTTGTTTACCCTGCCTTATTTTTACAGGCTTTGCAGAAGAATTTAAAAGTAAGAAATAGGGTGGATTTAGTTTCTTGTTACCTTGGTATAAGTTAATAGACAAGGGGATATAAAATCTAAAAGAATGCTTCTTTAATAAAAAAGAAGTTATTACCTTGTGCCTAACTAACACACCATAATTATGTTTGATACACAAACCTATATAAATAGAAGACAAGTATTAAAAAAGAATTTCCCACAAGGTGGTATTTTACTTTTTCTAGGGAACATAGAAAACCCTATTAACTTCAGAGATAACACTTACCGTTTTAGACAAGATAGTACCTTTTTGTACTACTTTGGTATATCAGCTCCGAATTTAGCGGCTATCATTGACTTAGACCAAGATAAAACTATTGTCTTTGGAGATGAAATGTCCATGGATTTAATTGTTTGGATGGGACGTCAACAAACTTTAGAACAAAAGAGTTTGCTTTCAGGGGTAAATACTACTTTACCTTTCAATCAATTAAAAGATTACCTTGCTAAAGCTATAGCTACCAATAGAGCAGTACACTATTTACCAGCCTACCAAAGCTATAATCAAATTTTATTAAGTGATTTATTACACACTCCAATAAAAGATTTAAAAGCTTCAGTAAGTTTTATTAAAGCAGTTGTACAACAAAGACAATATAAAGAGCCTCAAGAAATCCAACAAATAGAAAAAGCTTTGGCTGTTTCTGTGGATATGCATCTTTTGGCTATGAGAATGACTAGACCAGGAGTTAAAGAATATGAGATTGCTAGTGCAATAACTCATTTAGCTGCTTCTAGAAATTGTGAGCTAGCTTACCCAAGTATTGTAACTATTCATGGAGAGATTTTACATAACCACTACCAGCAAAATACTTTAAAACCAGGAGAATTATTATTAAATGACTCTGGAGCAGAAGTTGCTAGTGGATATGCTTCAGATTTAACACGTACTATTCCTGTATCGGATACTTTCTCACCAGTTCAAGCTCAGGTATACAATATCGTTTTAGAGTCCTTTAATCAGGCTAAAGCCATGTTAAAACCAGGAACTAGTTTTAAAGATATTCACTTACATGCAAGTAAGGTATTATGTGAGGGATTAATAGATATGGGTATTATGAAAGGTAATGCTCAAGATGCAGTAGATATTCACGCACACACTATGTTTTTCCAATGTGGTCTAGGTCATATGATGGGACTAGATGTACACGATATGGAAGACTTAGGAGAACAGTATGTAGGATACACAGATACTTTGAAAAAGGAAACCCAGCAGTTTGGATTGAAATCTCTTCGCTTAGGAAAAGAACTTGAAAAAGGACATGTTGTAACTATTGAGCCTGGTATTTACTTTATTCCGGAGTTAATCTCTAGATGGAGTAAGGAGAATAAATACAGTGAGTTTATTAATTACGATCGCTTAAACGATTTTGTTTCTTTTGGAGGAATTCGAATAGAGGATAACTTCTTAATAGAAAGTTCTTCTTATCGTCTACTGGGTCCTGAGTTAATTAAAACGGTAAAGGATATCGAACAATATAGAGCAGATCACCGTTAAGAATTACTGGTAGAACAACTTATTTAAACATAGATAAAAATCCTCTTTTAAAGCCCTGGTTTTAAAAGGGGATTTTTTGTTTTGGATAGAAAGTGATTTATCTCAAGAGTAAATAAGATATAGTATTATCTAATAGCGATTTATTGTTAATGTTTTTTGCTAAGTAGGCAGGTTATTGGCTTTTTGTGTTTTTTAATTTTAAAATAATTTCTAAATATTATAAAATATAGTTATATTTATGTAATCAAAAACCATTTTACTATGATTAAGAAAATTTCAGGTATGGCAGCCCTAGCAATGTGTTTAACATTTGCTTTTGTAAGCTGTGCAGATAAAAAGGAAACACCGGCCCAGGAGCAGCAAGAGGCTGCCGCTACAATGGCTAATACTTCTATTTATGTACTTGTACATGATGGGCATGGACAAAACACTCCACAAAACTACGTTCAAGTAGCTGTAGTTTTAGAAGGAGAGAATAATCAAACAGCACAGATTGTGGTTAGTTCACCACCTGAAAATACCCAAACAAGCTGTTCTTTACAAACAACTGCTAAGAAAGTTAGTGATACACAATACCAGGCTACCTTACAAGGAGTTCCAGTTAATTTCTTTTTTGAAAAAGATATGTTGACAATTGATACAGAACTAGAAGGAGATCGCGGTGTTTTACGTGAATATTGTCTAGAGGGTGCTTCTTTGTTAGGAAACTATAAGTTAGCAGCTCAAAACTAAGTTAGACTATGGTAGGCATTCCTTTTAAAAACTATAATTATTGGTTTTTTTGGGGTATAAATACATAATTTACACAATAAAAAAGGTGATAAGGCTTTTTATAATAAAGCGTTTATCATCTTTTTTTATTTTTAATTCTATTTGTTATGCATTATTTTGAGTTATATCAGTATCTAAAAGAATTGTATAATTCTACTTCTAACCCAAGTGTAAGTAGTTCTTTAGGGGTTCAAATTCAGCGGTATGATTTTACCTCCTTATCGGCTAGTGGCATACTTCTAGGTGGGCCAGAGTTATTTTGTACCTCCCATCAAAAGAATTTTACTAGTACAGTTAAGCAAAAGGATAAAGATTTTTCTACCGAACACTCTTTAAATGCGCCAGATTTTAGTGTCAAAGAAAATCTAGACTTCCCAATTTGTGTAATGAGGGATTTATCCCCTTTGCCAAGCACAGAGGTTATTGTGCTTTTTCACGGTTTAAACGAAAAGAGATGGGATAAGTATCTACCTTGGGGATATGAACTGGTTAAAAAAACAGGTAAAGCAGTAGTGTTTTTCCCTATTAGTTTTCATATGGAAAGAGCACCTTTACACTGGTCAGATCGAAAATTAATGTTCGAAGTAGCCAATCAAAGAGCAACAGATGTAACCAAAAATGCAGATACTAGTTATGTTAATGCAGCTATTTCTACGCGAATGCAAGAAGATCCAAGCCGCCTTTTCTGGTCTGGTTTGCAAACTTTTTATGATTTTTTGCAGTGGATAGAAGCCTTGAGACAAGGGAAATTTCATGGCCTGGATAAAACAGCTAGTATTGATTTATTTGGTTATTCCATTGGATCCTTTTTGGCAATTATTTTAAAACTAGCCAATCCAAAAGGAATCTTAACTAACTCTAAGTTAGTTTGTTTTTGCGGAGGAATGACCATAGATAGAATGTTTCCTGTATCCAAGTATATTATGGATGCCAAGGCCACTATAGCAATGCAAAAAGTATTTGCCGAGTTATTGACCACCAATTTTGCTTCTAATGAAAGGCTTGCCCATTACCAGTGTGAGGTGTCTCACCCTGTGGAAAGTTGGTTTAAAGCCATGTTAAGGTATAATCATTTTCAAGAGCAAAGGGAAGATAGGCTAAGACAAATGGAAGATCAAATCTATAGTATTAATCTTTTAAAAGATGAGGTAGCCCCGCCGGTGGAGGCTTTAAATATGCTTCAAGGACCTTTTAGAGATATTGGTATTAAAGTAGATATACTAGATTATCCTTTTAAATATTCTCATATGCTACCTTTTTCTTTGTCTCAAAAAGAGGCAACACAAGTGGATGAGCATTTTAATAACACCATGCAAAAAATCGCAGATTTTTATAATAAAGACTTCTTTAGAGAAAAATAAGGCTTATGGAAAGAAAGGATGTACTATTAGAGGCTATCAAAAAGATGGAATTACTATTGCAGGCTTTAAGTAAAAAAATTACCCATGATCAGACACCTGCCTTTATCGGCCAAGTATTTTTAAAGGATTTAAACTTGGATCTATTTTCAGAGGATATGGAGGATTTTTCTAAACAGGTTCTTTTATTACAAGGTATGGATCAAAATAATTTCTTATCCCTTATGGCTTTACTACAGTATTTAGAAAAAAGTCCGGTTAATAATTGTTTTGCTTTAGAGCAAAAGATGCAAGTTGTAAAGCAAGTTTTACAACAAAACTACAAGGTTTTTGTGTTTTAAAATAAGCTTTGAATAAGCAAGGTCGCCTTGTAGGTTGAACCTTATTATTGACTTTATTGCAAGGGGTATCTTTTTGTATTTAGGCTAGAATAAACAGGCGAGAGGGCTATATAAAAATCCTTTGAATAGGAGTTAAAAATAGAATACTCGGCATAAAGAGACAGAAATAGGGCTTATGGGTGTTATTTCTGTTTTATTTTATATGTAGGTTTTATCCAATAAAGCACATATCTGTATTTGATTTTTTGTTAATTGTTCATGTAATAATTTTAATAAAGTGACTTTAATAGGTGATTTATTAAGGTTATTGTTGTTTATGTAATTTTGTTATCTTTCGATTTTACATAAAATTAATTAAATGGATAATACGTCTAAAAAAAGTTTAGTAGATAGATTCTTATCTGGAGTAGAGAGAATGGGGAATATGCTACCCCATCCAGCAACCTTATTTGCTGGTTTTGCTTTATTGGTAATATTGCTTTCATGGATAGCAAGTTTCTTTGACCTCTCGGTGATACACCCTGGGACACAACAAGAAATTAAAGCCTTTAACTTAGTTAGTACCGAGGGACTTCATAAGATTTTAACCCAGATGGTTACTAATTTTACCAACTTTGCTCCTTTGGGTACTGTGCTTGTTTCTTTATTGGGAATTGGTATTGCTGAAGGGTCCGGTTTAATTGGTACTTTATTAAAGCGCATTGTATTAGCAGCTCCTCCAAAACTACTTACTTTTGTGATTGTATTTGCAGGTATTTTGTCTAATACAGCAAGTGAGGTAGGATATGTACTTCTTGTACCTTTAGCTGCCATTATATTTTTAGCTGCTGGAAGAAATCCTATTGCTGGTTTAGCAGCTGCCTTTGCAGGAGTTTCAGGTGGATATAGTGCCAATTTACTCTTAGGAACTATTGATCCATTATTGGCTGGTTTATCGGAAGAAGCAGCCAGAATTATCAACCCTACTTATATAGTGAATCCTGCAGCTAACTATTACTTTTTATTTGTTTCTACTTTTGTTATTTCTGGTTTGGGAACTTGGGTAACCGAGAAAATAGTAGTGCCAAGATTAGGGAAATATACAGGAGATGAAAAAGCAATGCCTATTGAACCCTTAACTAGCTTAGAAAAAAGAGGGTTGTTATACGCAGGTATAGCAGCCTTAGTTTTCACTGGATTTATTCTAGGGGGATTAATCCCAGAGGATGGGTATTTAAGAGGGAGTGATGGAGGTATTTTAAAATCTCCTTTTATGTCTAGTATCGTTTCTTTATTATTTATTGGTGCTGCCATTGGAGGTATTGCCTATGGTATTGGAGCCAAAAGTATAAAGAGTGATGCAGATGTGATGAAGGGAATGTCTAAGAGTATGGAGACTCTAGGCTCCTATATTGTACTGGTGTTTTTTGCGGCACAGTTCGTAGCTTATTTTAACTGGACTAACCTTGGCCTTATCTTTGCTATAGAGGGAGCTGGAACGCTTCAAAAATCAGGATTAGGTCCTATTCCTTTAATGTTAATGTTCGTTTTAGTATCTGCCCTTATTAACTTAGTAATGGGAAGTGCTTCTGCCAAGTGGGCTATTATGGCTCCGGTATTTATTCCAATGTTTATGTTACTTGGTTATTCCCCAGAACTTGTACAAGTAGCCTATAGAATAGGGGATAGTGTTACTAATATTATTTCTCCAATGATGAGTTATTTTGCTTTGATTGTTGCCTTTATGCAACGTTATAATAAAAGTGCAGGTATTGGAACTATTGTATCCACGATGTTACCGTATTCGATGGTATTTTTAATTGGATGGTCTATTCTATTAGTTATTTGGATATTATTAGGACTGCCATTAGGCCCAGATGGTCCATTATATTATACTGCAAATTAATGTAGTGTAATCTTAATAGCATGCCAATTAAAAGCCCTTTACTATAGTGGACTGACCCCAAAAAGTTGGACGAAGTTATGCAATCTTTTTAATATAATGAGCTCGGTATTCCACCGGGCTCATTCCATTTAAATTAATACGTATTCGCTCGTTATTATAATATTTTATATACTGTTTTATTTCCTGTGTCAACTCCAGTATGGAGTTGTATTTCTTTAGATAAAATAGTTCTGATTTCA
>NZ_JBTXLR010000012.1:0-96614 GCF_054871685.1 Myroides sp. LJL116
GAAATCTGGCAATCTCTACCTGGTAATGATGGTAAAGATGCAAATGCTTTTATTGAAGCAATTACTGGTAAAGATGGTAAAGATGGTTCAACTCCAGAGATCGGTTCAAATGGAAACTGGTGGATTGATGGTGTAGATACTGAAATCGCTGCTAAAGGCGAAAAAGGAGATCAGGGAGAAGAAGGAAAATCAGCTTTAGAAGTATGGAAGTCTCTACCTGGAAATGACGGTAAAGATGGAGCAGACTTCATTGCAGAAATCACAGGTAAAGATGGAGTGGATGGAAAATCTGCTTACGAGGTAGCTGTGGATAATGGATTCGTAGGAACAGAACCTGAGTGGCTAATAAGCTTAATCGGAGCTAAAGGAGATCAGGGTGTAGATGGAAAATCTGCTTTAGAAATCTGGCAATCACTACCTGGTAATGATGGTAAAGATGCAAATGCTTTTATTGAAGCAATTACTGGTAAAGATGGTAAAGATGGTAAAGATGGTTCAACTCCAGAGATCGGTTCAAATGGAAACTGGTGGATTGATGGTGTAGATACTGAAATCGCTGCTAAAGGTGATAAAGGAGATCAAGGAGCAGAAGGAAAGTCAGCCTTAGAAGTATGGCAATCCTTACCTGGAAATGATGGTAAAGATGGCGCAGACTTCATTGCAGAGATCACTGGTAAAGACGGAGTAGATGGTAAATCTGCATATGAGGTAGCTGTGGATAATGGATTCGTAGGAACAGAACCTGAGTGGCTAATAAGCTTAATCGGAGCTAAGGGAGACGAAGGAAAGTCTGCTTTAGAAATCTGGCAATCACTACCTGGAAATGATGGTAAAGATGCAAATGCTTTTATTGAAGCAATTACTGGTAAGGATGGTAAAGATGGTTCAACTCCAGAGATCGGTTCAAATGGAAACTGGTGGATTGATGGTGTAGATACTGAAATCGCTGCTAAAGGCGACAAAGGAGATCAAGGAGCAGAAGGAAAGTCAGCCTTAGAAGTATGGCAATCCTTACCTGGAAATGATGGTAAAGATGGAGCAGACTTCATTGCAGAAATCACAGGTAAAGATGGAGTGGATGGAAAATCTGCATATGAGGTAGCTGTGGATAATGGATTCACCGGAAGCGAACCTGAGTGGCTAATAAGCTTAATCGGAGCTAAGGGAGACGAAGGAAAGTCTGCTTTAGAAATCTGGCAATCACTACCTGGAAACGATGGTAAAGATGCAAATGCTTTTATTGAAGCAATTACTGGTAAGGATGGTAAAGATGGTTCAACTCCAGAGATCGGTTCAAATGGAAACTGGTGGATTGATGGTGTAGATACTGAAATCGCTGCTAAAGGAGATAAAGGAGATCAGGGAGCAGAAGGAAAATCAGCTTTAGAAGTATGGAAGTCTCTACCTGGAAATGACGGTAAAGATGGAGCAGACTTCATTGCAGAGATCACAGGTAAAGATGGAGTGGATGGAAAATCTGCATATGAGGTAGCTGTGGATAATGGATTCGTAGGAACAGAACCTGAGTGGCTAATAAGCTTAATCGGAGCTAAGGGAGATCAGGGTGTAGATGGAAAATCTGCTTTAGAAATCTGGCAATCACTACCTGGTAATGATGGTAAAGATGCAAATGCTTTTATTGAAGCAATTACTGGTAAGGATGGTAAAGATGGTAAAGATGGTTCAACTCCAGAGATCGGTTCAAATGGAAACTGGTGGATTGATGGTGTAGATACTGCTATCGCTGCTAAAGGTGATAAAGGAGATCAGGGAGAAGAAGGAAAATCAGCTTTAGAAGTATGGCAATCCTTACCTGGAAATGATGGAAAAGATGGCGCAGACTTCATTGCAGAGATCACTGGTAAAGATGGAGTAGATGGAAAATCTGCATATGAGGTAGCTGTTGATAATGGATTCGTAGGAACAGAACCTGAGTGGCTAATAAGCTTAATCGGAGCTAAAGGAGACGAAGGAAAATCTGCTTTAGAAATCTGGCAATCTCTACCTGGAAATGATGGTAAAGATGCAAATGCTTTTATTGAAGCAATTACTGGTAAAGATGGTAAAGATGGTAAAGATGGTTCAACTCCAGAGATCGGTTCAAATGGAAACTGGTGGATTGATGGTGTAGATACTGAAATCGCTGCTAAAGGTGATAAAGGAGATCAGGGAGAAGAAGGAAAATCAGCCTTAGAAGTATGGCAATCCTTACCTGGAAATGATGGTAAAGATGGAGCAGATTTCATCATAGCTATCACTGGTAAAGATGGAGTAACTCCAGAAATCGGTATAAATGGAAATTGGTGGATTAATGGATCAGATACCAATATTGCAGCACGTGGTCCTAAGGGGGACACAGGTGCTCAAGGACCAGCTGGAAATGATGCTATTGTAAATGCGAAAAATTTAAGTGCAGCTGATAATTCCATCGTCGTAGATAATGGAGTTGGAGCCACAATAGTTGATAGTAGTATCAAAGTTAAAGATGGAGGAATTACTACTACAAAGCTACAAGATGGTGCTGTTACAACTGGGAAAATTGCAAATGGTGGAGCTAATAACATATTAGCTACAGATAATTCAGGTAATCCAACTTGGATCAGCAAGAGTTCTTTTGAATCAATTGAACCATGGAACGTTCAAGGGAGTTCTAATAAAGCAACTAATAATACAGATAATATTTATCAGTTAGGTTCAGTTGCTATTGGGACAGCTACTATTCCAAATGCAGATGCGAATGCAAAGCTATATGTACAAGGGGATATAGTTACTACAGGTAAGTTTTTCACAATTAACTCTGTTTATGCGGATTATGTATTTGAGAAGTACTTTACAGGTAGTTCTGAAATCAAACTTTCTTATGAATTCCCAACCCTAAGTAGTATTGCAGATTTCATTAAAGAAAACTATCACTTACCAGGTGTTACACCTATTTCGGAACTAGAAAAAAGTGAAGCAGGTTATTCTTTTGACATAACTAATTTATCTATTGAATTACTAGAAAAAACGGAAGAGTTGTTTATACATACTATTGAGCAACAAGATCAAATAGATGAACTGAAAAGTGAAGTTGAAGATTTAAAACTTCGTTTAGAGCAAATTGAAAGCTTGTTTTCTAATAAATCAAATGTTGAAAATAAATAAAAAGCCATGAAGATACAATTCAAAAAAGAGATCTATCTGGTGGGTGTGTTGTTAGGGTTACTCTTTTGGAGTAACCCAATCACAGCACAGACTAGGAGTGGGGTACAAACCAGAAACCCACAAGGAGTTCTACATATTGATGGGAAAGGAGATAATCCTAAAACTGCAGGAATCCCGAATAACACTCAAGCTAGTAATGACATCATAATTACTGATCAAGGTAAGATAGGAGTAGGAACAATTGAACCAAAAGCAGCTGTTGATTTACGATCCGTTGCAAATGATAATGCTTTTGGACTAGGAACAACTACAATGTCGGCTTCTCAAGCTCAGGCAGGTGCATTAAGATATGAGCCAAACACAAAAAGGCTAGAATATTCTGATGGGGTTACCTGGAGTGCTTCTTATACAAGTCCTGATAAAGCAGCAGTTATTGCTCAAATTGTAGATGACAGGAGTATCCCAGGTGATGCATTTACTACATTAAATAATTGGAGGGAAGATAAGGATGTTACGAATTCTTTTAATGCTTCGACAGGGGTGTTTACTGCTCCAAGAGAAGGATACTATTCTGTTTTTCTAACGTACAATTTTATAATGGATTGGATTATTTATGGGCGTAGAATAGAGGCTAGAATAGTATCTAATACCAATGGTATTTTGGCTTCTTCTAAAAAAACTTTTAATAGAACTTCAAGAGATACTCAAGCAGGGGCTTTGTTTCATGCTACTGTTAAACTCAAAGCCAATGAAACTATTAGAATTGAGATTTTTCAAAATATTGCCAAAGATATAAATGTGGGAAATTTTGTTTTTCCAAAGTGGGTTGTTGGTCCACGTAATTTACGTACGCATACTAGTCAATCTAATTCAAATGCTGGTTTTAACCATATCTCCATTGTTGAACATTAAAATAAAAAATAATGAAAAAAATATTTACACTATTCTTTTTGACTATAGGAGTATGCTTTGGAGTTCTTGGACAAACAGGAGTAAAAACTAAAGCTCCTAAAGCAGTTTTACATATTGATGGGGCAAAAGATAATGGGAATACTATAGGGGCAAGTCAAGCTAAAAACGACGTTGTTTTTACAGAGGATGGCTATTTAGGAGTAGGGGTCTTAGCACCCAATACTAGAGTGGATATTCGCTCTGAAGAAAATACCTCTATAGTTGGTATAGGCCAAACTAGTCAATCAGCGAGCCAAGTAGGACCAGGTGTTTTACGATATAATTCTACGGCTAAAGTAATGGAGTATTCCGATGGAGTGAATTGGTATCCCTTAAGTGATAAAGCTCCTGAAAAAGTTGTAGTTATAGCCACTAAAACAAGTAGCCAAAATTTTTCTAACAATGCTTCTACAACAGTTACAGGATTTAATGAAGTAGAGGATAATTATAATGCTTTTAACCCAAGTACTGGAATATTTACAGCGCCTAGGGAAGGCTATTATTATGTTAGTTTCAATTTAACTTTTCAAAGCGGAAATGTCAATAATAACTCTTATGTAGAGTCTGTAATTGTTAGTGATAATTCAGATAATAATATTAGGGAGTATCGCGGGCTGAATTCTTTTCCAGGTTTTGAAAATCACTACAATCCTAGTATTGAAGTGGGAATGAACGCTTCAGCTTTATTTAGTTTAAAGGAAGGTTCTACCGTTTATTTTAGAGTTTACTCCACCTTAGGAAATACTAAGAACAATACTAGTAATGCGGGAGAGAATCGTATAAGTATCATTGAAATTTAAAGAAGTAATAGAATGAAAATAAAGAAAATTATTTATAGCATAGGGTGCTTTTTTACCTTGTTTTCTGTTGTGGCTCAAGTTCAAATTGGTACGAAGAATTCCAATCACGCTATGGAGGTTAAAACAACAGGAGACACAACTATCATTACTAATGATGGTAAAGTGGGAGTTGGGAATGCTAGTCCAATTCTAAATTTAGACTTGAGATCTCTTTCCCAAGATGGAACTTTAGCATTAGGATGGACCGATCAAAGCGCCTCACAGGCAGGTAAAGGAGCCTTGCGTTATAACCCTGCTGTAACTTGGGGAGGGATTAATGGATATATAGAATATTCCGATGGTAATGTATGGGTGCCTTTTTATCCAAAAGGAAAACCTCGTATTGTGGTAATGGCCGAAAAAAACACTAATAACGTGCGTGTGGATCAGGGTGGCTTTGTAGATGCTGGAAATTATACCGGCGGAGTTCCGCCTAGAACTTCAACTTTTCCAACCAACTGGACCAAAAGAGTAGATATGGACTCGGGAGTGGCGGGTAACTATTTTGATGCAACCAAAGGTGAGTTCAAAGCACCTCGTACAGGAATGTACTTAGTAACCTTCACATTTGCTTTAGCAAAAGCACCTGTTGAGCATGAAGAGCATAACTACTGGGAGGCAATTTGGCAAGTTATAGATAAGAATGGACAACATCGTTACGACATTAAAAGTAACAATGGATATCCTTCAGATTCAGGATCGGCTCCAAATGGGGTAGTTGTAGGTTCCTATTGTACAGCAATGGTTTTCTTAGAACAAGGGGATGTTGCTCGACCTTATATATGGGGGAAGACAGAATATACCAATGGACCTTATGCAACTGGAAATAGTCAAGCTCGATACGATAAAACAAAGCGCCCATTTATATTAAATAGTGGTTTTAATGTTTTGACAGTAATTGAATTGTAATTAATTGAATCAAGATGAAAAAAAAGATATATCAACTTTGTTTTGTTAGCCTTGTACCCTTAGGAGCTCTAGGTCAAACAATTAATCAAGGTAATTTTTCGGTAGATCCTGGTACACAAGTTTCCACTTATTTTGATTTTATAAATGAATCTTCCGCAAACTTATATAATGATGGAGAGTTTCATTTTTATGGACACTTTCAAAATGATGGTTTGTTTACCTATAAGACAAATAGTACCACAGGTTATGTTGTTTTTGAAGGAAAAATGCCTGCTATTCAAAATATTAAAGGTAATGCACCTAGTGAATTTTATAATGTTTTATTTGATAAAAACACTAAGGATCATGCTTTTGCATTGAGTAATGACATTACTACAGCAGGACAAGTAAACTTATCCGATGGAGTTGTTTTTGTAGATCAACAAAATGGAGGAGCTTTTGTTTTCTTAAAAGGTTCTACGGTTATTAATGCCAAAGATAGTAGTTATGTAGAAGGAGAAGTTTCAAAGGAAGGGGATGAAAGTTTTATCTATCCTATTGGTAAATCAGGTTATTATCGTTTTGCCGGTATTTCTGCTCCATCTACAGTTGCAGAATCCTATTCAGGAGAATATTTTCTGGAAAATTCCGATATAAACCATCCTCATAGTAGTAAAACTGGGGTTATTGATACTATCGATAACCAAGAATATTGGATTATAGATAAAGATACCAAGGATAAAAATGCTGTCTTACTTAGTTTAAGCTGGGATAAACGCACCACTCCAAATTACTTATTAGAGGACGTAGAAAAACTTTGTATAGTGCGTTGGGATGATAAACAAAAGCTTTGGGTAAATGAAGGCGGTATAGTAGATTCCTCTTCTAATACGGTAACAACACCATTGGAGGTGGATGGGTTTGGGGTATTTACATTAGGAACAATTAAAGAACAACTGCTCAATCCAGGGGATGTGGTTATTTATAATGCCGTTACTCCAAATGGAGATGGAATCAATGATTACTTTATAATTGACAATATAGAAAACTATCCTAATAACCAAGTGACCATTATTAATCGTTGGGGGCATAAAGTATATGAAACTTCCAATTATAATAGTAATGGAAATGTTTTTAATGGTTATGCGCAAGGAAATGGGGTAATAAATAGAAGTGAAAAGCTTCCCTCAGGAACGTATTATTATATAGTAGAGTATGTTTTCGATGGTAATGGTCAAAGTCAAAAAATTAAAAAAACAGGCTATTTACATTTAGAAAATAATTAAATCGAAAAACAATGAAAAAAGCAATACAACTAATAAAGGTCTTTCTTGTCTTCACAGGCCTTTGTGCTTATGCACAGCAAGATCCGCAATACACCCAATATATGTATAATACAGTAAATATTAACCCTGCATATGCTGGTAATAGAGGGGTGTTAAGTGCTTTTGGATTACATAGAAGTCAGTGGGTTGGTCTTGAAGGAGCACCAACTACTAATTCATTTTCTATCAACACTCCAATTGCTGACTCTAAGTTAGGAATAGGATTGAGTTTTGTCAATGACAAATTAGGAGTGGTTCAAGAGAACAATATAAGTGTAGACTTATCTTATACTATTGATTTAAACAGCATGGGAAGTAAGTTAAGCTTTGGATTAAAAGCAACAGGTAACTTATTGGACACAAAGTATTCTGACTTAAATAAATATGATCCTAATGATCCATTGATATTAGAGGATATAAAAAATGAGTTTTCTCCAAATTTTGGAGCAGGAGTATACTGGCATAATGAGCAAAGTTATGTTGGACTTTCTGTGCCAAGTCTTTTAGAAAATTCTCGATTTAAAGATGGCGTATATAGCAATATGAGACAAAGAATGCACTTTTTTTTAATTGCTGGACATGTATTTGATTTAAATCCAAACTTGAAGTTTAAGCCTGCTGTTTTAGTAAGAGCTGTACAAGGGGCGCCATTAATGGCGGATTTAACTGCTAATTTCTTGATTAGTGAAAAGTTTACTTTAGGGGGAGCTTATAGAACTAATGCTGCTTGGAGTGCTTTAGCTGGAGTTCAAATTACAAAGGCATTAATGATAGGTTATAGTTATGATCGTGAAATCACCAAGCTAGCTAACTTCAACGATGGCTCTCATGAGATTTTTTTACGCTTTGAGTTAATTAATGTTTTTCGTCGCGTAAACTCGCCTCGATTCTTTTAAAAGATTTAACCATGGAAAAAAGAAAAATACTTATCGCCTTGCTTTGTTCCATTTTAGTTGGTTTATTTCATGTAAGTGCACAGACTAAATTTAATAAAGCAAATAGAAAATACGACAAATGGGCCTACTTAGAATCTACTACTTTATATGAAAAGCTGATAGATAAAGGTTATGTGCAGCAAGACTTATTACAAAAGTTAGCAGACTCTTATTATTTTAATGGGAAATATAAAGAAAGTGAGAAATATTATAGTCGTTTAATAAATGAATTAAAGCCAAGTAGTTTAGAACCAGAGTATTATTTTAGATATGCTCATTCTTTGCAGAATATAGGAAAGGACCTAGAGGCCAAGACTTATTATGATATATTTGTTGAGCAAATTCAAAAGCCATCTCAAATAAAGGAGTTTAGAAAAGATATTGCTTCCTTAGAACAGCAAATTAAGCAAAACTCTAATAGGTATTCCGATGTACTTGCTTTGCCAATAAATACTGAGTTTGCTGATTATGGAAGTTTTGTATATAACGATACCTTATATTTTGCAAGCGCTAGGGATACCGGAAGTTATGTCGATAGGAAGCACGGATGGACGAATGAGAATTTTACTAGTATTTATGCCTATCCTTTAAAAGACACCTTAGAAGGTAACAGTGTAAAGCGACTTTCAGGTCCTGTAAAAAGCAAGTTCAATGAATCTTCTTTGGTGATCACTAAAGATGGTAAAACCATGTATTTTACTCGTAATAATCTTCTTAATGGAAAAAGAGGATTTGATCAAAATAAGAATACAAATTTAAAAATTTATAAGGCTACTTTAGAAAACAATAAATGGGCTAATGTCATAGAGTTACCTTTTAATAGTGATGATTTTAATACAGCTCATCCTTCTTTGAATAAACAAGAAAATGTAATGTACTTCTCTAGTGACCGCCCTGGTGGATATGGAGCTTCCGATCTTTGGAGTGTTTCTATCTCAGAGGATGGTAATTTTGGTATACCCGTTAACCTAGGTGCTCAAATAAATAGTGAACAAAGAGAAACCTTTCCATTTATCAATGAGATGGATGAATTATACTTTTCTAGTGATGCAAGAGTAGGTTTAGGAGGATTAGATATCTATGTTACCAAGCTCTTAGAAAATGGTCAATTCTCTGAAGTTCAAAATCTAGGAGAACCTATTAACTCGAGCTTTGATGATTTCGCCTATTTTATTGACTCTGATTCAAAGCTAGGATTCTTTTCTTCTAATCGGGCACAAGGGGATGATATTTATAGTTTTAAAGAAGATGCTGCTTTAGTATTTGAATGCCTTACAGATGTCTTAGTGAAAATTATCGATGCCTCTACCAAGCAACCCATTATAGACGCTCAAGTAAGCCTTTATGACTTATTGTACAATGATTTAGGAGTAGTTACTACTTCCAAAGAAGATTACTTTGAGCTAGATACGCCATTTTCTTGTGAGGAGTCTTATCGTATTAAATCCCAATTAGATGGTTATCAGACAAAAGAAGTGGTTTTTGCGGTAATGCAGTCCTCTGATCCAATGCTTGTAACTATAGAAATGGAGAAGGATAAAATTAAAGTAGAAAAAGGAGATGATTTATTTAAAGTACTGGAGCTTGATCCTATATACTTTGATTTAGACAAGTGGTCTATTAGGCCTGATGCAGAAAATGAACTAGTGAAAATTTTGGCTGTATTAGAACAATATCCTTCTATGAAGATAGATATTCGAGCACATACCGATTCTAGGGCTTCTCATGTATATAATGATAAGTTATCCCAAAGAAGAGCTGAGTCAGTTGCCCAATGGTTAGTAAACAAAGGCATTCAAAGCAATAGATTGACATATAAAGGATATGGTAAGCGCCAGTTATTAAATAAATGTAGCGATGGTGTTCCTTGTAGTGAGCAAGAGCATCAAGAGAATCGTCGTAGCGAGTTTATTATTATCCAGATGTAATTTAAAATATAAACGACAGGGAGGACTTATAGCTCCCTTGTCGTTTTACCATATCTATGAGGTTTTAATTAATATTTTGATTCTATGAAAATTAAAAATTTAGTAAATAGGGCAAAAATAATTTCAAGTAAAGAATTTATTAAAATACAAGGTATTAATATCTTTAGTATAGAACGTTATAAACAATTTGTATTTGAAGATTTAAAGGTAGTAAGAGCAAATTTTTATGTATTAAATTACTATAGTTTAATTAGCAATAGTCAAGATGGTCTAGATCCAATATCTCAAGAGTATATTCAGTTTATCCCACCGACAAAGAAACAAGAGGTAATTGATCAAGATGGCTTTGTTCTTGTTTTTACTGATGCTGTTTTTATAAACGAGCCCGATAAAATTCAACTTCTTTATGAACTTGAAAAATTCAGTAAAATTAGAAAAATAAATTCTTTAGCCATTAAGAATAGAAAAGCGCAAATACATTTGTTATTTCAACTAATAGAGCAGGAACTACAGTATCCTTATAATAAGATACAAAAGCAAATGCTATCTAATTACTTATACAATATCTTATTAATTTGTAAAGAACTAATACAACCAACCAATGTAGTTTTAGAGCCTAGTTTTGAAATAGTTAAAAGGTTTAAAAACTATGTACATCAAAAAATATATAAGAACCGTTCAATAATTTATTACGCTTCTGCTTTAAATGTAAGTGTTAGTACATTAGAAACGGCTTTTAAAAAACATGAATATATTACACCTAAGGCTTGGCTTAGTAACTTAATTGTGGCAGATATGAAACAAAAAGTTTTGTCTAATGAATATAGTACTAAGGATTTAGCTTTACTCTATGGTTTTACAGATGTAAGCAATTTTGTAAAATTTTTTAAAAAACATTTTGAGGTTACTCCTAAACAGTTTCGCCAGCAAAATAGGGAAAACGAGTCATCTTTAGTGATGGAAGGTAAACAAAAGACTATAAAAAAAGATAAAAACATAGACAACTTTGTGTCTTATAGGTCTTTATAAAAGGGATAGTTGAAAAGATGAAATAAGGCAGTTGAAAATTATCTTTGAAAAATTTCGGTTCAATATGAATAGTTCCTACTTAAGCTTTGTCTTGAAAAACAATTTAAAACAGAGTCATATCTCCATCTTTAATCCAATGCCTTTTTTTCATAACTAGGTAAATAAGGTAAGAAATTACCATGGGTAAGATAAACTGTAGCCCAACAATAGCCATTACAATATAGGACATAGAATAGGACTCTTTCATAGCGTTAAAGGTACCAATTTGGCCAACCAGTCCACAGCTTCCCATACCAGATTCTAAGGCAGTATTTTGCATATTAAAAAACAAAATAGCAATAGGGCCTATTATAGCAGCAGTCAAAGTAGGCGGTATCCATATTTTCCAGTTCTTGTAAATATTAGGTACTTGTAACATACTAGTTCCAAGCCCTTGGGCTAAGACTCCTTTTATACCATTGTCTTTATAACTAATGGTTGCAAAACCAATCATTTGAGCGCAACAACCAATAGTTGCGGCTCCAGCAGCTATACCATCTAATTGTAGCATCAAACAAAGCGCTGCAGAGGAGATAGGAAGGGTTAAAACCATACCTACTACTACTGAGAGCACTATACCCATTATAAGTGGATTAGCATCGGTTGCTAAAATAATAACTTGTCCTATCCACTGCATAAGACTATTAACACTAGGTCCAATAAATTGAGCTAATACCACTCCTGTAACCACAGTGACAATAGGGGTAACTACAATATCTATTCTTGTTTCCCCAGATATGGCTTTACCAATTTCTACGGCTATAATGGTGGCTATAAATACTCCTAATGGACCACCTAATTGGTAAGAGGCTACTCCCACAACGGCAGAGGAAAATAAAACAAGCTGAGGAGCTTTTAAACTATAGGCAATTGCAAGAGCAATAACAGGACCTGTTGCCTGATTGGCAAAAGGCCAGATGACCTCATTTAAAAAAGGAATATGAAATTCTTCTCCTATAGTCTTTAAAATTGTCCCTACCAGTAAAGTTGCAAATAATCCATAAGCCATAGCTCCCATAGCATCAATAAAATAGCGTTTACTTGAGATATGGATGTCTTTTCTTTGTAGAAATTTTTGCATGAGTAGTGGTGTGTTTTAAAGGTTATAGCTGGATTGATATTTTCTATTTTGTGCTCTAAGACAAAATTAACAATAAATAAACAGCAATTGGAACAATAGAAATTGAATTTACCTTTCTATGGATTTTACTAAGTATTCGGCAAAAGATTTTATTTTTAAAAAGGAGGATTTTATTTATCTTTACTTTTGGTGTAATTCATTTAAATACAGTGTGATATGCTTAGTTCTTTTATAAATA
Organism: Myroides sp. LJL116; assembly: GCF_054871685.1. Lineage (NCBI taxonomy): Bacteria > Pseudomonadati > Bacteroidota > Flavobacteriia > Flavobacteriales > Flavobacteriaceae > Myroides > Myroides sp. LJL116. Next base: position 12,398 of record NZ_JBTXLR010000012.1, read on the forward strand.
ACTATCAAGAAATAATTATAGTTGATGCTCTAGTATCTTGTATTGTTATTGTGTTTTATTTCTATCAAGTAAAAAAAATAAATCCATGGATAGGCTATAGAACTAATAGTTCTATGAAAAGTCAAGCAGCATGGACATTTTCTCAACGGTATTTTTTTAAGAGGTGGATATATATCTTGCCTATTATTTATGTGCTGCAATTCATCCTTTTAGATCATTATAGCAATAGGCTTATCAATGAGGTATCTATGGGGTTATTTGTAGGTTATTCTATCTTATTGATTATTATAACAGAGAAGAAGATTAAACAAACACTAGACTAAGACCTGTTTTTAGAGTATCTATTTGTTATAAGTATAAGATAAGCTATAGGTCTAAAATAAAATACTCCAAAGAATCTTGTTCTATCCTAATGGATTTGATCCTGTTAAAGCAAAGCCTTTGCAGTAAAGCGATAGATCTTTGGTTTTGAGGATTTGTGATAGCACAAATTTCTTTAATTGAAGTGTTTTCTTTCAGGTAGTCTATAAATAGATTACAGGCTAAAAAGGCAATTCCTTTTTTAGTGTTGCCAGGTAGTAGTGCAAAACCTAAATCCCATAGAGGAAGATAATCTCTTTTTATAAAGCTAATCACTCCTAAGGTTTGTTGCTCTTTATCTAGGATACAATAATACTCAAAATCTTGATTTTGAATTATCTTTTCGATGTACTCTACTGACTGTTGTAAAGTGTGTACATTTCTTTGTCCAATAAACTCTAGCCAAGTTGGGGTATTTACCAGTTCTAACATAAAGCTAGCTTGGTTTGTATTTATTTTTTCTAAGGTTATATCATTACCTGTGATAGTGTTTGGGAAATCCATCTAACGTACTTTAAAGAGGTTGGAAAATGAGTTGGTATTTTTATTAGAATTTAACTACTATAAATCTCTTGTTAAAGGTATAGAAAAATAAAAAACAAGGCATTATAAAAAGATAAAAAGGCTCAACCCATAATAGGTGAACCTTTTTAGATGTTTTTTCTAAAGTATTATCTATCAAAATAGACAATGTACTGTATAATTACTTTTTGTTTTTAAACTCTGCAACAGCTGATATTTCAACCGATGCATTAGCAGGTAAGTTTGCTACTGCAATACAAGTTCTAGTTGGAAATCTTTCGCTAAAGAAGCTACCATATACTTGGTTAAGTCTTTGGTAGTGGTCCATATCTTTTAAATAGATAATAGTACTTACTATATCATCCATTGTAAGTCCGTGCTTTGCAAGTTCACTTTTAAGGTTTTCCATTACCTGTTTTGTTTCTATCTCAAAGCTTTCACTAGCTAGAGTAGATGTAGTAGGGTTAATTCCAACTTGACCAGAAATATATAAAAGATCACCTGTTTTTATAGACGAAGTATAAGGAACCGGGTTCTGCTTTTTTTCTTGCGCATTAACTCCTAAAGTAAAAGCTCCAAGACAAAGAGCTAAAATCATTTTTTTCATAGTTGTATTTTTTTCTTTTTTGTATTTAGCCCCGTTTTTCAAGGCATAGCTTCAAAAATAGCAATTATTAAACAATTAAAAGATTTTAAGTAAAACACTGGGTAAAAGCCCCATAAATTCACAAGTGTTAAAGTGGAGCTTTTTAAAAAAAGCTGCAAGTATATTTAGTACTTTAGAGTATACTTTAACTAAGGACTATTTTATGATTTCTTTTATTAAGTAGTAGTGCGTTAGGGTATTAAATGTATTGATTAAGCAAGCGTTTTGTCTATGGCTAAAAATAAAACAATGCCGAGCTCTGTTCAGGTAAAGGACTTTATAAACTCTTTTTGTACCACAGAGCAAAAAAAAGAGGAAGCCTTTGAGCTTATTGACTTTTTCCAAAATCTAAGCGGACTGACCCCTACGATGTGGGGACCAAGTATTATTGGCTTTGGTAGTTATAGTTATACCTACCAAAGCGGACATAGTGGACAGGCGCCAATACTAGGCTTTTCTCCTAGAAAGGCAGCCTTTAGTTTATATGTCTATAGCGATACCCCTCAGAGTAATATTCTTTTACAGACTTTAGGCAAGTATAAAATGGGAAAATCCTGTATTTATGTCAATAAACTAAAAGATATAGATCTAGAGGTATTAGGCAAACTTTGCCAAGAGACCATAAAAGACATCCATCACCGCTATAAAAAACCTTAAAATTTCTTGTTATGAAATGGATTCTAACACAAATTAAGTGGGCTGTCTACTTTAGTATTATGACCTTAGTATGGATGGTAGCAGAGAGAATAGTTGGTCTTCATTCTACCTATATTGATCAGCATATGTATTGGACGAATCTATTTGCTATTCCAGCTATTTGGATAATGGTATTGGCATTAAAGGATAGTAAAAAGACCCTGTATAATAACGCTATGAGTTATGTACAAGGATTACTTTGTGGTAGTGTGTTATCGGTATTGATTGCTGTATTAGGTCCTTTAACCCAGTGGATTATCTCCTATGTTATCACACCTGATTATTTTCAAAATGCCATTCAAAGGAGTGTGGAGTTAGGTTATTATCCAAGTGTAGATTTAGCCAAGGAGTATTTTAATTATGAGAGTTTTGCCATAGGCTTTAGCAGTTTTGCCCTTATATTTGGCATTGCAACAACGATTGTAGCCATGATTTTCTTAAAGAGTAAGAAAAGTTAGACTTTATAATCTCTACTAAAACCATCCCCCCTTGGGTATAAGAATAACAAAAGGTCCATAAAACTAGTTTTATGGACCTTTTGTTGTTTATTTAAGTAAGACAATCTCTCTAGTATTGTTCTATTTAAAAAGCTCTATGATTTCTAAAGGAGTAACTTTTCCAAAGTATTTAGTTACATCTATACTCTCTAAAAGCTCTTGTATTTCAGCCACATCATGGTTTTTCTCTAGTAGCATTTCTTCTAATTCCTCAATTGGATTAGAGGCAAAGAAATCTCCAAAAATCTTGGCAGCTTCTATTTTACCACCTCTTTGTACATCTAGGTGAATCTCAATGTATCCAGCAGGTACTTTAATGGCATTTTTGAAATTGTATTTTGGAGAGAAACCAAAATTCCAATCCCATGTATTGTATTTTTGCTCTACTAATTCCATTACCTCTTTGATATCCTCCTTAGTAAGAGTATATTGAGTAGATTCTGGGAATAGGCTAATCATTTCTTGGATTAAAGCTTCTTTTAAATCCGTAATTGTAATAGGATCTTTAAAGCATTCTTTTAAGTTAATTACCCTAGAACGATTAGATTTAACAGCTTTGTCTTTATACTTTAATGGATTAACCTTTAAAGCATCAGATAAGATATCCATATTGGAATCAAATAAGATAGTTCCATGTTGGATTACTTTACCATTGCGCGCCAATTTTGCGTTTCCACTAAACTTCTTACCATCTACATATAAATCATTACGACCTTCTAAAGCAGCTGGTACTCCTTTGCCTTGTAATACATTTAATACAGGCTTGGTAAACTTGGAGAAGTCCATGAATTCACTTTGGTTAAGCTCACTGTGGAAGGAAAAATTTAAATTTCCTAAATCGTGGTACACAGCTCCACCGCCACTCATACGTCTTACTACCTTTATGTTATTTTGTTCTATATACTCTAGATTGATTTCAGCTAAGGTATTTTGAAACTTACCCACTATAATAGAAGGAGCATTAATATACAAAAGGAAAATATCCTTCTTTGGGTATTTATATAATAAGTATTCTTCTAAGGCTATATTAAAATAAGCGTCATTAGAAAAGGAATCTATGATTATCATGTTGTAGTGTTTTTGACAAAAATAATAAAGTAAAATAACATTAGGGCCCTTTGCGGGGGTAATTACTAACCAAGGTTTTCTTTTAGTATCTGTTTAAACAAAGAAAAGATAATCTGGGCCATAAGAGGGTAGTAGGTGTTTGCTTAAAAATAGGAGTAAAACAAGCAAATAAAGTCAGGTTAAAATCTTTTTATGTTAAAATTTAACATTTAAACCATTTGTTATCAATTAGTTAAATAAGGGAAAGTTTGCCACCATAAGGGTTGACCTATGTAGCGAGAAACCCCATAATGAGAAACTTTATTAGATCTATAAGCCTGGTTTACACTTAGTGGGTCATTGGCATATATGTTGTTTTCTATACTATACAAGTCTTGGTGTTAAAAAGTTAAATTAACAACTCGATACCCCTAGAGAACAATTCAGGGCTTGGATAGAATTAATTTTAATTATAGAGTTATGCAAGCAAAAGATTTTTCAAAATTTAATTTTAATAACCAAACCATGGGCAAAAAAGACTACTTAGTACTTTTTTGTAGTTTGGCTCTATTATTTTCCAGCGCTTTTTTTGTATATAATTTCTCCAATTCCTCTTATTTTCAAGAGACACCAAGCTTTGGAGGTTTTACAGAAATTCTAGTGATTATAAGTGGAATACTATTGTCTATAGAGGTATTGTTTTTATTGTATTTGTTTTACAACTACTTAAGATATAAGCCTATTGATATGGCCTTGGATGAAGATCTACCTTATTGTACGGTTATAGTTCCCGCTTATAATGAAGGGCGCTTAGTATATGATACCTTACATAGTTTAGCACAAAGTGATTACCCTAAAGATAAATTGGAAATTTTATCCTTTGATGATGGAAGTAAGGACGATACTTGGCAATGGATGCAAAAAGCAGCAAAGGAGTTAGGACAAAGCGTAAAAATATTCCAACAACCTAAAAATATGGGTAAACGCCATGCACTTTACAGAGGTTTTAAAATGGGTAAAGGAGAAGTATATGTAACAGTAGATAGTGATTCTATTGTACAAGGGGATACCCTTAGACAATTAGTGAGTCCATTCTCTGTAGATCCTTTATGTGGAGCTGTGGCGGGTAATGTTTTGGTATTAAACACCAAAGAGGGGATTATTCCAAAAATGCTTAATGTTAGTTTTGTGTTTAGTTTCGAGTTTGTTCGCTCTGCCCAAAGTGCTATAAAAACGGTTTTATGTACCCCAGGGGCCTTAGCGGCTTACAAAAAGAAGGCAGTCTTACCTATTTTAGAGCAGTGGATAAACCAAACCTTTATGGGAGTGGCCTCGGATATTGGAGAAGATAGATCAATGACTAATTTTATATTAAAGCAAGGTTATCATGTTCTATTTCAAAAGAATGCATATGTTCTTACCAATACGCCTAAGCAATATAAAGGACTTTATAAGATGTTTATTCGTTGGGAGAGAAGTAATGTTAGAGAAAATATCATGATGAGTAAGTTTGCCTTTTCTAATTTTAGACAAAGCAGTAAAATAGGAGCAAGGGTTTTACTTTTAAACCAGTGGCTTAAAGTAATTTTGGCTTATCCTTTATGTATCTCTATGCTTTATTTCTTAATAGCTTTCCCAGTGCGATCTATTACAACTGCTTTGGTAGGTATTCTTGTATTCTCTAGTATTCAAGTTTTATTCTATGCTAGAAAGTACAACATTAAAAACTCTCTATGGGCCTATACCTATAGTATCTTCTATACATTTACTTTATTTTGGATAACTCCTTATGCTATTGCTACAGCTAGTAGAAGCGGATGGCTTACTAGAAGCTTACCGGTTAAAAAGTAAATAATTAAAACGTGCATTACTAGACACTATGTCTAATCGCATTTATAATAAGTAAAATAAATTATTAAAAAGGTAGGAATCTCCATAAGGGATTGCTGCCTTTTATTATTTTCTAAAGCCATAAAAATAAAAGACCTATAGATATATATAGGTCTTTTCTAACAGCGATTTATTTTATAAAAAATAATTATTTACCTCAAAGGCCTTTCTAAACCAATTTAATTACGCCTTATAAAATCCACCTATTTTGATTTTCAATTCAATTAATACTTCAAAATAAATGCTGTTTCTACCTGTTCATTGTGTGGAAACTGCATTACAATAGTACGATGATATTTTTTTTTTACCAAAAATGAACCCAAAAATGGCTGAAAACAGGTATATAGCATAGAATATGTATTATATCTTTTTTTACTTAAGATTGTAATGCTCATTAGTAAATTAGCCCTTAAAATATGATTTATCGTTACTAAATATTTGGAAATTGTTTGGAAAATGGAATTTATTATTAAAAAGCACTACCTTTAAATAAACATTATAATTCAAGATATGCAAACCAACAAATTATTTGATTTAACAGGAAAAGTGGCCATAGTAACTGGTGGTGCAAGTGGAATAGGAAAAGCAACCGCTCTTTTGTTAGCCCAGTATGGAGCAGCTATTTGTATAGGTGATTACGATATTGAAAAGGCAAAAGAGACTGCCCTTGAAATACAAAAGATAGGAGTAAAAGCTATAGCTGTTCATTGTGATGTTTTACAAGATAAGGACCTAGAGAATCTAGTAATAACAACCCTAGATGAATTAGGTAGTATTCACATCTTAATTAATAATGCTGGAGGGGGAGGAGGAGGACGTGAAAATCCTTTTAAGATCTCTGTAGAGGACATTAAAAGAGATTATCAGTTAAATGTTTTTAGTGGATGGAGATTGTGTCAATTGGTTGTTCCTCATATGAATAAGGCAGGTTATGGCTCTATTGTATTTACCACCTCAATGGCAAGTATAAATAAAAGTCCTAATATGAGTGGTTATGCTGGATCTAAAGCAGCTGTAAACCACATGGTAGCAAATCTAGCCTATGATTTTGGTCCAATAGTACGGATAAATGCAGTTGGTCCAGGTGCCACAAGAACAGCCGCTTTAGAAAGTGTACTTACTCCAGAGATAGAAGCCTCTATGTTAAAGCACACCCCAATTAAACGCTTAGGTACCCCAGAGGACATTGCAGGGGCAATGCTGTATTTTGCCAGTCCTATTTCCCAGTGGGTAAGTGGACAAACTATTTTTGTAAATGGAGGAGGCCAGCAGACCTTGGAATAAATTACAAAAAGTAGAAGAAGTTATAATCGAATAAAAGTAGATAAAATATAAAAAAACAATTAAATGAAAAAGATATTATATAGCGCCTTGGTACTGGTATTGTTTTATAGTTGTAAAGATGGAGCTACCCTAGCTGATCAAGGAGTAAAAGAACAGCAAAGTGCTAAGGTCTATTTTAATGGAGATATTCTTACCATGGAGTCTTCTAGTCCTATTTACGCCGAGGCTATAGTAGAAAAAGATGGAAAGATTGTCTTTGTAGGTAGCAAAGAAGAGGCCTTTGAGAATTACTCTAATGCCACACAAGTGGATTTACAGGGTAAAACATTATTGCCTGGGTTTATTGATCCTCACAGCCATTTTGGGATGGTTTCCAACACCATGGGACAAGTGGACTTAAGTCCTGCTCCTGTTGGTGATGTGACTGATATAGATGATATCCTAACTAGGATTAAAGCCTATAAAGTAGAAAATAATATACCCGATAATGAGTGGATTTTTGCTTGGGGCTATGACGATGGACAGTTAAAAGAAAAGACCCATCCAACCAAAGAGCAAATAGATAGTGTATTACCTAATAACCCTGTTTATTTACAACATATTAGTGGACATATGGGAGTAGCCAATTCTATGGCCTTAGAGCTTATGAATGTAACGGCTGACACTCCTAATCCACCAGGAGGTAATATTCAACGTATGCCTAACTCAAATGAGCCAGATGGTCTAGTGCAAGAGACAGCCATGTATCCTTTTGTTGGTAATATGTTAGAGATTTTAGCCAAAGAAAAGCCTAAGTATTTTGATGCTACACAATTATATTATGCATCCAATGGTATTACAACGGCTCAAGATGGAATGAGTGATCGCAGTAGTATTGATTTTTTTCAATCTCAAGCAGATGCAGGCAAGTTAAAGATTGATCTAATAGCTTTAGGGGGAAGTAATGATTTAGAGCAAAACCTTAGTGATCCTACTTTGAATTTCAAAACCTATGAAAATCACTTTAAAGTACAAGGAACTAAGGTCGTTGCAGATGGATCTCCACAGGGGAAAACTGCTTATTTTACTAAACCTTTCTTAACGGAAGTTCCAGGATGTAGTCATGATTGTAGAGGACTTCCTAGTTTAAATACCCAAGAGTTAAGGGATATATTCCTAACTGCATATGCAAAGGATAATCAACTCTTTATTCACGGTAATGGAGATGCTACTATTGATATGATTTTAGATGCTCACCAGTATGCTAGTGAAAAGCTTGGTGAACCTTTAGATAAGGATAGAAGAACTATTGTTATTCACTCTCAGTTTGTGCGACCTGATCAATTAGTAGCTCTTAAAGAGTATAATATGCAGCCTTCCTTTTTTACTAATCACGCTTATTTTTGGGGAGATGTTCACCTAGAGAACTTAGGCCGTGAAAGAGCTTTTTTCCTAAGCCCAATGGCTAGCGCTATTAACTTAGGATTAAAACCTACCAATCACTCCGATGCTACAGTAACACCTATTGATCCTCTTTTTACTATTTGGACAGCTGTAAATAGAGAATCGCGCTCAGGAGTTGTAATTGGACCAGATCAAAGAATTACACCTTACCAGGCTATACAAGCTATTACACAAAATGCTGCTTATGAATTTTTTGAAGAGGACACAAAAGGTTCTTTAAGTACTGGAAAATTAGCTGATTTTGTGATTCTAGATCAAAATCCATTAAAAGTGAATAGCCAAGATATTAAAGACATTAAAGTAGTACAAACCATTAAAGAAGGGGAAACTATCTTTTTAAAAGACACTACTAAATAAAAAAACAGTCAAAGAGATAGTATTACGGCTTTATACTTTACTCTTAGTGGGTAAATGCTTTCTCTTATATATTTTATGTAAGCGTTTAAAAGATTTGACAGGATACTGTCTTTTGTGTGGTATGTTATTAAATATAAGTGCCACAATAAAGAGGATAGTAACTCCACTAAGAACAGGAGAAATCACATATTCATAGCCTAAAGAAGTAATACTATCTCCTCCTGTTACAGCAATTAATGCAGTAGCTCCTCCAGGGGGATGTAATGATTTAGCCATTTGCATGGCAATTATGGATAAGGAAACGGCTAAAGGTGCAGCTACCCAAAGGTGATCTGCTAAAAGTTTATAGATAGTTACTCCAACAATAGCAGAAATAATATGGCCTAAAAATAAGTTTTTGGGTTGGGCTAAAGGGCTACCTATAGCACCATAAACTAATACACAAGTAGCTCCAAAAGAACCAATTAAAAGAGTAAAGTCTTGTTTGGAGAATAGCTCAAAGTGTATATAACTTATAATACCTAAACCAATGAAGGAGCCTATAAAGGCCCATAGGTGTTCGTTGAAATCTACAAGAGTTTCTTTATAAAGTAGATACCTAGTTCGGCGAAACATCTTATTTTTGCGGATGGACATAGTTGATTTTTAAAACAGGTGCAAAGGTATTGTTTATAGTGCAATTATCATTGGCTTTTCACCCTACATTTACTTAGAAAATAAGCTACAAGGTTAGCCTTTTTGCATTTGGAATTAAAAACAAATAGCTTGAGGAGGTTTACAAAATAAGGTTATGAAAAAAATAATTATACTCTCTGATATTTGGGGTAAGGAGAAATCATGTTGGATGGCTTATTATACCACCATATTGGGTCAGTGTTTTGATCTACAATATTATGATTGTCAACAATTGGGAGGAGTTTCTGTAGGTAAAGATAACCAAGAGGATATTCACCTAGAATTTATAAATAATGGTATTGATAAAGCTGTCAAAAACCTACTAGAATTAGAAAAGGAAGCTTTTGCTATCATAGGCTTTAGTATTGGTGGATATATTGCGTGGAAAGCATGTTTATCCGGCTTAAAAGTCAATTATTTGTTTGCAATATCTTCTACAAGGTTGAGGTATGAAACACAGAAACCCAAAGGAGAAATCCAGGTGTTTTTTGGACAAGAAGATAAGTTTAGACCTTCCGATGCTTGGTTCAAGCAAATGAGTATCATATATAAGCTATATGTAAACCAAGGACATGAATTATACCAGAAAAGGGAGGTGGCTAAGAGTATTTGTCAGCAAATGTTTGACGTTATTAGTTAACTTGTTTCTAAAAACACATTATTTATATTCCAATACATACTATTCTAGGTAAAATATCAAGTAGATTTCTTTTATCTTGATTATATTATGTATTAATGATTGTTTTTTGTGGATGAGTAAAGAAAATATTTACTTTTTAGATATCAATATCTCTACAAGTATAATCGGAAATATCTCTTACTGGTAATCTAGACTTTTTAGTCAAAACTTTTTCTATAAAATCATTACACCTTTCTTTAGTGAAAATGCCTTTCTTTAATGCATAGCATAAAAAGTCCATTGTTGTTAAATAGGTAATTTCAAATTCTTCACAATATTGTTTGATGTCGACTAAATTAGAGCTAGCTATTATATCGCTTGTATATCTTACAAATGACAGGCATGCACTTTCTCCATCTCCTTTTCTGAGTTGTTATTTTATTCGAAAGTACTCCTTTTTTATTTCTATATTATTCTCAGGGAAAGGTATTACCTGTATTACTTTCTGAGAAAGTAAAATATCGATTTGTTGTTTCCAAGAAACATTATTTTTCAATTCATTATAAACTTTGTCAAGTATTTTTAATTGGTTATTAAAAATACTATTAATAGAATATATTTCATCGGCTTTAATAAAATGCGAAATAACGTCTGCATCAACTAGTATAATTTTATTCTTTTTCTTCACCATCCATGATAATTTGAAGTTCTTGAGTTGTTAAACCTAGGTCACTCAACAGACTAAAATAATGCGACTCAGATATCTTTTGCTTGTCGTATAATTCAAAGGCAAGTTCTCCATAATTACCAATAACTAGGTCTTGATTACCTGCTGAGTACAACTCTGTATTGTAACCATGTCTTATAGCATTTAACTTTACAGATGACTTAAAGTTTTCAGCGTATGATTTACTTATCAACATAAGATCTTGTAATCTATATAATAAAGCCGCTCTCGAGCAAGAATAGTAATGCTCAAGCTTTAAAATTGTTTTAATTGTAATTTTATCTTTAGCTAATTCTACTTCTGGTATCAAAGACTTTATCCCACTTTCAGGTAAAAGTAATACTGCAGCAAAATAATCAGCATAAAACTCTTCTTTGTCTTTTTTATCAAAAAGACCAGTTCTACATACCATATAATTGAATTCTTGCTGTTCATATAAATGATAAAGTTCGTGGCAAATTGTAAAATGCTGTTTTCCCAAGGAATGATTACTGTTGATGAGTATAAATCTTTCTACAGAGTCAGCATTGTTGATTTTTAAAGCCATTCCTGAAAATTCGTTACTTAAAGGCTTATATACGGTAATTAGATTCAAATTGCTTAATAAGCTCTTAAGGCGAATAGGATCATTTGCTCCGATTCCATTCCTAACTCTAAACTCATTGGCTTTGTTCTCAAGAATAAAATTATTCATCTATTATAGCTTTTTTCATTTTCAAATAATTCATCGCAAGTTTTTTAAAAGAAGCGATTGTTTCTATGTCTGTTGCATCTAATTCCTTAGCTTTAAAAGCAAATGCAACATTTAGTTTAATATTATTTTCATCCTCTTCATAAAAGTCATACTCATCAACCCCGAATAAATTTGCTAATTTAGTCATCTGATTTGTTGGTACCGTGGCTGTACCATTCTCATATCTAGATATTTTCATTTTATTAGATAAACCTAGATATTTAGCTAAATCATCTTGAGATATGCCAATTCTATCTCTAAGTAATTTAATGTTCTTTCCGATAGTTGCGTCCATAATTTCTAGTTTTATTTGTTACAAATATAGTGGTAAAAATGTTTATATGTGTTTTGTAACATGCTTTTTATTTGCTAAAAGTAAAATTAGTGCTCGATATACGAGGTAGTTACGGTTTAAAATTGATGTTTATAAATTCCGTATTCAAAGCAAATATTTGCTAAGTTTATAAGATTTAGAAGGCTCGAAGACTTTGCTTCTTTTTCTTTATCGGTGAAATGATAAATTTAATTGAGGAAAATATCTATTTATTAAAGAAATATTCTAACAGAAGTATTCCAAGTACGTAAATATAGAAACACTCCAATGAGAAAGAGTATTAAACAAAATGACCTCTGTAGTACTACGGAGGTCATTTTGTTTAGATTATTGCCATATGCATCGTTATGCCTTTGTTTATATAATCGGAGGTAGCTTTTAACTTTTTAACTTAACTACTCAGTGTTTTTGTAATATATATCCAAGCCGGAGCAGCTATGATAAAACCAACCACACTAACAGCTAGGGCAGATGTAGCCTCTCTAGTATAAACATTATATTTTCCTGAAATGATAACACCAGAGAATGCTGGTGGTAAAGCTACTCCTAAAACTAGCATTTGTAAAACCGTGCTATCTAGTTTGCATGCTAATCCTACAATTAAGAAAATACCAGGCATTATAATTAGTTTAAACACCGTATTATAAGCAGTTTCCCAATTAAGTTCAAATTGGTAAGCGGCCAAGGTAAGTCCTGAGGCAAAAACTGCAACACTGGAGTTTGCTTGAGCAAGTAATTGGAAAGTTGGATCTATCTGTGAAGGTACTTTGATTCCAATAAGGACAAACAAAACAGCAAGCATAGGAGCCCATACAACAGGTTGTTTTAAAGATGCAATCAGTGCACTTGAGTGATCACTACCTTGATTTGAACTAGAACCATTAGCTGAATTCAAAAGGTATAACCCAAGTGGAATAATAACCGCATTGGCTACAATGGCAATTATAGCAATTACTAAACCTGTTTCGATGCCTGTACCATAGATTGGATCAAGAACAGCATAGCCAAGAAAACCAATTGTAGGTGACCCAGCTACAAGACCACATACTGCACCCTGTGCTTTAGTGCGTTTGAAAAACCATTGTATAGTGTAGTAAGATACCATAAATAGAGCTACTAAACCTACAAGAGATATAATACTTAAAGTAGCATTTTGAAATAACATTTCTCTATCAGCGCGTACTATCGAAACAAATAGTGCAGCTGGTAAGGCATAATTTAAAACTAGTTTATTAAAAACTTGGGATTGTCCTTGTTGAAACACATTTTTCTTACCACTGACATATCCTATAAGCATTATTGCTATAATTGGTATAAGATCATTAAAAAGGATCTTAGACATCAAATCTTCCATACGTATTTTGTTGTTTGTTTAAATAGATTTTATTTGATTAATAAGACTCTAAAATAGTTAATACTATGCTAATATTAAAATATATCACTCATAGTTATGTTGTGTAAATGGAATTTTATAGATGTTAATACCTATTTTTGAAATTGGAAACCCTTGTAGAAGTCTTGGTTTGAATAAAAATATAACTTAAAAAAGACTATACAGGTATTTAGCAAAAGGTAGGCTAAAAAAGGAGTTTTTGGGTAAGCAATTACTTATTATCTATAGAGAACTTCAAAGAATCTAGCTGATTGTTTAGACTATTTTCTGTTTTATATTTAGGGTTTATTGCTTTTAGCTTTGAGTTATATACAAGAAAAGCAGTAACCTTTCAATTACTGCTTGAATATCTTAGTTCTTACTATTTAGAATATATTTTATTAGAGTCTATTTTCGAGTACTTATTCGATACTGTTTAAATCTGAAAACTATTTTGCTGATTTCTTAATCATTTAAAAGACATCAGCAGAAAGGCTTATAAGTTAAGTTGCCTCTGTGTTAACCATTGTAATATTTCAACTTTTCTAGTCCTATTTCAGATCTTGATTTATTGACATTTTTTTCATTACTAAATTTGTAATAGATTCTTTTATTGTTGTTATTGTAATCTATATCAAAGATTGTCCCATACTTTTGTGGTTTGTTGTCTTGTTTTTGTATCAAATCATATATTTGGGCAAAATACTGGCAATTAACTTCACCTTCTATACATAGTTGTTTTAATTTTTTTAGATGTTTCTTAGATTCTTTTAAAAACACTTCGTTTTCTTCTAAGATAGCTAGGATAGAGGTAGATGCAGAGCCTACTTGACTTATTTTTGGCCATCCATTGTTGTTGATAAAGTCAAAGAGTAGTTTAATATTACTGTCATCTTTTCTATATAGGGCTATCATTCTATAGATCTGTGCACTTGACCTTACCTCCTTACAAGCAAGATGTTTATTAATTACGCTTTGTTCATATACAGCCCATCTTTTATCTTCTTTAATTCTAATAAATTCTACATCGGTTAGAGTTTGAACTGAAATTTGCTCATTTATATTTTGATCTAAATAGGAAAAACAACTATCTACTTGTTGTGCTAAGGCAAGAACTTTAGCATAATTATACTTATTTCCCCAGTCCCAGAATCCATTTTCCTTTTGTTTTAGATAATAGCTAATAGCCTGGTCATATTCTCCTTGCTCTCTTAAGGCTACACCGGATTCAGCCTTGCCTTGTCCAAATGAAATAGAGAATAGTAAAATAAAAATTATGGATAAGTATGTTTTCATAGTAAGGGTTTCTTGGCTTAATGGAGCAATGGAAATGAATAGTCAAATGTTTTTCTTTTAAACAAAAGACTATTATTGCATAAACTTAGGAAAAAAGGCTATATAGTTGACTTCTATTTTAGCGTATCAAACATCCATTGTACTTCTTTTTGATTTTCAGAAGGAATTACTGTAAAAACATAACTGTCAGAATCAATATCGAGAATTTCTAAAGAGAAACCTATTGGCTTTAATTCTTTTTCATTTATTAGTTCAATGATTTCAAAAGTTTGATTATTCTGGTAACTTAAATCTTCTGAAAGTTTAAAGTTATAGCCTTTAGCTTTTATTATTTTATTTAAAACGAAGCGAATTTCATGCTCATCTTCTTTCCAATCCACTTCTGCCATCTGATCATTGTCTTTTAATGTGTCTACTAAAACAAATTTTGGAGTTAATGAATCATCTTCACAGAAGGTAAGTCCACGTTCAGATAAAATAAATTCGTCATCCTCATCATAAAATGATTTTGGATTTTTAAATGCTTGTTGAATTTTGATCTTTAATTCGTTTTTTAAAGATTCTGAAGTTACAATAGTGTCAATTAGTTTTTGGTAAAACTCAACATTGATTTTGCTTTCTACAGGAGTTGATTTATCATTCAAAGTAGTTTCACTTTTTGAAGTTTTTGCTATTCCGAAAAATTTTGAAAAGATTCCCATCTGATTTTTTTTATAAGTTATTGGTCATAGTATTTCTGCTAACCTGCCTTTGATTTGTAAAGGAGTGGTGAATGGAAGCCAATAGTCTCCATTTAGCGGAACAGTTAGCAAAAGCAATTAACCGAATAAATTTAAGAAAAAAGTTAATAGAACTGGCTTTTATGGAATAAAACTTATTAACTCCAAATTTTGGACTTAAATAGTTTTGCACCAAATCTATGTTAGGCATAGTTGTTTTTTTTCTCCATGCATGGGTTAGTTGAACCTCGAAGTTCTTTTTTAGGACCTGTTTTAGTTATCTTGATTAAATTCTTTAACTGAAAAAAATTAATAGTCGAGGTATGGCTTAAGCCAATAAACATGATTTAACAAACAAACAATTTTACATCTAATAATGTAGGGTTGGATTTTTATGTCTTTTATTTAAGTAAATTAGTTGTGACATGAGGCTAATGTGCGTTTAGGTAAAATTGAAATTTCTATCTTCAATTTTACATTCCTACGCCAGCCCCCTAAACGTTACTGACAAGGCAAAAACATTACAAATGAAGAAACATATAGTTTTAATAATCATTATCGGATTTTTCGCTTATTCCTGTACTAATGAGAATAAGTCCGATACTAACACACTTATAGAAAATACAAAAATACTTAATAAATTAAAAAAGCGAGCCGCTGTAAATCTAGATAGTACTACATGGGATCAATCCCTTTTTAAACAAGATATCGAAAATTATAATGAAGATTCGGATTTCTTTGGAAAATACCCGCTGAATAATTACCCTTTTCCGGTTGCTGACTACAATTATACCGTTTATTCAAATCCTTTTACTATTCAAAAAGGTTCTTCTATTTTAAAAGGGATTCAAATTGGAGAACATAAATCCTACTTTAGCAACACGGTTAATACGAAACTCACACTTATTGTTTTGACCAATGACAACAAAGCTAAACTCAATACTTTTGTGAGTTCACGAAATTATCCATACCTCACAGCTGAAGGAAACGTTGAATTAACACAACAAAATTATCCATGGGTTTTTCAAGCCACACCTGATGGATTCTCGAGTTTGTTTTTTAGTATGAAATTATTTGATTTGCGTTTTGGCGAAACAATCATCATCTATCCTAAAGAAGACAACTCTTTTCTTTATGAGCAAATTGAAGAATCTCCCAACCACTATTCAAAGTTTGAAGATTACATTGAAAAAATAAAAGGCAGGTCATTTAAATACGTTAATTAGTAAAATTACAAATAACCAGTTTTACATAGAATAAGTGTAGAGTTAGTTTTTTTTGATTTTTATTTAGGTAAATTAGCAGTTGTTTAACAGCTTAATAGACGGCTTTCTTTGCTTATTTAATAGAATAATCAACAAACGGTTAAGCTATTTATTAGGATAGAAAGAATACATCATATAATTAAAAAATGGTAGATAGAAAAGTAGAATATTCAAAGCAAAAAGAGCTCGAAGAGCGTTTAAAAAAACTTCCTAGGCAAAGATACAAGGTTATAACTGCAATTGTGGCTGGAATAGTGTCTCCGTTTCTATTTCCTTTTATACCTAAAAGAAGTGGAAGTCCATCAGGGAGGACTTATGAAGATGAAGTGATATTCTATTTTGCGATCTTTGCTATTCTTATACCTGTCTCTATTTATTTCCATCTAAAGAAAGTTAACGAAGATATCTGCGAAGTTAAACGACAGCTTCGGGAATTAAAAAGGAAAGAGCAGTAAGAGATTAGGATGATCTTTACAAGGATATACTCACCAACAATAAACACTAATATTCGATTTTAAAAAATGGATTAAGAAAATACTATTACAAATTCAAATCAAACTATAAATACGCCTTCGCCTATTTATTGCTCAAAAGTAGTAAGGGGATTTTCTTTGTTTTTCTTGTAACGATAATGTTGCGAATTCAGTTTCATCACTATGCTAATCTTGAATACTTTTATAGTTTCTACAAATTGTACTTTGTGGAAAAACTAGTCTATAGAAATTTCTAAAGTAAAGATAGTAAGCAAATTTCCACTACCAACTATTTTAAAAAATTTCAGAGAGAATTTCGATTATTTATTAGCTGTTTGTTTAGATGTAATTACATTGATTTACCTAAGCAAAAGATATAAAAAAACCCAATTTTACATTTTTGGGTGTAAAATTGGGTTTTAGTGCTTTAACTGATTAAGTATCAGTTTATATTGCGGAGAAAGAGGGATTCGAACCCCCGGACCTGTTACAGTCAATAGTTTTCAAGACTACCGCAATCGACCACTCTGCCATTTCTCCAAGGTTATTCCTTTGGTCTAACTGAGTGCAAATATAGTAGCAAATACTGGGCTTTGCAAGGTTTTGAGTGTAAAAATAAATAATTATCTACGTCTTTTTTATAAGTGCTTTAGTATGTGTTTATTAATGGTGCGTATTTTTACTAATTATTTTTTAGTATTTACCTACTGTACCGTTTTAAAGGTAGCTACAGACAAATTTTCTGCAGATAAGCATATAGTAAAGAGCCTTAATAACTATAATTCTGCATGTGTTTTAGTAGATATTCGCGCTATGTTTTAAAACTCCAATAGAATTTTGTTTTAATAGGAGTAAGGCTTGTTTACTGTTTTGGGTTTATTATATAAGTTAAGTTAACCACTTTTACACTCCAGAGTCTAAGGGATTGTTTTGCTAATAGGCTGTCATATTTTTCTTGGATTATTAAAGTGTCTGTAAAGGAGCGTACAAAATTTGCCCAATTATTATTTCTAGAATCCTTTACTAGGAAGTAAAACCCAGGATCACCATATCTTTTACCTGAACAGTCTAAGATTAACTCTTTATTTTGTCCTACACTTGGTTTAAGAAGTACAGTTGCATTTCCCATTGGTAGGGGAAATACTGCTTTGACACAGGTCTTTTTGCTAGGCAATATGCAAGTTGTATAGATTCCGGAATAAATAACTTGGCCACTATTTACATTTTTTCTTAGCCAAATAGTATATTTAATTTCTTTGGTTTTTAAGTCTATTAATTGAATGATTTCGCTACTTAGTTTTTCTTGATCATTATTTTGTAATGGAATATTAAGTTGATCAATTCTTTTACTGAAAAGGCGATTAACTATTAAACCGAAAAATCTAAAAAAAGGATTCCATTTAACTTCTAATGAAATATCAAATTTGGAGGTTTGTTCATAAAAATCAATTACTTTTTTAGATAAATTTTCTAACTGTTCTTGCTTTAAGTTCAATTGCTTAATTGTGCTAAACAGACCTAAGGAGGTTACATTTCTATTAATGGATAATTGTTCTTTCTTTGCTAATTGGTGGATAAATTCTTCCCCTATGCCATTTAATTCTCCAAAAGGACCATTTAGCCAGTTGTCTTGTAATGCATTGTATCTACGACCAGTGGAAATAACCCATTGTTGTGTAAGTAAATCTTGGAGGTTTTGTAAGCGGTAGGCTAAATTCATAATTAGATTGTTATCTTGGGTAGGTAATCTTTTTTATCTTTCCATACCCCGTGTTCTGAAATAGGTAAAAATCGAAGCGTAGTAAATTCAAAATGGAAATCTTTTCGATCTCTCTCTTTCATTGCCTTTGCATGGTCTTTAGGTTTATCTACTTTGGAATGTCCATGAACCATTTGTAACATTTCTTTTTGTGAATTCCAGATCGAAAAAGTGGAGATTAGGTTAGGATAACGTATAGATGCTAAAGACAAAGTAGTAGCATAATGATCACGTACTAGTTTTTCTACAGGTCTGCCCCAACGCAAAAATCTAGGTATTTCTCTATATTTCATCCTAGCTAGAGTAATGGCAACCACAGGTTGATTATCCGTAGTTGTTTCCATAGTTGTTTGTGGAATAACAAAGTTTGAAATTGCACCCCATTGTCTAATAAATTTTAGTTTTATATACCAAGATTCGGATAGTTTTTTACCAAATGCATGAGATTGTAGGAAGTTAGTGAACGAAGTTTCATCTTGCCATTGGGCAAACACGACAAGATTTGTTGAAAATAATCTTGTTGCAGAAAATATACTGGATCCTAGCTGCATAGCAGTCATAGTTTGTGAATGAATTAGTCCATCTATTTTTGATTTGTTTAATGGAAAAAAGACATTTTTTAAAGCCCCCAAAAAGGGTAGCTTTATTAAGTGGTAAGTAAATAAATAGGGATTGTTGCTTTGCTCCATTAGATATAGGTAGGTTCTTATATATTACACAACTTAGTATAGGCAACAAACAAGCTAAGGGATGTTTTTTAAGTTCTACTTAAGAAGTGTATTTTGAATAAACTACTACTAATATAGCTTGTTTTTTCTAAGTTATGGACACAAGAGTTTCTTTTTATTTGCCTATTAATACTAAACTAACGTAGACCTATAAAACAAAACCCTACTAGGGACAATTTTTCCTAATAGGGTTTTGTTATGCATGTGTTATACCACCTTTTCTATTTTAATAAGATATCCTTTAAATCTTGGTAATTGCTAATTGGTGTGGCAATTTTTGGGTTTTCGTATAATTTCTGAAGCTCTAGGGGCATTTCTACCTCTAAGTTTAAACATTCATTAATTACATTGTCAAACTTAATTGGATGTGCTGTTTGTAAAAAGACTCCATGATAGTTTTTATTAGATTCTTGAAACTTTTCTAGACCTAAAAAAGCAACAGCAGAATGGGGGTCTATTATTTGACCTGTTTTTTGATAGTGTTCTTTTATCTTTTGTTTTGTTTGTAGGTCACTAAAACTATAAGCACTTACAGAGTTTTTCACCTCTATGTCTTGTTTTTCAAATAATTCCATTACTCTAACCCAGTTACTTGGGTCACTAACATCCATGGCATTGGAAATAGTTGGCTGTGTAGGGTTAGGTTTATACTGCCCATGTTCTAAATAACGAGTAATTGTGTTATTGGCATTTGTGCTAGCTACAAAGTGATCTATAGGTAAGCCCATTTTTTTAGCTAATAACCCAGCGCATATATTTCCGAAATTTCCACTAGGAACACTAACCACTAAGGGTTTGTTTACCTGTTTTAACTCCTTATACATAATAAAGTAATAAAACATTTGACTAAGCCATCTAGATATATTAATAGAGTTAGCTGAAGTTAAATTTAGATCCTGAAACTCAGGATCTAAAAAAGCCTTTTTAACCATAGCCTGACATAAATCAAAATCTCCGTCTACCTCTAGGGCTGTAATATTATGCCCTAGTGTTGTCAATTGTTTTTCTTGTAAGTCACTTACTTTTGCTTTTGGGTATAAAATAATTACCTCTACACCTTTTTGTTTATAGAACCCATGAGCAATTGCTCCACCTGTATCTCCTGAAGTGGCCACTAAAACGCGTATTTTCCCCTTGGAGTCTTTCACAAAATGCTTTAAACATCTAGACATAAATCCAGCGCCAACATCTTTAAAGGCTAGGGTAGGACCATGAAATAACTCTAGTGTATGACACTTTGGATCCACTGGTTTTACAGGCAATGGAAAGCTTAATGTTTGTGCGACGATTTGCTCAAGGGTATCTTTGTCAATGTCTTTTCCTACAAAAGGTTGTATTACCTTTAAGGCTATCTGCTCATTGGAGTATTTATCAATATTATCAATAAAGTCTTTATCCAAAGAAGGTATGCTTTGTGGAAAGAAAAGTCCTTTATCTTTAGCAAGTCCCAAAAGGGCTGCCTCTTTAAAGCTTGCTTGAATATCTGGATTGTTTAGGCTATAGTATTTCATGGTAATTCTTTTATTCCTTGTTGGTTAATAGGGGAGAGGTGTAAATTAAAATCTAGTTGTTTTTCACGGGCAATGTTTTGCATGGACTCGGCTACTTTTTGGGCTGTTTCTTGTGACTTACACAGGGCATATATAGATGGACCTGCTCCAGATATACCTGCTCCTAAAGCGCCGTTTTCAAGGGCTTTTTCTTTAATTAAGTCATAAAAAGGGATAAGCATAGAGCGTTTGTGCTCCACAAATTCATCTTTTAATGAGCTTTTTATTAACTCGTAATCCTTTGTGTATAATCCTGCTACAAACCCCGCTAGATTACCACACTGTATAGTTGCTTTTTTCAAAGAAACTTGCTGATGTATAACAGCTCTGGAGTCCTTTGTTTTTAGTTCTATCAAAGGGTGTAATACCACAAGGAATAAATCCTCTGGGCTAGGGATACTTATTACTTTTAGAGGGTCATAACTTTGGATTAAAGTAAAATTTCCAAGTAAAGCCGGAGATACATTATCGGCATGTTCAGCTCCACTTGCTAAAGCCTCTCCCTTCATAGCAAAGGCAATTAAGTCTTGTTTTTCTAAAGGATAACCACATAGAGCATTTAAAGCATAGACCGCTCCGGCGGCTGAAGCAGCGCTTGAGCCAATACCACTACCTGGCTTTATGTTTTTCTCTATTGTAATCTCTATTCCAAAATCAGGTTGTAAATGTTCCATTAAAGCTATTGCTGCCACTGATGCTACATTACTTTGAGGATCAAGAGGTAAGTTAGCCCCAATAATCTCTTTAATAACCACTTTTTTCTCTGCAATTTTTTTCACGTGCATTACATCTGCAACATTATCCAAACATGTTCCTAATACATCAAAACCACACGATAAATTGGCCACAGTTGCGGGGCATAATATTTTTATTTGTTCCATCTCTACACTAATTTATTTCCAATTCTTATTACATCTGCAAACAATCCTGATGCAGTTACTTCTTTTCCTGCTCCAGCACCTTTTATAATTAAAGGCTCTGGGTTATACCTATTTGTGGACAATAGAATAATATTGTCTTTCCCCTGTAGATTGTAATAAGGTTCATGGATTGTTACTTGTTCTAGTTTTATTACTGCTTTTTGCTCTTCAAAAGTGGCCACTACTTTTAAACGTGCATTATTTTGCTGGGCTTTTAAGTAGAGGTCTTTAAAGTAAGGCTCCTCTTGTTCTAAAGCTTGCATGAATTCTTCTACGCTTTTAGTATGTAAGCAACTCTGTGGTAAAAAACTTTCAATTGCTATATCCTGTTGTTCTATACTATAATTGGCCTCCCTTATTAAAATCATTATTTTTCTTTGGATATCCACTCCGCTTAAATCCAAAAATGGATTTGGCTCTGTGTAGCCGTTATCTTTTGCCTTTTGTACTACTTTGGCAAAAGACTCTGTTGCATTATACTCATTGAAGATAAAGTTCAAACTTCCACTTAACACTGCTTGAATTTTTAGTACTTTGTCTCCAGAGGCAATCAGGTTTTTAATAGTATCTATAATAGGTAATCCTGCGCCAACGTTTGTTTCATATAAAAAAGGAGCATTGTGTTTTTTAGACAGAGCTTTTAGTTCTTTATAATAAGCCATATCTAAGGAGTTAGCTATTTTGTTACATGTAACAATAGCAATGCTGTTTTTTAAAAATTGCGGATAGCTAAGGGCAACTTCTTGATTGGCTGTATTATCGACAAATACACTATTTCTAAGATTAAGGGATTTAATTCGCTCGATAAATAGGTTCTGATCCATTTTTTGGTCATCTGAAAATGGATTTTGGATGTTTTCTATGTTGAATCCATCTACATTAAAAGCCATTTTCCTAGAGTTTGCTAAACCTATGATGCGAACATTTATTTTGAAATTCTCTAATAAATAATTTTGCTGTTTTAGAATTTGTTCAATAAAGTCCTGCCCTACATTTCCAACACCCATCACAAATAAATTCAGCTGCACGCTAGCTTGCTCAAAGAATTCTTCATGTAATATGTTTAAAGATTGAAAGACATCTTTTTGATCAATTACCACTGAAATATTATTTTGAGAAGCTCCTTGAGCAATAGCGCATATATTAATGTTGTTACGCCCTAAAGCACTAAACATTCTACCAGCTACCCCTGTGTTTTCTTTAATTTGGTTTCCTACTATTGCAACAATAGATTTGTCTTTCTCTATGCGTACTGGTTTTACCTTTTTCTCTTTAATTTCTGTAGCAAATTCTACATTAATTAGAGCTTGAGCTTTTAGGGCATGTTTTTGTAAAATAGCAAAACATATCGAGTGTTCTGAAGAGGCTTGAGTGATAAAAATCACGTTGATATCTGCTTTACTTAATTGCTCAAATAAGCGCTTGGAAATACCAGCTACTCCAACCATTCCTGGTCCCTCTAGAGTCAAAAGTGCTAAGTTGTCAATATTGGAAATCCCACTTATTTCATTGCTATTTAAAGACTTATCGTGGCTAACGATACTTGCTTTACCATAAGGGTCAAATGTGTTTTTTACCAGTAAAGGAATATTCTTATGTAAAAGAGGTATTAACGCGCTAGGGTATAAGACTTTGGCTCCAAAGTGAGATAACTCCATGGCTTGGTCAAAGCTAATGTGTGGTAAGATAGAGGCTTGTTTTACCATTGCCGGATTAGCAGTATAAATACCATTTACATCTGTGTATATCTCTACATTTTCTACCATAAGAGCGCTACCTAAGATAGTTGCTGTATAATCTGAACCTCCTCTTCCTAAAGTAGTTACCTGGTTTTCATGAGATTTAGCGCAGAAACCTGGCATTAAGTAAATAGCATGGGAATGAGAGGAGAAAAATCTTAGAATAAGTGCATTTGATTTCTCAAAATCTACTTTAGCATTGGAGTATTTTGCATCTGTTTTGATTAAATCTCCACTATCTAAACAGATACTATCTTTATCTAATCCAACCAATACTTGGTTGATTAAGTAAGCGCTTAGGTTTTCCCCATAGGATAAAACTAGATCTTCTATTCTAGGAGATAACTCTTGCAAGAGAAAACATCCTTGAAGAATAGCCTCTAGTTTATTTAACTCACATAAGATGTGACTCATAACACTAGGTTGAAGATTAACGGGAATTAATTCTTTAACTATTTCTAGGTGTTTTTGAGTAATATTTTGTAAGTCTTGTAGGTAAGAATTATCCTTATTACTAGCTTTTATACTGGCTATTTGTAATAAATCTGTTACCCCTTTTAGTGCGGAAACCACTACAACTACTGGCTTATCTATTTGTAAAATAATGTCTATACAACGTTTTATATTTTTTGCATTGGCTACCGAAGAGCCACCAAACTTTATAACTTTCATGATGATTTTTGTTAAATGAGTATAAGAAAAGATGTAACCCGCTCACATTCAGTATGTAAGAGATTAATAATGCAGGCGTATAGGTATACGACCACATAATATGGCTATATGTAAAAAAATCCCCCTACTACGGGGTGGTGGTAGTTGTGGTTGACAATGTAGTTGTCAAAGAAAAGGTGGTTACAAAAAGAGTTGTAACATTATAGAAATAAGTAGCCGCATCACTGTTAGAAGTGATGTTCATAAATGGGTTATATGAATAATTATTGGCTCTCATTGCGCTGCGAAGATAGAAACTAATTTTTTGATTCAACAACTAATTTTGATTTTTTTTTGCAACTAATTTTGATTGTGATTGTTTTTTAGTATGTAATGTGTTGGAAAGCATTTGGTTGGTCCTTTAGGTTAAGTTTTTAAGAAGTCTTTAGTATTAGACTCCTCTAAGATTCTTTTTATTGGAGGGTAAAACTGCTTAAAAGTAGGGAGGATGAATTTATAAAAGAATTTAATATGTATTTTTTTGTTAAAATTTAATTTTATTTAAGTATATTTGGTTATTGTTTTTAAAATAAAATGTTAAGATAGGTTAAGTTTGTTTTAATTAAGGAATCAGGTAATAGATCTGTTTGTTTAGATAAACTATCATATAAAGAATATTATGCGAAAAAAAAATCTTGTTTGGCTTTTTCTACTAAGCGCTATTTTGGTCTTCGGTCAGTCTGGAATCAATATCTCTAATGTAAATCCCTTAGCAGCCCTTCATATAGATGCATTGTTAGGTGACCAAGGTGTATTAATTCCACGGTTAACTACTTCTGAAAGAGATAGTATTGTGATTGATGAACAAACTGAAGATGGTTTGACCATTTTTAATACGGATGAGGGCTGTATTAATTTTTGGAGTAAGACTACTAAAAGTTGGAAAAGCGTATGTGGGGAATTGGGTTTTAGTGAATTTACTATTTTGGAACCCCTTGTTGTATTTGGTTTATATAAATCCAAAATATCTGTAGACGAAAGTCATTTTGTGCAATTTAAGGTTAAAGTAGACAAACCTGGTTCCTATGAACTTATAGCTACTAGTGAGAATGATAATGGATATTCTTATTTAATTGAAGGAGACTTTCCTACTACTGGTATATTTAATATTCAAATGCCAGCACAAGGAACTCCCATAAATCCAACTACTGTAAATAATCTTGATAAGTTTACCATTTTTATCAATGGCAAAGCCAATAATGGGGGAGCTCCAGCTGCTAAATTTGAAGTAGAAGTAGTTGATTCTAGTAAGAAGCCTGCCTATAAAATACTTTGCTCATCGGCTAGTGTCCATGGGCTATATTATTATAACGTCCCTGTAAATTCATCCAATTATATTGAAGTATCCCTAGAGGTGGATAGCTCTATTAATAATGTATTAGGAGCCACTTATGAGTTTACTTCTGATACAATAGATGGTCTTAGTTTTTATGGAACAGGGCGAATAACAGCTAATACAATGAGAGTTAGGTTATATGCAAGTGGTACTCCAACCAGTTCTGCTAATAAAATTATCACTCTTAAAAGCAATAGTGAGACTTCTAATACTACTTGTAGAGTTGAGGTTTTAATGACTATCCCCAAGAAAACAATGCTTAGTATTGGTTCTTCTGCTAATGGATATGGTTATAATTTTGCCGGTACAGCAGCCAGTAATAGACTAGTGACAAGTCAAATCAATTATGGTAACCTTCCTGATAGTAAGGTTGCCTTTGAAGGATGGGAGGCAATTATCAATGGAGGCAATGATCCAAGTGTAGCAAGTTTAAGAAATTGGTTAAATGGAGCCAGACCTGTAGATATTGTAGTTATTGGTTATTCATGGACTATGCGAGAGGAGCATGCTATTTTACTTGCTGAATACTTAAAAAAAGGTGGAGTTATACTTGCTTTTACAGAGGCTAATACAGGGTCAAGTTGGTTATTAAAACATGTTTTTGGGCAAAATAATATTGGAGTAGTAAATGGTTCAAGGTCCGGAGCTACTTATTCTATTAGTGGATTAAGTGATCCCGTTCTTTTGGGGCCATTTGCTGACATACGCGAAAAACATTGGGGAGAAGACGCCTCTACTTCTAATATTGCTGTTGGGATAGATCCAACTCAGATCTATATTTATTCCAATCAATATGATACTCAAAGAGATGAAGGGCAAAATAATAACTTTAAACGAGGAGCCACTGCCTTTAGACATCGTACTTTGAATTTCATTTGGGTAGGAGATGGAGGATTTAACTCTCATTCACAAGGAAATACATCTAACACTATTACCCCATTTGTTTTGAAAAGTGATGGTTCTCCAGATGTAAAGAATAATTATGGTCACGCTAGTAGTAGTAGACGGGTGAGTGTTTATAATGCCTATTTTACGGCCAATGCTATGGCTTGGGCATTAAGACAAACCGAAGTTAATGGTATAAATAAGGGGAAACTGTAAAAATATAAGAACATGAAATACATTTTAAATTCTTTCTATTCACTAATATGCGTAGTTTTTTTGGTTCCTCTAGTTAGTATTGGTCAAACAGGTATGCACACACAGGATATTAGTAAGAACGTTATATTGCAAATTGAGTCTGCTCAAAATAATGGAGGAGTTATATTACCACGTTTAAGCACTTCCCAAAGGGACCAGATCCCTTTGACTTCTCTTCATAATGGATTGATGATTTTTAATATCGATGAGTCTTGTATTAACTATTATGTAGCAGGAATAAGTAAATGGCAGAGTGTTTGTGGACAGGCTGATAATGCGCAATACACTATTGAAAATTGTAACGATATTGGAATAAATGGGGTTTATGTCCAGGAGGAAAGCCTTTTTAAAGACCATTTTATTACTTTGGAAGTACAGGTGCAAAAACCTGGTTATTATTCTATTGTCGCTTCATCTACACAGGGTAATGGCTATTATTTTCAAGCTAGTGGTAAGTTTTTGAATAGGGGTAAATATACTATAAAAATACCAGGGTATGGTACACCCACACTTGTTCAAAATGATAATTTTCAACTATTTCTAAATGGTGAAAATGCTAATTGTGACTTTTCCATACAAGTGATGGATAAATTAATTTTGCCTTTATACTCTATGGTTTGTAATAGTGTTAAGACTTATGGTGCATATACTTTGCATAAAGCATTAAATAACAGTAATTATATTAAAGTTACTTTAGATGTAGAGCCAGAGGCAATTGGAGCCATGTATGAGATACAGACTAATACAATTGATGGTATTTCCTTTAAAGGCAGTGGTTATTTAAATAGTTATACTCAGGAGGTAACTCTCTACGGTAGTGGAATTCCATATTCCGTGGAGGATAAGGTGTTTATGTTAACATCTAATAGTCAAAAGACCTCCTTAACTTGTGATTCAGACTTAAAAATGAGTATACCAGGAAAACGACTTTTGACAATTGGAAGTAGTGAAAATGGGTATGGTTATAATTTTTCAGGAACTGCTGCTAGTAATAAGTTAATTACAGAAAAGCGCAATTATGGAACTCTAGACAATAGTATCGTTTATTTTGAAGGTTGGAAGGAGATAAAGGGATTTAGCGCTGGACAAGCTAATGTAAAAAACCTTACTGAGGCTCTTTTAGAGGAAAACCCTTATGACATTGTAATTCTAGGTTATGACTATTCAATGAATGTAGGTGAGGCTGCTGTATTGGCTGAATATATAAAAAAAGGAGGGGTCTTACTTTCCTATACAGAGTCAAGGGATGGAATGCAACGTTTTATTCGGGCTTTAACTGGAGATAATACATTAAAACCTATAAATGGAGGTAGCAGTGGTACGATTTATCGATTTACCTCTACTAATGATGAGATTTTAAATGGTCCTTTTGGAGATTTAAGGGGAACTTACTGGGGGGAGGATGCCTCTACTACAGTTGTTATTCCTTATTTGTCTCAGAGTGATTTTGAAATATATTCAGGAAGTTATAATTTTAGTAGAGAAGAGGAAAGCGGAAGTAATAGAGTAGCTGGTGCCACTTCTTTTCGCCATAAGCATTATAACTTTATTTGGGTAGGAGATGGAGGTTTTAACTCCAATCATTCTGGTACTGCTCAGGATATTTGTCCATTTAAGCTAGATTCTAATAATTATCCTATAACAAAACCTAATTATGGGACAGGTAGAAATAAATTTGAGGTAGGTAATGCTATTTTTACTGCCAATGCAATAGCCTGGGCTATTTATCAGTCCGAAGTAAATGGAATCAATAGTTCATTAGATTAGTTTTAAGATTTGAAAAAGGAAAAAGGAAATATGAAAAGATTTTTATATTTAATGCTATCTCTTTTGCTTTTTGCAAACGCTATGGCTCAGACAGGGATAAATACTACTACTGTATTAGATAATGTTGCTTTACAAGTGGATTCTAGCAATAAAGGTATTTTAATACCTCGCTTAACTACAGCTCAAAGAGATGCTATAGTTATTGCTGCTGATCCTATTAATGAAGGTTTGATTATTTATAATTTAGATCAAAATTGTATTAACTATTATAGTTGGGAATTAAACGAGTGGCAAAGTGTTTGTGGTTATAGTTCAAGAGCTATTTTTACAGTGGATTGTAATAAAATAGAAGTAAAGGGAAATTACAAAAATACTATTGCTTTAGACCAGTCCAATTATGTGGATGTCACAGTTGTAGTTACTTCACCTGGGATATATGATATTGGGATTCGGCCAGTTGTAGATAATGGTTATTATTTTGCTTTAAAAGGGGAGTTCATAACTACTGGAACTATAAAATTGCGTATACCTTCTTTTGGCATACCTTCTTCTCCAAAGGATGATTCACTAGAGGTCTTTATTAATGGAAGCCTTCAAGTCCCTCATTGTTCATTGGATATTAAAGTATTAAATGGGAGTATTACTTCTGATTTTGCCATGGATTGTAATTCAATTAAAATAAACGGGCTTTATGAGTTGGATAAAATATTGGATGCTTCAAATACTATTGAGTTTTATGTAGATGTACAACCAAGTGCCATTGGCGGAGTATATGAATTTACAACCAATACAAAGTCTGGTATTAGTTTTAGTGGTAGTGGAGCTTTAACTCAATCTAGGCAATTAATTACACTTAAGGGTGAAGGAAGGCCAAGTACATCTTTAGATATACCCTTAGAACTTAAATCTAATAGTAGTTCTGAGGCTAAAACTTGTTCTTTTACTGTTAATGTTGTTAAATTAAAGAAAAAAATTTTGTTATATGGTGATAGTAGTAAATCTAACAATATAACCAATACTTCGTCTATGGGACATTTGTTATTAACCTCTTTGGTTAATTTTGGTATGCAGCCTAGTAGCACTGTTAAATTTGAAGGATGGGAAATAGTTTATGGTAATGGAAATTATGATTTTAGCAATAATTTAGCAAAGAATAGTAATCCTCCGGATATCATTTTCATACATGGTAATGTTCCAAATTCTAGCGCAAATTTAGATGGCATTATTAAATATCTATTTGATGGTGGGGTAGTTATTTATATGACTAATGATACTTCTTTTCTAATAGATCTAACTTCTAGACTAACAAGTTTTTCTGCATTGACCTCTGCAGTTAATGTTAGTAAAGATGCAATGGTTTATAGTTTTCCCAGTTATGATATCACCGCTATTAATGGGAGCTTTGGAAATTTGAAATCTAAGAATTGGGGAAGCCGTTATTCACTGACAAAATTGTTAAGTACAGAATTACCTGATTTTTATACTTTTTCTACTCAAATAGATGAATCTGAATTTGTAGTTTCTTTTCCTGAACCTCCAACACCACCAGAAAATCAAGAGCCAAGTGATGGACCTTCGGTGGAGGTGCCAGAGTCTACTCTACCACCTTATGCAAGTATGTACTTGAATAAACAGTATAATTTATTTTGGATTGGAGAGGAAGAGTTTATAACACGTGTAGATCCTAATGGATATCAGCCTTTTTTGTTGGATGCACAAAATCGCCCTATCGCTCAAAGTAATTATGGACATAATATAAAATATTCCGTTTATAATTCTGTGTTTTTAGCTAACTTACTTCAATGGGCTATATTAGAATCGGAAAACAATGGAATTAATAAGTAATGCATTATAGAGTTATGGTTGGGAAAAGAAATCAACCTGATTTAAGGACCATAGAATAAGCTAGAGGTAAATTTCAGTAAAATGGGCTTAGTGTTTGCGATACACTGAAATAGTGTCATTTTAAAAATAAGGCTATTATAAAGGGGATGTCAGTAAAGGTTGCCGCTGGTATTTCAAAGTAATTTATTAGGTATTGTTTATATTGTAGATTGACTAATACTAAGTAAAATATAATATTTATTAGATAAAAAAGGGACTGTTTGTGTGACTATATATAGACAGCCCTTTTTTGTTTATACTTTCCTGTTTTAAAATTTACAATTTTTGGCAACAATCTTTGTAATCTTTATCCTTGGTCTTTGGACTAGTTTATATGATTTAA
Organism: Myroides sp. LJL116; assembly: GCF_054871685.1. Taxonomy (NCBI): domain Bacteria; kingdom Pseudomonadati; phylum Bacteroidota; class Flavobacteriia; order Flavobacteriales; family Flavobacteriaceae; genus Myroides; species Myroides sp. LJL116. The sequence goes on from NZ_JBTXLR010000012.1 coordinate 43,230, forward strand.
AAAGGAAGTTATATTTGTAACTTTTGCATATTTATTCCTGGGTAAAAGAACAAAAAGTGTTTTGTTTTTGGGGCATGTATATCATATGCTTAACTAACTGATTTGTTTTTTAAATTAGAAATTCTATAGGATATTCCACTTGTCCACTGATGTCTTTTAAAGAATTTGGCTGTAATTCTATTACCATACAATTTTCTTTAGGCACATCAAATGGTAGGGTAATGTTGTGTAAATGACATAATTGGTAACCAAATCTAGGATAGTAGTTCTCATGACCAAGTAGGATAATACAAGTATAACCTAATTCTTTAGCTTTTTGATGAGCTGTTTCTATAAGGGCTTTACCTATTCCTAAGCTTTGGTATTTTGGTAAAACAGCAACAGGCGCTAGAGCTAAAGCGTCAAAGCTATTATTTGAATTATTAACCTTTATCTTTGACAATAGAACATATCCAAGAATCTCCTTGTCTTTTTTAGCAATTAAAGAAAGCTCTGGTATATGATCTTTACTATTTATTAGTCTTTCTACTAAAAATTGTTCTTTATGATCACTTAATACCTCTTTTTCGAAGGCTTGCTGGATTAAGTGATACACTTGATTATACTCTTTAGGAGTACATTTTTCTATAGTACAATCCATGTTTAAATTTTTACAAAGATACCTCTTTTAACGTTTGCGAGTAACACAGAATAATGCTTATTTTTTAAAGTGGAATTTATAACTTTGTTCGGAGAGTAAGTTAAGCATAAAAACTTTTCTTTGAAATAGGAATCGTACAAGAAAAAACTATGATGCTGAATTTAAGCGTCATGCAGTAAAATTAGCTAATGAAAGAAAAAAATAAATCTTAATTAGCTAGGGAGTTAGCTATTAGAGGTCAGTGCTAGTAGTTATTACCATTGGAAGTGGTCTTCAAAGAATAACCAAAAGCAAGAAATAGAATAGCTTAAACAGACAATATCAGACGTTTACTTTGAGTAAAAACAGCATTATGGAAGTCCTCGATTAACTTCTGAACTAAAAACTAGAGGAATTAAAATATCGGAACCAACTGTTGCTAAGTATATGAAAGAGTTAGAATTAAAGAGTAAGCTAGCGAAGAAATTTCGTATTACTACAGACTCTAAACACAGTTATTTAGTAGCTTAGAATATCCTAGAGCGCCAATTTATACAAACTGAAGCTACAAAAGCATGGGTATCAGACATAACCTATATAGCAATAAAAGGAGGCTTTGTTTATCTAACAACGGTAATAGATTTATACGATAGAAAACTCATAGGATGGAGTATTAGCGACGATATGAGTACAGACAACACAACCCTTGCAGCCTTTAAAATGGCTAAGAAAAAAAGGCCTTTTAATAAAGGATTAATCTTTCACTCTGACCAAGGTGTTCAATATGCCAATAAGAAATTTACTAATTATTTAGATTCTTTTGGGCTAACACGTAGCATGAGTTGTAAGGGTAACTGTTGGGACAATGCAGTAGCAGAAAGTTTCTTTAAATCCTTAAAAGCAGAGATAATCTACGGAAATCTGCTAACTAGCAGAGCCAAAATGCAAAAACAAGTCTTTGAGTATATTGAACTATGGTATAATAAAAAACGAAGACATTAGTCACTTAGGATATTTAACAATAGAAGAATTTAACCAAATTAGGCATTATAAAAAAGCTGCTTAACTAATACTCCGGATTTTGTTTGGATATCCAAAGTATTAAAATCATATAAATCTTAGCAAGAGTAAAAACTTCGCATTTATTGCATGCTTTATATCTTTTACATGCATAAAGTACCTTTTGGTATTTAATTTTTAGTTAATTTAGACTTTCTTTCTCCATTAATAAGTATTGGTGCAAGACTGGCTTAGTTTAACTCTAAAGTTGATTGCGTGTTTAAGAAGTATTATTTTTCTTTTCTAGTTTTAAGTGTCTTTATTTTATTTTCTTGTCAAAAAAGTAAAGAAAGGTATAGTATTGATCTCGATAATCTTTATGCTATTAAAAGTGATGCCAAGACAAAGGATTCTTTGGCACAAAGTATACATACAGATATTCAAAGGGTATTAGCTTTAAATAATACTAACGAAAATCCAAAGCTTGTGGATAGTGTTTTAAGAACATTGCGATGGACAGGAGAAGAGCAGATTTTCCTTTCTTTAAGTAAAAAAGCTCAAACTGACGCCTTATACGAACACGATTATTTGAGATTGGGTAATATTAATCAAAACATTGCGGTATATTATCAAGATAAGTCTAAGTTAGATAGTGTTTATTATTATTATTTAAAAGCAGAGCATGCTTATAGGCTTGCATCAGATTCCTTAGCCATAGTTCATAATGGCTATTATCAAGGGCGTTTACTTTTTGAAATAGGTATATTTAGTGAGGCAGAATCTAAACTTCTAAAAGTCGTTAGCTATTTAAGAGCAAATGCACCACATGACCCAGTAATTATTGAGGCTAATCAAATGATTGCCTTTTTGAGCCTGGATCAAGGGGATGATGATAAGGCCTTGTTGTATTTAGAGTCCAGTTTAGAGAAGTTACTTGAAGATCAGGGTGTTTTTGAAATTTTACCTCCAGATAAATTATATCCTGCTATTGCTAATTTATATAATAATATCGCTTATGTTTATAATGAAAAGAATGAGTATGAAAAAAGTCTTGTCTACAGTAGCAAGGCTCTAGAATATTTAAAAGAATATTATGTAGACTTAGTTTATGCTTTTATAAATACCCAAAGGCAAGTTTCAAGTTACTATTTAGGGGAAAATCCTGATGTAATTGAAGGCTTGATGGTAAGTTATGAAATTTACAAAACTTTAAACCATCCTTTTTATCAAAGTGAAATAGCCTTATTCATTGCCCAAATTTATAAGGATAAAAATATAGTAGATAAAAGTAATGATTGGAATTTACAAGGGTATCAAATTGCAGTGAACTCTAAATTGCCACATCGTCAAAAACAAGCTTTAGAGCAAATTTTACTTTTTCAAAAGCAAAATTCCTCTTCAGATTTACTAGCTGAATATATTACATTAAGTAATGAATTACAACATAGTGAAACTAGCACTAGGGAAAAGTTTACTAAAATTGAATTTGAAACGTATCTACTAGTTAAAGAGAATGAATCCTTAAAGCAACAAATTATTTTTATTGCAGGTTCTGCTATTTTTATCATTTTTGTTTTCTCTTGGCTTCTTTATTTTATACGTCTAAAAAATAAAAATAAAGAGTTAGTCTATCTTAATATACAAAAAACTAAAAATGAGTATATTCTAAATTTAATGATGCAGAAAAATGCTATTGCAAACCAGTCTATTGCTTTAGAGAGAGATAGAATCGCTAGGGATTTGCATGATAGTATTGTAAGCAGTATTTTCACCCTTAGATTCCATTTACAACAAATCGATACTGCGGATGTTCAATTATTAGAAACCTTGGTTAATCAGATGGTGAAGCTAGAGGGGAATGTGCGTAATATTTCTCATTCTTTAAGTGAAATGGCCAATTTCGCTACCGATAATTTTGAAGATTTATTACTAGAATTAACCGAAAAGCAAAGGAATTCTTTTGCTACAAAATTTCATACAAGTTTTAAATGTAGCTCTTCTTTACAAGCCTTAGATATTAATCAGAAAATGAATATCTATTTAATTGTTCAAGAAGCTTTTCATAACGTAAACAAGTATTCTAAAGCTTCTTTATGTGAACTTTCAATTTATTGCCAAGAGCAAAACCTAGTAATTAAAATTACAGATAACGGTATTGGAATGGCTAAAAACTATAAAAAAGGATTAGGGATAAAAAGTATGAAAGCTAGAGCCCAAGCTATTGGTGCAAAACTTCAGCTAAGAAGTGAAACAAATAAGGGAACTACCCTTGAGATTGTTTTATCCTTGAAGAAGGAATTTTTAGATTAAATCTTATGTCTATTCTTTACTTAATGGCAATCTAACTGCTTATCTGTATTCTAGAGCGCAGTAGTATCTTATAGAGTCAGTTTTATAAAAAAGCAAAGCTGTTTTTGATCTTCCTTTATAAGAATGGTAGATTAGTAGGAGGTTTGGAAAAGCTTTTCTACATTATGTAAGTCTCTACCCATTAACTGCGCTGCATCTACTGGAGCTTGCTTTATTTGAGTTGTAGTTAAACTCTCTTGAACTTGTTTAATTTCTTTTATAATCTTCTGTTGTCTTTCTTTAGAATAGTGATCTTTAGATTCGTTGTATATTAGGTACCATATATAGCTTTGATATTTATCTTTTTCGAAATAGTTTCCTGAATTATGGTATTGGGCTAAATCCAGGCGAGCAGAGGTAATTGCCCCACTTTTTGTTGGGTTCTCTGTAGGTTGGAGTTTAGCTAACTTTACAAGCCATTTTTTAAACTCTTGCTCATTTTGGCTTACACCTTCTCCATTTAAATAACACTGTACTACATAGTTCATACAACGAACATCATCGTTATTGGCACCTTTTAATGCATATTCAAACGCTTTTTCGGCACTCTGATTAACTCCATAGCCATCTTGATATGCTACTAGCATAGCGTAATGAGCATCATTGAATCCATTATCAGATGATTTTAAGAACCATTTGATTATTTCTTGTTCACTATATACACTAGGATTACCTTCTTGTAGAAAAGTGGCGTAATTAAATTGAGCTTCGGCGTTCCCTAATTCAGCAGCTTTTTTCACTAAAGGAAATGCTTGAGAATACTTTCCCTGTTCCATTAAATCTTTAGATTGTTGATTTAATTCTTCGGTGGTTTGACACAAAATTGAGTTTGTGAACATAAGAGATATAGCTAAAAATAATAGTTTGTACATAAATGAAAATTATAAAAGGATTTCTAAGTAAAAGTACTCCATTTTTTAGTTATTATGGATGATAAAATTTAAAACTGTAAATCTGAAATGCAGTTCTCTCTTATTTTCCATATTTGTTCAAGAGTAAACTGAGGCTTGTCTTTTATCCAATTGGAAAGAAACTCTTTATGTTGTTGAATTTTCTGTAAATTAATTTGATCATATTCTATCTCAGTTTCTATTAAAAGGCGTTTTTTTATATCTAGATAAGAGGAAGTTGAAGTAGTGAAATCTAAATAGTCGTTTCCAATTTTTAAATAATTATGTGCCTCTGGAATGTAATCTAAACAATTTAGCTCCAATGTTTTTTGAATTTTAGGTGCATATTGTGCATCCATTTTGAAAATACCAAGAATTAATCGGATTTCTGGCATGTTGTTTTCAAGTGCTAGTTTCCTTAAAGTAGCATGCTTTGTGCTACAAGTTCCCCCATTATCTTGGAAAATACATAGTATATTATCCTTGTTTTTATTTCTTTTATAGAGTAGTAGTGAAATATACTTACAAGCACTTTGGAAATCGGCAATGCCTAAGTTTAAAAACTCCCTAGAAATTACTTCGTTAGCTGTTATCTTAAAATTCATTATAGCATGCTTTTAAAAAATAGTACATCTACTGCATTATACAAGTATTAAGTCTTTAACTCTACTATAGCTTAGAATATAAGCTCGCGCTTATATAATGTTTTATTATAGATTCTCTTGTTGTTCTTGGTATTGGGTTTTAGTTATTTTATACCAATTATACTGTATTTTATCTAGGAGAAAATTTTGTACTAAGGTAAGTCCAATATCTTGTAAAATTTTATTCGACCCCTTATTCATGCAGTCAGCCATGGCATAAACTTCTGTAGTATTGAGTGAGTTAAAAGCATATTCTAAAGATGCGATAGCGCTTTCTTTAGCGATTCCTTTTCCCCAATATTTTTTCTTTAAACGGTATCCTAGATCGTAATAGTTTTTATGGCCATTGGTTTCTTGGGTAACATATTTTAGCCCTGTCCAACCTATAAAATCATTGGTTTTTTTGTCTATGATAGCCCAGCGGCCAATACCATTATCTGTATATTGTTGTCGAATAAAGTGTATAACTTCTATTGTTTGTTCTAGATCCTTTACCGGGTTGTTACCTAGGTATTTATGTACATCAGGGTCTGAATCTAGCTCAAACATGCCTTGTTTATCGTTAAGAGTGATTTCTCTTAATATCAATCTTTTGGTTTCTGCTATTATTTTCATTGAGGTTTATTTTCCAAATAATTTTTTCCAAAATCCTTTTTTCTCCTCCTTGACAGGTAATTCGTACGTGGTGACTATGCGTTGAGTTTTCTCTAGAATTTCCTGGTCCTGTAAAGCTTCATTGGCCTCTAATTCTCTTAGCTGCTCAAGCATTGCCTCTTTATACAACAAAGCTCCTTCTATATCGCAATGAAACAAATTAGAATAACAAATTGATTCGTTCAGATCCATAGGGTTAGGTTCAATAACTTCAGTAGCTTCTAAAAGGCCTAAGTTATTTTCTTTTGCAGCGCTAAGTGCTTTGAGAAAAACGTTGATTCGGTTATGTGAATAAAAATTATCTAAGTCTTTTTTCACCTGTTCATTGGATTGGTAATCAGATAGTAGTTTCACCACTTGCTCGGCATTTATATAAACACCAGAACAATAGTTTTCAAAAATAGCATTTGCCAAAGGGTTGGGCATCTTTACTTTTAGAATATTTTCCCATGAAGTGGTGTATTCTTTAAACTGAACTTTGTCCTGCATGAGAAACGAAAAAGCAGAGCCACGGGTGTAAAAAAACGGTCTGAAAAAGCCTTGTATAACGGCTATATAATAGCCATGTGTCTTATCAAAATAGTCCGCTGGCGCAGTTGCTTTAGCTATGTTAATTGTATCTTGGTACTTTTCAGCATAGAATTGGTCTATTTGATGGACTTCAGATAGTTTTTCAATTCCTGACTCGTCTTGTAAAACATCGAAATACCAAGTTTGTATCTCTTGTTGGCTTATTGGATGGTAACTGATATCAAATCCCATAGTTTGTTTTTTTTTCGTTACTGAGAAATCTCTCTTCTATATAAATATTTTCAAGCAAATCGGCATTAATTGTTTGTAGGCTCTTGCTCATTTTCTAATAGCAAAGGCTCCACTTTGGCGTAGTTGCGAATAACCTTAATGGTTAGTAAAGCAAGTGGAATTCCGATGATACTGTTGAACATACTCCCAAGGATACTAGTAATAAATTCCTCGGTTGATTCTGCTTGTAGTGCATAGCGAAATACTAACAGTCCAAATAGGTTGCTTAGAATCCAAAAGGCCCACCAAAATCCTATAATACTTGTATTGAGAATGTGATGCAGTGGGATTCCTTTTTTAATTAAAAGGACATTGGTTTGAAAATATAGTTCTTGCATAATCTGGTATGGTCTAAATAAATTAAGAATTGGAACAAACCAACTACTAGTAGCCCAGCCTTCTGAATAAGATAAGTTACTCACTCTTTGGTGTAAATTGTAATATGCACGTCTAAACCATTGGATGAAGGTTATAATTGAAGTAACATAGGCCACCATATAAAGTAGTCCAGTGATCTGTTTTGTTATGCCATGGATTAGGGACATTGCTTCTGTAATCTCATCACCATTAGCTATAGTTTGAATTATTTCATATTGAAAGTATTTAGAAATTATAGAAGCAATATCAAGGATTAGCATAATCCAAATCAAGGTAATTGCATTTTTAGCTCTTTTTCCGTTGGGTTTTAATGTATTCATTACCATTTTTTTTATATGTATGTTCATTGATAATTACTACCGTTTATAAACCTAGTGTTTTCGGTTAAAAATAAAGGGTAATAGCCTCAGGGCTAAAACACAGTCAGTAATTGCTTGTTGATTGTGCTAAATTAACATAAAAGTTGTGATAACTAGGATTTCATTAAAAAAAAACAGGGAGTATTTAAGAAAGATAGTCTTATACTTATATGGAGGTATACTTATAAAATGGATAGTTCATTATTTTTGGATCTATGAGGCCAACCTCCCATAGGCCAAGGTTTTTAAATAGATTAACTTCTTGTGAAAAGCCTTTGGGAGCTACCTGGGTTTAATCCTGTAATTAATCGTCTTTTCTATTACATAAAAAAACATTTTTTATGCTATTTGGTAAAATTACTAGTGCTATTTCGAACTATAGCAATGGCGAGAGATCTTAAAAGGAAAAGTTTTTTTTTTGACTGGGATTTCTTCTTGATGCTCATTAGGTACTACATTTTGAGGATATGGATTGTTTTTGTGTTTCTATAGATTTAATCGGATCATAAAATTACCTCCCTTTTCAATAATATAATCATTTATTACATTTTCTAATAAGTATAATTCCATCCCTATTATAGTAAGGCCTTAGCTTATTTCCAATGTAGATACGGCAATCTAAGTAGGTGGGTATTGCACATAAAGTTACTAGTAGACAACACTTTTATTAAGAAGGTATCGCCTGTTTTTTTATGTAGTGAACATAATCCCAAGAGACAAGTATTTCATAACTTTTAGAAAATAAAAAAACCGATAACTATTGTTACCGGTTTTCTTTGCGGAGAAAGAGGGATTCGAACCCCCGGACCTGTTACAGTCAATAGTTTTCAAGACTACCGCAATCGACCACTCTGCCATTTCTCCAAGGTTATTCCTTTGGTCTAACTGGGTGCAAATATAGTAATTCTGGTGATCAAACAAAGCCTTTTTTACGGTTTTTTTGTAATATTTTTGCATTGGATATGTAACTGCTTCGTACTGTGCAGGGTTGAGGTATATAATTTTTAGTAATCAAAGATATTCTTTTATAAAATGTTTTGTACTTTTCCTTTTTATACAAAAAACTCCATTAGTATGCAATTTTCACTTATAAAATTCCAAGAAGAAGACTTTGAATTATTTTACTCTTTAGTTAGCTGTTCTAAAGTAATGTTATATATAACTAAGCAGCCCTCATCGTTGAAACAGGCAAAAGAGAAATTTCAAAGTATGTTAGAGCAAAATAAGTCCCATAGTTATATAGGTAATTATAAAATCCTTGATAACTTCGGCAGGTTTATAGGACATGGAAAAATTGTTTTTTATAAGAATGATCCTTCTATGTTAGAAGTGGGATATGTTTTAGATCCTGGTTTTTGGGGCAAAGGATATGCTACTGCAATTTGCCGAGCCCTTGTTCAAAAGGGATTAAAGCATTTGCCAGATCTACCAATTATAGCTCTTATTGACCCTGAGAATGGTGCCTCTAGAAAAGTTTTACAAAAATGTGACTTTGAAAGCTACCTAGTTGAAGAATCCCAAGATTTTCCCACGGAGTATTTACGTTATGTTCCTAATAAAAGTATAGAAGCAGATTACATTAGAAAGTAATAAGTGTTTTTTAAAAAAGTAGTAGATTTGTATGTTAAAAAGATAAGATATGAGTAGAAATACCCCGCAAAATAGAAAAGCAGCAAGTGATAAAATAGCTAAAAAGAAGCAAAAAGAGCAACAAGCTGCTATAAAGCGTAAGCAAATGCTAAAAGATATTGTAAATAAGCAAAAAGATTTAAAATAAGTTAATGTGTTTTTATATAAGATTTATGAGTGTTGTTGCTTAAGTAGTTAGGATAATATAAGTTAAAGGTGTGATATAGTAGCAATAACTCACTTAAGTAAGCTTAAGATTTGCTTAAGATTAATATTTTGTATTTTGATATGTTTGATATTCTAATATATTTGTATTAAAATGTTAAATATGTTAAAAAGTATTTCCAAAAGTAGATACAGTGTTCTACTTTTTTTTTCTGGTTTATTTATAATACTTTCTTTTTTATTTAGAATAGTATTTGCTTTATGGGTTAAAGAAGATTTTGATTGGACACTTGACGATCTACTTGGAACTTTTTTATTTGGACTGCTCTACGACATTAGTGTAGTAAGTACGTTCTGTTTGTTTTTGAACTTTTATTTTTTAGTACTACCAAATCGCTTTGTTAATAGTTGGCTAGATAGGGTAGTAGTGAATTTTGTGTTTTTGCTTTTTCTAATCATCATTTATTTTACTTTTTTTGCCGAAGTAACTTTTTGGGAAGAGTTTAAAAGTAGATTTAATTTTATAGCGGTTGATTACCTTATCTATACCTATGAAGTGGTTAAGAACATTCAAGAATCTTATCCTTTGCCACTTTTAGTAGGAGGAATTTTAGTTATTACTTTTGTAACGTTTTTCGCAGCTATTAAAGGAAAATTTTTCCATTATACCTTTACCTATAAGGCATCAGGACTTCAAAAAATCTCCGCTTTTTTATTTAATCTTTTAGTTGTAATTAGTTCTTTGTATCTATTAAACAATGATACTAGTTCCATTTCAGAGAATCGCTACAACAATGAGATATCTAAAGCAGGTATATTTTCTTTCTTCTCTGCCTTTAGAAATAATCACTTAAATTATAATGAACACTATAAGTCTTTAGAATTAGAAGAAGCTTTTGATATTGTTAAAAAGGAATTACAAGATTCTAAAACTGTTTTTGACCAAGGTCATAAAAATCCTTTAAGACGTACTATTTTAGCTACTGATCCACAAAGTCCAGAGTTAAAACCAAATGTTATTTTTGTTTTAATGGAGAGTGTAAGTTCTTCTTTTATGCAAGAAGAGTTTGAGGGTAAGCCTATTACCCCTACATTGAACTTTTTAGCGGATAATAGTATTTATTTCTCCAATATGTTTGCAAATGGAACTAGAACGGTAAGAGGTATGGAAGCGGTAACTTTATCTATTCCACCAACTCCTGGACACAGTATAGTTAAACGAGTAGATAATCAAAACTTATATACTATCTCCAATGTTTTTAAAGACAAAGGCTACCACAATATGTTTTTCTATGGTGGAGATGGATATTTTGATAATATGAATGCATTTTTCGGAGGAAATGGCTTTGATATTTACGATAGAGGTAGAGGTAGTATCTTAAGTGATAAGATCAATACTAGTAGATTCAATATCGAGAATAATGAAGTAACCTTTGAGAATGCTTGGGGTATTTCCGATGAAGATATCTATAATAAAGTTATTCAAGTAGCAGATCAGCAGTATAAAGAGGATCAGCCTTTCTTTGCCTTTGTAATGACAACATCTAACCACAAACCTTATACTTACCAAGAAGGTAAGATTGATATTGCATCAGGAAGTGGAAGACATGGAGCTGTGAAATATGCAGATTATGCTGTTGGTGAGTTTATAAAAGAGGTACAAACTAAGCCTTGGTTTGACAATACTGTTTTTGTATTTATCTCTGACCACTGTGCTAGTAGTGCAGGAAGATCTGCCATTGATGTAGGTAACCACCATATCCCAGCATTTATCTATAATTCAAAAGTATTAGGTAATGTAAATGTAGAAAAAGAGGTGAGTCAAATCGATATCTTTCCTACTTTATTCTCCTTATTAAATTGGGAGTATGTTTCTGGCTTTTATGGCAAGGATATTTTTGACCCAGAGTACATCTCTCGTTCTTTTGTAGCAACTTATATTAAGTTAGGACTTAAAAAAGGAGACGATGTGATTATCTTATCGGATCAAAAATTAAGCGACCAATACAAATGGGATGACGATAACTTAGAGCCAGAACCAGTACTGTCTGATTTTGAAAAATCGGTAATAGCAAATTACCAGACTGCGGATTACTTATTTACTAATAGACTTTTAAATGAATAATACCATTGTTTTTATTGTTAACCCTATAGCCGGAAAAGGCTTAGGTAAAGTAATTTCTAAAGAAATAGAAGAGTATTTTTTGGGTAAAGATGTGAATATTGCTGTTCATTTTACCCAGAAAGCTTACCATGCAACATTATTGGCTAAGGATTTTGTAAAACAAAATCCTTTAGCTATTGTAGCCTGTGGAGGAGATGGAACTATAAATGAAGTAGCACAAGCCTTAGTGGGTACATCTGTAGCCTTGGGGGTAATTCCTATAGGATCGGGTAATGGACTTGCTAGTAATTTGAAAATCCCTTCTAAAGTTGATAAGGCCTTAGATATAATCTGCAATCAACACTCCACCTTTATTGATGTGGGGAAATTAAACGATAGTTATTTTTTCTCAAATATTGGTATGGGAATAGATGCCGATGTAATTCATCGTTATGCTCAAGGGGGAACTAGAAACTTTTATGGTTATTTGAAAGCTAGTTTAAAATCCGTTTATGGTTACTCTGCTAAAAGCTTTAAAGTTCAGATCGACCAGGACTCTGAGTTTAAAGATTCTTTTTACTTTTTGTTCTGTTCTAATTCCAACCAAGCTGGATACGGAATTAGTTTCAGTCCACAGGCCCAATTAAGCGACGGAAAATTAGATTTTTTAGCAATAAAAAAACTTAATTTATTAGAGCAACTCTACTTTTCATTTTGTGTGTTAACCCATCGTATCAATCGAATGAAAAAGGCAAGAGTATTACAAGCTAAAGAAATTGAGTTTTTAGCTGATTCACCAGGTATCACCCTGCAAATTGATGGGGAGGATGCTAAGATAGAAACAAAAGAAATAAAGGTAAAGGTGATGGAAAAATCTTTAAAGGTTTTAGTACCTTAGCATTATGAAAAATCCCGCAATCTTAATAGTAGAAGATGAAATAGGCATTGCTCAGTTTATCCAAGAAGGTTTACAAGAGAAAGGTTTCTTAGTTACTCATTGCTTAAACGGCGAGTCGGCCTATGAGGTTAGTCAAAAACAAAAATTTGATTTGATACTCTTGGATTGGATGCTACTTGGTATTAGCGGCCTGGATTTATGTAAATTAATTCGACAAGAGCAAAATATAAATGGGGATACTCCTATTATTTTCTTGACAGCAAAAGATACTATTGAAAATGTAGTTTTAGGATTAGAATCCGGGGCTAACGATTACATCAAAAAGCCTTTTAATTTTCAGGAATTACTAGCTCGTATTGGGGTTTATATACGGGATATTTCACCTGTTAATGTATTGGAGATGGGTAATATAAGTGTTAACTTACAAAGTAATGAGGCTTTTTTATCCGGACAAAAGGTAGAGCTTACCCTTAGGGAGTACAATTTACTTTGCTATCTTTTTTCCAATAAAAATAAAGTATGTGATCGCAAAGATATTATAAGTGAAATATGGGATATACATTACGATTACGACACTTCTGTTATAGAGGTTTTTATCAATGCATTAAGAAGAAAATTACAACTTAAAAAAGACGACCCAAGACTTTTGACAGTTAGAGGGAAAGGTTATATATCCAAAGATGTTTAAATATTTGTCCTTAAAGAATAGAATTGCCCTATTTATTACTTTGGGCTTTTCATTGATGTTATGCGTTATTTTCGCTGTAATTTATTATAGTGTTCAAAAAGGAGTAAATAAAAGTATTTTTGAAATCTTGGAAAATGAAATTTTGTCTCATCAAGATTATACCCTTCACCAAGACACCTTTGTAGATTATATTCACCCTAGGGAATGGGAGGAGGTCGAGCATACCGATGTGGCCTTAAACCCTGTGTTTATTGCTATTTATAATACAGACTTCGTATTAGAGGATCACTCTCCGAACTTAGTGCAAAATACTCTTATATGGGATAAGCATCAAAAAGAGAATGTACCTTATCTTATTAAGCTAAATTCCATAGAGCTTGTAGCTGCCCAAGCCAAGCTCTATCATAGTGCCAAAGTGGTAGGCTATATAGTTGTTGCTGTTAGTATTCAAAAGAATGCTTTTGCTTTAAATTATTTAAAAATTGTTCTAACTATCGCCTTTCCTTTAGCGATTTTACTTAGTTTTTTATTTGCTCGTGTAATAGCTAAGGCATGTACAAAACCGATTTCGAGCATTAATTCTACTGCAAAACGCATTTCAAAAGACAATTTGTCACAGCGTATCCCACTGCCTATTTATAAAGATGAGCTCTATGATACGGCCCAGACTATTAATTCTTTATTAGATCGCTTACAAGCTCAGATAAATAGGGCTAGAGAATTCTCTGAAGATGCCTCTCATGAGCTGCGTACTCCTTTGTCTATCGTTAAAGGAAATTTGGAAATACTTTTATTAAAACAAAGGACTCCCACAGAATATATTCAAAAGATCAATTATACCTTAAATCAAGTACAGCGATTAGAGCGTTTGGTAGAGCAGTTTTTATTGTTGACAAGGGTGGAAAATAATTCAGCTACTTTGCGTTTATCTACTTTAGACTTAAAACAAGAAGTAGAAAATAGCCTATCTAGATACAGCCTTTTGTTGCAAGAGAAGCATATACAAGTGGATTGCTTTAAGGTGGATTCTTATCATATAGAGAATTACCAAGATTTAATTGAAGTTATTTTAGATAATTTGATTTCCAATGCCATCAAATATTCCACTATGTATGGGAGCCTTGTCATCTTTAGTACTCTTTTAAAGGATGGTAGTTATCAATTGTGTTTTAAAGATAACGGTGTTGGTATGCATCCACAGGATCTTAGTTTTGTTCAAGAGCGCTTTTATAGAGGGGAGTTCTATGATGAATCTGATTTTCCTGGCAATGGAATTGGTCTTAGTATAGTAAGTAAACTTTGTAAAGTGGTGCAATGTTCTATTTCTATTGAAAGTCAAAAATCTTTAGGGACGCAGATTTTTATTACTTTTAAAAAACAACTTCAATAAAATTGGCAGGTCAAAACCATGGGTTTTAAACAAGCAAAGCATTAGGCTCACTTACCCAAAGAAGCAATGTACTAAATATGGGTTAATTTTTAGAAAAGTATGCCTTGAATTCGCATCTTTGCCTTAAATACGCAATCATGATAACTAGAATATATTCCAAAGACTACCCCCGCTTAATGCAGATATGGGAAAATGCAGTTTTGGGAACACATGACTTTTTACAACCAGAAGACTTTGCTTATTATAAGAAGCATTTACATGCTTATTTCGAACATGTGAAACTTTATGGATTATTCGATCCAGAGGGGCAGATTTTAGCTTTTATGGGAGTATGTGAAAACCAATTAGAAATGCTATTTGTAGATAATGTTTGTCGTAGGATGGGTGTTGGACGTTCTTTATTGGAATATGCTATTCAAAAATTAGGTATAGAAAAAGTGAGTGTAAACGAGCAAAATATCCAAGCCGTGAAATTCTATTCTCATCTTGGTTTTATAGTGGAATCTAGACAGGAGATAGACGACCAAGGAAAACCTTATCCTATTTTACATATGACTTACCAAGGTAAAAAATAACTAAAAGTGTCTTTTTAAAAGACACTTTTTTTATTGTTGACTACTATAAAAGGCCTTCAAAGTGACTCTGTTAGTTGTTTTTTAACCTTAATTACGGATAAAAGAGTCTTTTGTATTTTATTTAAGACAAAAAAGGAGGTTACTTTGATTTTATCTTTTATTTTTGCTGTTCATCAAATATATAAATTATGTTAACTCAAAGTCAGAAAGACACTATTTTAGCTACTGTACCTGTATTAAGAGAGGGTGGGGTAGCATTAACTACACACTTTTACCAACGTTTATTTACGCATCATCCAGAGTTAAAGAATCTCTTTAATATGGGAAATCAAAAAATGGGTAAACAACAAATGGCACTAGCTATGGCTGTTTTAGCTTATGCAGAGAATATTGCAAATCCAGGTGTTTTAATGCCCGTGGTTAATTCTATTGGTCATAAACACACTAGTTTAAATATTACTCCAGAGCAGTACGATATAGTAGGACACCATTTGTTAGAATCTATCAAAGAGGTTTTAGGAGATGCAGCTACACCTGCCATTATTGAGGCTTGGGGAATTGCTTATAATCAATTGGCTAACCTTATGAAAGGCCACGAACAAGGGTTGTATGATCAAAAGAAACAAACTGCTAATAGCTGGGTTGGATTCAAAGAATTTGTAGTAAAAGCTAAAGTAGAGGAATCTTCTGAAATTACTTCATTTTATTTAGTACCTAAGGACGGTAGTGATGTACCAACTTATTTAAGTGGACAATATGTAAGTGTGAAATTATATATTCCAAGTATGGAACTTACTCAAATCCGTCAATACAGTTTATCTATGGCTCCAAATAATAAGGAGTTTAGAATATCTGTTAAAAAGGAATTGAAGCCTAATCAAAACGAAAACGGAATGATTAGTAACTTTATTCACGATAATCTTCAAGTTGGACAAACTATTGAATTAAGTGCACCTTCAGGGGTTTTTGTTTTACAAGACTCACCAAGAACAAAAGTTTTAGTTAGTGGAGGAATTGGGCAAACTCCTTTGTTAGCTATGTTAGAAACTTTAGTGAAAGACACTCCAAAGGACCAGAAAATTGTTTGGATTCACGGTGCTAGAGACCCAAAAGTTCAAGCTTTCCAAGAGCATATAACTGCTTTGAAAAACCAGCACCCTGGTTTAACAGTGATCAACTTCTATGACAATATTGCTCAGGACAAGCAAAATGATACTTGTTATAAAGGTATTGTGGATTTAGAGTCAATCAAAGGAATTACTTTTGATAACAATATGGATTATTATCTATGTGGTCCTACTTTATTTTTAACTAAACAATTAAATGACCTAAAAGAATTAGGTATAGATAGTGATCAAGTTTTCTTTGAAGAGTTCGGTCCTGCTAGTTTAGCATAACAAATAGAAAATATTTATTTGCAAAAGCAAGCTTTACATTATTGTAGAGCTTGCTTTTTTATTTTATACCCTTAACTACATATTTTTAAATTTTTATTATGTACCCAAATCCCTGTATAATAAGGTGGTAGGAAGGAATTGGTTATGCCTAAAAATATTAATTAACACTTTGTTTTTGTTTAGAATGTTTTACCTAGTGTTATTTTTTATATATTAGCAAAGTGAAAGTCAAATAAAAAAGATACTATTTCTTAATTGTTTCTTAAAATTGGGAGGTTTTGAGTTTGCAAATAGAAGTAGTTGAGGTCTTTTGAGACTGATTTTATTTGATTTTCTTTCACTTTTAAGTGAGATTACATGTAAAAACACTTTCATGGGAAGCTCTACTATCGTCTAATGGTTCAAATGAGACAAGAAGCGTTTAGTTTTTTGGATCAATAGGGGATAAGTAAGTTTTTTATGATGATTTCTGTAGAGTTATCGTAAGCACTTTTAATAAAGTTGCGTTTTGGAAACTGCTACAGAAGTTGAAAATTTGTTAACACGGTATGCGCATGCTGTCTAGATGATTTAAAAAGTCATTGAAGTTTCATTAGTGTAAACTTCCTACATGGTATTGTGATTTTTTATTTGCAGTATCATCTTTGGTATGCGTTACTGTGTGTTTTTATTTTGGAGTTATCTATTGATAATTTTCATTATGCTTAGGTAATAGAATCTTTTTGAAAGAGAATTACTTAACTATAGTGTTCCTTAAATGGAGTATTAAAAGGCTAGATGAAGATTTTTCAATTTGTTTTTTTATATTTTTTTTTAGCCCTTTTTTAAAAAGGGCTTTTTCTTTGTAACAAAAAAAAGCGCTTTATGACCTTTGGGGCATAAAGCGCTTTTATATTTTAAAAAAGATACTTTTAGTATTTGGTATAAGAAGCAATTTCTAAACCATATCCTGTCATACCTACTCTTTTACTCTGTTCTGTGTTAGTCATTAGGTTGATCTTATTGATTCCTAAATCGTGTAGAATCTGAGCTCCAATTCCAAAATCTTTGTCATCGGCTGCTAATTTAGCAGTATCTAAATTTAATTTACCACCTTGTTCTTTTAATAAAGAAAGGCGATTAAGTAAACTTGAGCTTAATTCCTCTTGGTTGATAAATAAAATAGCACCTTTTCCTTCTTGGTTAATTTTAGCAAAAGCAGATTCAATGCGCTTGTCTAATTTACCACTTAATGCATCTAAGATATCATTGGTACCTAACATAGAATTAATTCTTGTAAGTACTGGTTCATTTTGATCCCAATCTCCTTTTGTAAGGGCTAAATGCACTTGTTTGTTGGTGATTTGTTGGTAGGCTCTTAAACGGAATTTACCAAAACGAGTGTCTAATTCAAAGTCTTCTTTCTTTTGAATTAAGCTATCGTGTTTCATACGGTAAGCTACTAGTTTTTCAATTGAAATAATCTTTAAATCCCATTTTTTAGCTACTTCCATTAATTCTGGAAGTCTAGCCATTGTACCATCCTCATTAAGTATTTCTACTAAGATCCCTGCAGGTTTAAAACCAGCTAAACGAGCTAAATCTACAGCTGCTTCTGTATGACCAGTACGACGTAATACTCCACCTTGTTTTGCAATCAATGGGAAGATATGTCCAGGACGCCCTAAATCTTCTGCTTTAGTTTCTTCTTTAACTAAGAATTCAATTGTTTTTGCTCTATCATAAGTAGAAATACCTGTGGTACATCCATGTCCTTTTAAGTCAACCGATACAGTAAAAGCAGTTTGGTGTAAAACCGTATTGTCGGTAACCATTGGATGTAGATCTAATTCTTTACATCTACTTTGAGTTAATGGAGCACAAATCAGACCTCTTCCATGAGTGGCCATAAAATTAATCATCTCAGGAGTTACCATTTCAGCCGCTGCGATAAAGTCCCCTTCATTTTCACGATCCTCATCATCTACCACGATGATTACTTTTCCTTGGCGGATATCTTCAATTGCCTCCTCGATGGTGTTTAGTTCAATATGATTTTGTGACATTATAGTTGTGTTTTACGCTTGTTTGTGTTTAAATTTTTTGTTGTGTTTCCTCTTGAATATTTCCTTTAGAGGTAAACTTGCCTTTTACTTTTAAAAATAAGTCTACTACAAAGTCGATAGGAGCGCTGAAATTAACCTCTCCATTGTCCTTAGTGGCCTTATAGGTTAAAAATATAGCTAAAGGAGTTAAGGCTAGGGGACCTATCCATGCTCCAATAATAGGAGGCATTCCATCCTCTTGTGCTACTTTAGTTCCAAAGGTATTAATAAAGTGATAAGAGATAAAGATTATTACGGCAAAAACCATAGGTAAACCTAAACCTCCTTTTCGTATAATTGCTCCTAATGGGGCTCCTATATAGAACATTAGAAAACAAGAGAATGCAATTACGAATTTTTGGTATAAAGCCAAATAATGCGAATTGATATGTTTTTTCTGGGCCAATACTGTAGCATCATTGGTCTCTGCATTAAAGACCAAATTGCTAATATACTCTTCTGAAGTCTGTAATATACGCTGCTGATTGGTTAGATCAAAAAGGCCTAATATATCTTGTGGGGCCTCTGGTAAATACGTATAAGTAGTATTATCTGTAGGGGCAGAATAAAGTGACTTTAGACGTAAGGTTAAGTTGTCGGTATTGGATACTTTATTATTGCTAAGTTCTTGATTTAAGGAGTCTATAGTATAATTTAACTGAGACATATTTAGCATATGGTAAGTATTGCTAATAGCGTCTTGATCACCAGCAGTTGGGTTTAATGCGTTAAGGTCCATATTAAGGGTATAGCGATCAAACTTTGCTTTGATAAATGGGCTTTTCTTCTTTTCGTTATACGTTTTAGCCTCTACATCCTCGTAGTAATTACCATCCAATAAATGTAGTTTTAATAAATTACTTGATGTACTACTTTCCAATTCTCCCTCTACAGAACGAATAAAAGCCTTATTGCTAAAACCACCATTACTTCTTATATGCATTGTAACATTGTCCAAGTATTGTCCATTATCTCCTGATTTTTTGTCCACTTTGATATTGGCATTTCCTAACTCAGTAAATTGACCTTGAGCAATAGCCATTGCAGGTTTAGTTTGAGAAATCTCTTTACGTAGATTAATAAACTTAAACTCGGATCTAGGTATGACATCGTTGGCAAACCAAAAGGAAATTAGGGCTAAAATGGCGATAAAAATCGATAAGGGACGCATTGCTCTAGCTAGAGAAATACCAGAGGCTTTCATTGCTGCAAACTCGTAGTTTTCAGCAAAGGATCCAAAAGTCATTATCGAGGCTAGAAGTACAGATAAAGGCAGTACTAATTGCACCATTTTAGGGGAGTAAAACAATAGGAATTGAATTACAACAATTACATCTAGGTCTTTACCGGCAAGTTCGGTAATAAACAACCATACCCCTTGGAGTATAAATATAAAGTACAAAATTGCAAAGACCGTAAAAAGGGTCATAGCAAAGCTAGTTAGAATATAGCGGTCTAGTATTTTCACAAAAAATAAAACTAATCTATTTTATTAATATAATAATCGGAATAAGCCGATGGTGTAAAGGTAAAATGATTTTTTGACATAGGCTGATTACTTTGGAAAGAATTAACCACCAAGGTAGATTTTGTGCCGTTTTTGTCCATTTGTACTTTAGTATAGATATTTTTTGTGGCATCCTCTATTCCTAAAAGGATATAATCAATAGTGCTGTTTTTATCCGTTGGAAGTAGTTTGATGTATTGTATCTTTTTTCCTTGTATCATTGCCGTTGTATCCCATTGAAAATCAAAACCAGTTTGGAAAAAATCCAATAGGTCGGAAGGTAGTAAAGCATTGGTGTTGTCTTTTGAGTAGTTAGATACTGTTACCTCCATATCTTCCTCAGAAATAGTATACACTTTTTTACCGTCAAAGATTTTGGTTACATCCATGAACTCTAGTTTATAGAGGTCTTTTTGTAGATCTAATTGCCCTTTTGCTTGAAAGCTTGGCTGTAAATCATTTTTCTCTATAGAGTTATAGCTAAAGTCTAGAGATACGTTCTGGTAATTTTTTACTTTATTACTTACTTCTTGTAAGTAGTTTTTTGCTCTTTGACTACTTTGTGCAAAAGTTGTAGTAATGCTAAAAAGAGATAATATACTATAGATAATTAATTTTTTCATTTGTTTTGTTTTAGTTGTTAATCTTGGTTCAAAAATTGTTCCAAACTCACTAAATCTGGGATATTAACACTTCTGGCTTTACTTCCCTCGAACGGACCAACAATACCAGCAGCTTCTAATTGGTCAATAATTCTTCCCGCTCTGTTATAACCTAATTTAAGTTTTCTCTGTAATAAAGAGGCAGAACCTTGCTGAGCCGTTACAATAACCTCTGCAGCTTCTTTAAAAAGTTGGTCTCTCTCACTTACATCTATGTCTAGGTTAGAGCCACCTTCTTCTCCAACATATTCTGGTAAAAGGTAAGCGTCTGGGTAGGCTTTTTGTGAACCAATATAATCGGTTAGTTTTTCTACCTCAGGTGTATCTACAAAGGCACATTGTACCCTTACTAAGTCATTTCCTTGGGTATAAAGCATATCTCCTCTACCAATTAATTGATCCGCACCTTGACCATCTAAAATAGTACGTGAGTCAATTTTAGAGGTTACCCTAAAGGCAATTCTAGCTGGGAAGTTAGCTTTAATAATACCTGTAATAACATTTACAGAAGGTCTTTGTGTAGCAACAATTAAATGGATTCCAATGGCTCTAGCCAATTGTGCTAAACGAGCTATAGGGGTTTCTACATCTTTTCCAGCTGTCATAATTAAATCGGCAAACTCATCAATAACTAGTACAATATAGGGTAGGAACTGATGTCCATTTTCCGGATTTAATTTACGTTGCTTGAATTTTTCGTTATACTCTTTAATGGTTCTTACCGAGGCATCCTTTAAAAGATTGTATCGGTTATCCATTTCAATACACAAAGAGTTCAGGGTATGAATTACCTTAGTGTTATCGGTTATAATTGCATCTTGGCTATCTGGCAATTTCGCTAAGTAATGTCTTTCAATTTTATTGAATAAAGTAAGCTCTACTTTCTTTGGATCCACTAAAACAAATTTCACTTCTGCAGGGTGTTTTTTGTATAGTAAAGAAGTTAGAAGAGCATTTAAACCTACCGATTTACCTTGACCTGTTGCACCTGCCATTAATAGATGGGGCATTTTAGCTAAGTCAACTACAAAAGTTTCATTGGAAATTGTTTTTCCAAGTGCCACAGGTAGTTCCATTTCAGCATTTTGAAATTTAGGAGAGCTAATGACACTTTTCATTGAAACGATCGAAGGATTAGTATTAGGTACCTCAATACCAATGGTTCCTTTTCCAGGTATAGGAGCAATAATACGAATTCCTAATGCTGCTAAAGAAAGAGCGATATCATCCTCTAAGTTTTTAATCTTCGAGATTCTCACTCCAGCCTCAGGAACAATTTCATATAGAGTTACTGTAGGACCAACGGTTGCTTTAATTTTAGCAATGTCAATTTTGTAGTTCTTTAAAGTTTCTACAATGTTGTTTTTATTGGTCTCTAGTTCCTCTTGGTTTATAGTAATACTCGAGTTACCATATTCTTTTAATATTTCAATCGATGGAAATTTATAATTGGCTAACTCCAAAGTAGGGTCAAACTCACCAAAGTCTTGAACTAGTTTTGAAGCTAAGTTCTCCTCTAAGGTTTGTTCTTCTACAGGAGCTTGGATTTCAAACTCTTCATGGTGGGGTTCCACTTCAAGTTTTGCTGAAATAGAAGAGTTGTTATCCAAAGAAAGCTCTAAATCCATCACAATGTTTTGTTGCTCTTGTGTAGGAGCGATTTCTAGCTCTTGGGCTTGTGTAGGTTCTTGCTCTTGTGTAGGTTCACTTTGTTGGGATTGAGTTTGGTCTGTGGACTCCTCTACAACAGGTGTTGACTTGCTTACAGGCTCTACAGGAGTAGTAGTAGCAACATTTGTTGGATTGCTCTGTTTTGTATCTTGTAGGGGTTTGTCTTTAAAATCATTATGACCTTGCTTTCCTTTGGCAATAAGTTTTAATATATAGGCTTTAATTGAATCAATAGTAGCCTTCATCTTTTGAGGAGATGGTTTAAAACGGAACAAAATAAATGCCACGCTTAAAAATATAATAACTAATAAAGTACCAAATACACCAAGGTAGTCTACTAAGTAGTCGTTGATTTCAAAACCAACACTTCCTCCAAGTAATGGGTTTTTGGCTGCGAAAAAACCAAAGAAAACACTTAAAAGTAACATTAGGGTTAAGTCCCAGAAAATTACATTTTTGATTCTTTTACTTTGTACGCCAAAAATACCATATATACCAGTATGAATTAAAATGATTGGAATAAGAAAAGCTGCAATTCCAAAACCTTGGTAAATTAATATATGCGAGATCCATACGCCAAATTTCCCCGTTTTGTTTACTACCTCTACTTCTCTTTGTCCTAAGTCGTGTAAGTTACTTTGGTCTATTTCTCCAGTATTAAAATAAGAGATCAAACTAATAGTTAGTAAGATACCACAGGTAATAAGTAGTAATTGGAATAAGAATTTAGTTTTAAATAAGGAGGTGTTATATTTTGGAGTAGCCTCCACTTTAGGTTTAGCTTTTGTTTGGCTGGTCTTATTATCTTTTTTCATTGTTGCTTTTATAACTAAAAGGGAATAGGGATTTTGGTTTTTTGTATTAAAACTAGAATACTGTTATTAATAGTTTTTAAAAGAATAATTACATCCTAGAAAATGCCATCAATAACAGTATAATACCTTATTTGTAAACTATTTTAAAGCCTCTAATGCTTTTTGATAGTTTGGTTCATTCGCTGTTTCGCTTACTTGTTCTGTGTAGATTACACGGTGGTTTTCATCTAAAACTACAATGCTTCTAGAAAGAAGTCCTTTTAATGGACCGTCAGTAAAGATAAGTCCGTAGTCTTTTCCAAATTGTCCATCTCTAAAATCAGAGAGCATTTCTACATTCTCAATGTTTTCTGCACCACAAAAACGTGCTTGTGCAAAAGGTAAATCGCGAGAAATACATAGAACTACTGTGTTTTGTAAAGCAGCTGCATCTTGGTTGAAATGTCTAACAGACATTGCACATGTAGGAGTATCCACACTTGGAAAGATATTAAGAACAACTTTCTTTCCTTTATAGTTAGATAAGTTTTTATCTTCTAATGTAGTAGATACTAAATCGAATTCTGGAGCTTGGCTTTGTAAAGCTGGAAGTTCTCCAATTGTGTGAATAGGATTGTTTTTTAATGTTACTTGAGCCATAATTTTTAGTTTTAATACAAAACAAAAATAGACAAAATTTACTAGATTAACCTCTTAAAAACAGCTATAAATATTCGCAATTCCCTAAAATCAACATAAAAGTAATGCCATAGTTAACAAAGAGAGAGTAAAAATATTTACCTGCCTTAGAAGGGCTTGATTTTTCCTATATGTTGTATTTTACATTTTCGCTTGGTAAATACAATACTTCATAGAAATTTTTGTTGTGAATTTTAGATAATTTGCTTTCCAGCTGATAGGCTAGAGTACAGGCTAGGGTAGAAGTAGAGGTATACTTTGACTAATTCGTTTAAAAAGTAGCAGAAGCAAAAAGGGACTATCTTTTAAAGACAGTCCCTTTTAGGTATTGTTTTGGCTAAAAGCCAGGATTATTTATCAATAGACCCTAGTACTCTTTTCATAAAAGCGTTTAAAGCTTCTTTTTGTGTAGCACCTTCTTTGATCATTTTTTGAACCTCTAAGGCTCCATACATATTTGAAATAAGCTCTCCAATTACGTCTAATTCTTCATCTTTTAAAGATGGAACTTCACATAAGTTTTCAAGAACTTCAATTGTTTCAATAATATAATCTTGATCGTTTTGCTCAATAAATTGAGTCAAATGTTTTATTACTGGTAATTTCATTGCTTATAAACTTAAATGTTAAGCTAGTTTCTCTACTAATTCGTTTAGAACTTCTGCTTTATTTGTTTGTGTTTGTTCAACTAATTTACCATCCACAAAGATAGCAAACGTTGGTAGATTGGTAACCTCTGCTAATTTTCTTGACTCTGGAAATTTCTCAGCATCCGCGATAATAAACGTGATGTCTTCTTTTTCCGTTGACAGTTTTTTAAACTTAGGTTTCATAATTCTACAGTTACCACACCATGTTGCAGAGTACTGAACTACTACTTTGTTATTTGAGTTTACAAGTTCTTGTAAATTATCTTGATCTAATTCTAAAAGCATATTATTTTGATTTTAAGGTTACTAATACTACTACGATTTACTATTAAAGTGCGTAATTGTATCTTAGTGTTTGCTTAAGTATTCAGCAACACCTGATCTGTTAGCATTCATTGCGTCTTTTCCTTCTTCCCAGTTTGCAGGACAAACTTCTCCAAAGTTTTGAACGTGAGCATAAGCATCAATTAATCTTAAGTACTCATTTACGTTTCTACCTAATGGCATATCGTTTACTGATTCGTGGAAAATTTTTCCAGTCTCATCAATTAAATAAGTAGCTCTGTAAGTTACATTTGATCCTTGAACGATAACTGTATCTAATTCTGCATCATATTCTTCTGATTCGATATCTAAAATACCTAATACTGAAGATAAGTTTCTTTGAGTATCAGCGATAAGTGGGTAAGTTACACCTTCGATTCCACCGTTGTCTTTTGCAGTGTTTAACCAAGCAAAGTGTACTTCGTTTGTATCACAAGATGCTCCAATAACCATTGTGTTTCTTTTTTCGAATTCACCTAAAGCTTCTTGGAAAGCGTGTAATTCTGTAGGACAAACGAAAGTAAAATCTTTCGGGTACCAGAATAATAATACTTTTTTATTGTTTTTTGTAGCTTCTTCGAAAATGTTGATTCTTAAATCGTCACCCATTTCTGAAATTGCATCAACTGTAATGTTTGGAAATTTTTTACCTACTAAAGACATAATTATTGTTTTAAAGTTATTATATGTTTCTTGTTATTTTCTATTGCAAATCTATCACCAAATAAGTCAAATTAAAATCAAAAGCCATTATTTGTTTTTATTTGAGTATAAGTTTTTCTTATAGTGTCTCTCTTGTGACTATAAGATAGCTTTATAGTGGTTAGTGTCTCACAATGGTCTAAATATACAACTTTAAAGTGATATGTTAAAATTATAAGGTGTTAGAGAATTGCTAATTTTTAGCTTTTATCATTCTAATTTTAAAATTTAAGGCCGCATATAATAAAGTAACAAATGGACTTAAATAGTTGAATACCGCATATGGTAAGTAGGTTAATGTTGGTATACCTAATACTCCAGCATGATAGGCTCCACATGTATTCCATGGGATAAGCACAGAGGTTACTGTACCGGAATCTTCTAAAGTTCTACTCAAGTTCTCAGGTGCTAAGCCTTTTTCCTTATATGCCTCTGAAAACATTTTACCAGGTACTACAATTGAAAGGTATTGGTCAGAAGTCATTACGTTAATTGCCAAGCAGCTTGCCACTGTACTTGCAAATAAACCAAAAACATTATTTGCTATACTAAGCAAAGAAGTAGATATCTTTCTAAGAGCTCCAATTGCCTCCATAGTTCCTCCAAAGAACATCGCACATAAAATAAGCCATACCGTATTTAGCATACTAGCCATTCCACCTGCCTCAAATAAACCATTTAAGCTTTCCATTGGAGAGACAATGCGAATATCTGTAGTTAAAGCAAGCATGATTCCCTTATATGCATTATAGTAAGAGAAGGTATCTCCTCCAGAGATAGCAAGTACAATCCCCGGTTGAAAGATTAAAGCACATATTGCTCCTAAAAGTGTTCCAATTAATAATGCGGCAATCGGTGGTACTCTTTTTACAATTAAGAAAATTACAATCAATGGCACTAAGAATAGCCAAGGGGTAATTAAGAAAGTATTAGATATTGCATTTAATGTTTCTTGTGTATTTACTTCTCCTTCTGCGCTATAGATAATTCCAAAGGCTACAAAGACTGCTAATGTTACTATATAAGTAGGTACTGTTGTATAGGACATGTATTTAATATGTGTAAAAAGATCTGTACCAGCCATAGTTGGGGCTAGGTTTGTAGTGTCAGATAAAGGAGATAGTTTATCTCCAAAATAAGCTCCTGAGATAACAGCTCCTCCGACTACTCCAAGTGGCATTCCCAAAGCGTTTCCAATACCAACAAGTGCTATACCAACAGTAGCAGAAGTAGTCCATGAACTACCTGTGGCAACCGATATAATTGAGGTGATTAAAACACATGCTGGTAGGTATATAGTTGGGTGTAATATCTTTAAACCATAGAAAATCATATTAGGGATTATACCGCTAATTAACCAAGTACCAGATAAAGCACCTACTAAAAGTAAAATGAAAATAGCGCTAGAAGTATCCCTAACATTATTGGTGATTTGAATTAAAATTTGCTCATAGGGAACTTTATTAAAAACCCCCACTGCCATTGCGATGGTTCCACCTATTAATAAAATAAATTGATTTGTACCACTAAGCGCGTCATCCCGGAATACATACACATTAACTGCAAGTAAAGCTACAAGAGCAATTACTGGAATTAAGGACTGAAATAGAGAAATCTCCCTAGGATCGGATGCATTGGTAGTATTCATTTAATCAAAAATTATTTATATTAACTGCGAATGTAAACAAATATTTTATTTAAAGACAACTCTAGTATTAGGGTGGTTTAAAATTGTCTTAAAATTTTAGATGTATTATATTGATTTTTAAAAAGTTGGTATTTTTTATCGTTTTTATTTAAATTTTCTTTACTTAAAAAACGGATAGTTCAAAAAAAATAGACTATATTTACTACATTGTATCGAATATCAGAATATTCTGTGTTTTAAGTTTAACATCAAATTATTTTGTTGTACAGATATAAATTATTGTTGTAAGATGTTTAGAGCATCGCTAAGAGCTACTTATAAAAAAAATAAGTAGCTTTTTTTATTTGTGGACTTTATCTTTGTGGTATAAAAATTTAATTTTATTATGATTGTAAGGGAGAAAACACATGTTTTCAAAATGCTCTTTGCTTGGAAGGGATCTGTTTTATATAAAATAGGACCTACTCTTATCGCCGTGTTTATTTTTTCTTGGCTTGTTTATATAGCTAGAATGTATTTTCCAGATATTATTATTCCTCTGAACATAGGTGCATTTACTTTAATAGGGATTTCTCTGGCAATTTTCTTGGCTTTTTGTAATAATGCTGCCTATGATAGGTTTTGGGAAGGACGAAAGGCTTGGGGTAGTTTAGTTATTCATACTAGGTCAATTGGTTTTCAAATTTTAAACTATCTTCCAAGTAAAACCAAGGAAGATAAAGAGACACAAAAAGAAGCTGTTAAAATTGTAATTGCTTTTTGTTATGCCTTAAATTACCAATTAAGGGAAAAGAATGATTATAGTAAATTGCAAAATTTACTTTCTCAACAGGTCTATGAGAAAATGCTTACTATGCGTTTTAAACCAGCTTATTTACTGCATGAATTAACTGCTTTAATTGCTAAAAGTTGTAAGGAAGGTAAAATAGATACCATTACTCAGGCTAGAATAGATCAAAATATAGACCAGCTATCTATTATATTGGGAACTTGCGAGAGAATCGTACATACAAAAATTCCATTTGTATATTTTGTAATGTTACATAGAACTGTTTATATCTATTGTTTTTTATTACCCTTTGGACTCATAAATCTAATTGTATGGACAATGCCATTTATTGTGACTTTTGTAGCCTATACTTTTTTAGGTTTAGATTCAGTGGTTGATGAGATAGCGGAGCCTTTTGGAGAAGAGCCCAATGATTTAGCACTGGATCAAATGTGCGCAAATATTGAGCATTCTCTATGTGAGATTACAGGCCTTGACTTACCTAAGCCCGTTGTAGCAAACAAAGATTTTATTGTCAGATAAAAAAAAGGATTATCTACTTTATTTAAAGTAAATAATCCTTTTTTTATATTTTAAAGTGTTTTCCTTCTTGATTTATGGTTTACTTGCGTAGTGTTTACCTGCTGCCACACACAGTATAACTCCAAGAGTCACGCCAATCATTAGTAATGAAATGGATTCATGTAATAAAATTGCAGCTAAGGCCATTCCAAAAAATGGTTGTAAAAGTTGCAATTGACCAACTTGAGCAATTCCTCCTTGTGCTAAACCTTTATACCAGAAGATAAAACCTACAAACATGCTGATAACTCCCATATAAAGTATTCCTATCCATCCCTGTATGTCTACTTGCCATAGGTTTTGAGGAGCCTCTAAATAAACCATTGGTAAGGATAAAGGAAGGGTAAATACTAGAGCCCAAGAAATTACTTGCCAACCTCCTAAGCTTTTAGAAAGTACAGCTCCTTTAGCATAACTCCAACCGCAAAGGATAATAGCCCCTAACATTAAGATATTTCCAATTAAATTTCCTTCACCACCTTGTAAGATGGCATAACCAACTACAAGAAGAGCTCCTATGCTTGAAAATAACCAAAATAATTTATTTGGTCTTTCTCCTGCAATAAAAACTGCAAATATTGCTGTACACATTGGAAGCATTCCTAAGAATACCAAGGAGTGAGCCGAGCTTATATGTTGCAAAGCAATAGCAGATAAGATAGGAAAACCTATCACTCCTCCTAGAGCGACAATTAAAATAGGTATAATTTGTTGTTTAGTTGGTAATTTTTCTTTGTACCTCCAAAGGCAAAAAACCGCTAATAATCCTGCTATCGCTGCCCTACATGCTGTAGCAAAAATAGGGTCAAAGTACATTACAGCCATTTTAGTAAATGGCATTGATCCGCTAAAAAGTAAAACTCCGATAAAGCCGTTTAACCATCCGCTAGAGTAAGTAGATGTGTTGTTGTTTAAGGTGGATGTATGTTCCATATTTTTATTTTTTACAAATCTACGGCAGGTTTTTTGTTAAGCACAGTCTCAGTTTTGTATATTTGTATGGACACAGTTGATAAAATATGCAAAAAACCTATTTATATATCGAGATTGCCAGCGGTTTAAAGAAATTAATCGATCAAGGTATTTTACAAGATGGGGATAAATTGCCATCTGTGCGTGTATTGTCTAAAGAATATAATATAAGTGTAAATACCGCTAAAAGGGTTTATTGGGAGTTAGAAAGTCAAAATTTAATTTACGCTAAAGCTCAAAGTGGTTTTTTTGTAAGTAGAATGGACGAGGTAGATTTACCCTTGGTGCAAGAGACAAGTCCAAGACTTAGTCCAAGTAAGTCGGCTCCTTCTGAAATTATACAAGCCGTTTATAGTGATATGGGAAATAAGGACATGACTTTATTTTCCTTTAGCGCTCCATATGGAGAGTTATTGCCAATTGCAAAGATTAAAAAGCAAATCATTCAAGCTGCTAAAATCTTGCCAAGTGCTGGTATAGATTACGAGCCAGTACAAGGGAATTTGAACTTGAGAAAAATGGTAGCTATGCGCAGTCTTTTATGGGGTGGTAATTTGAGTGAAGCAGATATTATTACCACAAATGGAGCGATGAATGCACTTGCTTTATGTCTTATGGCCATTGGTAAAGCAGGGGATACCATTGCTATTGAAAGTCCTTGTTATCCAGGAATTTTGCAATTAGCTAGTAGTTTTGGTTTAAAGGTTTTAGAGCTTCCAACGAATCCGACAACTGGTATTAAAATACAGGCTTTAAAAGATGTAATAGACAAAATTGATATTTGTCTTTTGATTAGTAATTATAATACACCCTTTGGTAGTTGTATGCCAATCGAAAACAAACAAGAGGTAGTTAAGCTTTTACACCAATATAATATACCATTAATAGAGGATGATGTATATGGAGATTTAAGCTTTTCTCAAAAGCGTCCCTTGTGCTGTAAAAGTTTTGACAAATATGATAATGTAATTTACTGTAGTTCTGCTTCCAAGACTCTTGTGCCAGGTTATAGAGTAGGGTGGATTGCACCTGGAAGGTACAAAGAGCAAATTTTACAGAAAAAACTCTTTCATTCTATCACCTCGGCTAGTATAGTGCAGGAGGCATTGGCAAATTTTTTTAAATTGGGTCTTTATGATAAACACTTGGTGAAATTGCGCAAAGATTTATACAGTAATTATTTGCGATTTGTACAAGTGATTCAGAAGCATTACCCCTTAGGTACTAAGACTTCTCGCCCTCAAGGAGGTATGGCTCTTTGGGTAGAGTTTGATCCAAGACTAGATACTACTATACTTTATAATTTAGCCATTGATAAGAAAATTAGTATTGCCCCTGGTAGAATGTTCACTCTACAGGACCAATATATGAATTGTATGCGCCTTTGTTTTGGACTTCCTTGGAATGACAAAGTAAAAAAAGATTTAATAACTCTAGGGAACTTAGCTCATGATTTATTGGGTAAGAGTTCATAAAGAAGTACTTAATTGTTGTTTTTTTTTAAGTTTTAGCTCATTACTATTATTTATAAGTCAAGAAGGTTTATTTTTGTCTTTATTCAAGGGAATTTCATTTGCCAATTTTATAGAGGTTTTACTATGTTTGATTTTCGTTTAAAAGTTTTTTATACCGTAGCAAATAGAAGCAGCTTTACAAAAGCTGCTCAGGATTTAGGTATTTCCCAACCTGCGGTAACTAAGCATATCAAAGAAATTGAGCAGCATTATCAAATAAAGCTCTTTAATAGGGGAGCAATGAAAATCAGCTTAACTCCAGCAGGGGAGCTTCTACTTCAATACGCTAGTGATATTTTTGCTTTACATAGCAAATTAGCCTTTGATATGCAGGCTATAGACGCTTTGGTAGAAGGATATTTGCGCATTGGAGCAAGTACCACTATTTCTCAATATGTTTTATCGCCTTTACTTGCAAAATTCAGAGCTAAATTAACCGATGTTCAAGTAGATATAACCTCGGATAATAGTAGTATTATCGAACACTTACTCCTGGATAATCGCTTAGATGTAGCTTTGGTGGAAAACAGTAGTAGAAATCCACAAATTAAGTACCAAGACTTGGTGCAAGATGAGATTGTTTTGGTGTGTAGAACGGATAATCCTTACGCACAAAGTGATTTAATAAGTCCAAAAGATCTATTGAAACTATCTTTTTTATTAAGAGAGAAGGGATCTGGAACCTTAGATATAGTAAGAGAGAATTTAGAAAGGGTAGGTATAGATATAAGAGATTTAACCTGTGAGATGAACTTTTCATCTACCGAAAGTATTAAAATGTATTTGATGCATTCCAATAGTTTTGCTTTCTTATCCATACATGCTATTTTAAAAGAATTAAAATACAAAGAACTTCGCGTGGTGGATATTGCCTCGTTGAAAATTATGCGCAGCTTCAGTGTTATTGAACTGCAAGGTCAGAGTAATTCCATAGTAAATATGTTTGTACAGTTTGCAAAGAGTTATAACTTTAAGTTATAAAGGATAACTATTTTGTATGAAAAAAGAACTTTGAACTAGCGTAAATTTGCGTTTTAAATCAAATCTTTTTTATGTTTTTTCGCTCCAGACTTTTTTCAAAAATAGTTTTTATCTTCCTTTTAATTCTTTGTTTTTTTCCATTTGTAAGTCCTGGGCTAGCTCTTTTTATGGGAGTGATTTATGCTCAAATAGGCAAACATCCTTTTTTAGAGTATACCACTAAATACACAAGCGTATTACTTCAGGTATGTATTGTGGCTCTTGGATTTGGAATGAATCTTCAAAGTGTATACAAAAGCAGTATGCAGGGCTTAACTTTAACTCTACTAACCATTGTACTAGTATTTGTGTTGGGGTATGTTTTGGGCCGTATTTTGAAATTGGATAAGAAGTTATCCTATCTTATTAGCAGTGGAACAGCAATTTGTGGAGGAAGTGCTATAGCTAGTATTTCTCCTGTAATTAAAGCCTCGAGTAAAGATATTTCTTTGGCCCTTGGCGTAGTTTTTATCTTAAATGCTATTGCCCTTTTTGTCTTTCCTATTTTAGGGCATTATTTTGCCATGAGCCAGGAAGATTTTGGCCTTTGGTGTGCAATTGCTATTCACGATACAAGTAGCGTGGTTGGAGCAGCTAAGAGTTATGGTGCTCAAAGTTTAGAGGTAGCCACTACAGTAAAGCTTTCTAGAGCTTTGTGGATTATACCCCTTACTTTTTTATCCATGCTATTCTTTAAGAATAAAAACGCTAAGATTAAAATTCCTTATTTTATTGTGTTTTTTGTAGTAGCCATTATTTTAAATACTTATGTAGGC
The DNA here is from genome assembly GCF_054871685.1 of Myroides sp. LJL116. Classification (NCBI taxonomy): domain Bacteria; kingdom Pseudomonadati; phylum Bacteroidota; class Flavobacteriia; order Flavobacteriales; family Flavobacteriaceae; genus Myroides; species Myroides sp. LJL116. The sequence continues at coordinate 76,143 of NZ_JBTXLR010000012.1, forward strand.
TTTGTCTCTATTGTTAGCCCGGCTATTACCTATACAGCAAAACTTCTTTTAGGGGTTACACTTTTTTTAATAGGAAGTAATTTGCGTTATAAAGATCTTTTACAAGTGGGCATAGCTCCTTTGCTTTTGGCTATTGGTTTATGGATAGTGGTAAGTGTGTTTTCTTTGGTATATATTTTATACTAAAACTAGCCTTAACTACCATAGAAAAAGCCCAATAGTATGCTATTGGGCTTTAGTATATTATGTTAGAAAGTCAACAAGATTATACTTGTAAAATTCCTAAATTAAATTTCTTTTCAATAGGCGAATGATCTGCCGCTTCAATCCCCATTGAGATCCATTTACGCGTGTCTAATGGGTCAATAATAGCATCTGTCCATAAACGTGCAGCTGCGTAGTAAGGAGAGACCTGATCGTCATATCTAGCCTTTATTTTATCGTGTAGTTTTTCTTCTTGCTCCTTGGTTAATTCCTCTCCTTTTGCCTTTAAGGAAGAAGCTTCGATTTGAGTTAGTACTTTAGCAGCTTGAGAACCTCCCATTACGGCTAATTCAGCACTTGGCCAAGCGAAGATTAAACGTGGATCGTAGGCCTTTCCACACATAGCGTAATTTCCTGCTCCATAGGAATTTCCTACAACAACAGTGAACTTAGGCACTACAGAATTGGAAACAGCATTCACCATTTTAGCTCCATCTTTTATAATTCCTCCATGCTCGCTTTTACTACCAACCATAAAGCCTGTTACATCTTGTATAAATACTAAAGGGATTTTCTTTTGGTTACAATTTGCAATAAAACGAGTTGCTTTGTCTGCCGAGTCACTGTAAATTACTCCACCGAACTGCATTTCTCCTTTGGCATTTTTAACTACTTTTCTCTGATTTGCAACAATTCCTACTGCCCAACCATCTATACGAGCATAAGCTGTAATGATGCTTTGGCCGTAGTCTTTTTTGTACTCTTGTATTTCAGAGTTATCCACTAAGCGCTCAATGATCTGGTACATATCATATTGCTCTTGTCGAGATTTTGGTAATATTCCATAAATATCCTGTGGATCTAAAGCTGGTTTAATTGGTTTTACTCTGTTGAATCCAGCTTTTGTGAAGTCACCAATTTTACCTATCATGTTTTTTATAGTGTCTAGGGCGTCTTTATCGTCTTTTGCTTTATAGTCCGTTACCCCAGAGATACTACAATGCGTAGTTGCTCCACCTAGTGTTTCATTGTCAATGCTTTCGCCAATGGCAGCTTTAACCAAATAGCTTCCAGCTAGGAATATACTTCCTGTTTTATCTACAATTAAAGCCTCATCACTCATAATTGGCAAATATGCTCCTCCAGCTACACAACTTCCCATTACTGCAGCAATTTGAGTAATACCCATACTACTCATAATGGCATTGTTTCTAAATATTCGGCCAAAATGTTCTTTGTCTGGAAATATTTCATCTTGTAAAGGCAAGTAAACTCCAGCACTATCTACCAAATAAATAATTGGCAAATTGTTTTCCATGGCAATTTCTTGGGCTCTTAGGTTCTTTTTTCCAGTCATTGGGAACCAAGCTCCTGCTTTAACCGTTGCATCATTGGCCACAACAATACACTGTTTATTGCTGATGTAGCCTATTTTTACTACCACTCCGGCGCTAGGACATCCACCGTGTTCACTATACATATCCAAAGCAGCTAAAGCGCCAATTTCAATACTAGGAGCATCTTTATCTAAAAGGTAGTCAATTCGTTCTCTAGCACTTAATTTACCTTGCTGATGTAATTTTTCTAATCTTTTCTGCCCTCCACCAAGTTTAACTTTGGCTAACTTTGACTTTAATCCGGAAAGAAGTAACTTATTATGGTCTTCGTTTTTATTGAAATTTAAATCCATATTTTACGCGAATATTTATGTATCTTTAATAACGTTTTCGCTAATGTACAAAATAAAGTAGTAGTTAAAGTATACCTACTAACAATAAATTCTAATGAATATTTTACATTAAGCTAACATTAGGTAAATAATTGTTATTACTTTTGCCCACGTTTCACATAACATTTATTATAGATGTCACTAAATAACATTTTTCAATTTTTAGTACCAAAGGATAAAGTGTTTTATCCTTTGTTTGAGCAAGCTTCAACAAAGTTGGTGTTGCTTTCAAAAACATTACATGAGGCTGTAAATGCTCCAAGTAAAGAAAGAGAAAAGATGCTCAAGCAAGTTGAGAATCTTCAACATGAGATAGAAGAGTTAACCCAAAAAACAAGGGTAGAGTTAGTTAAGAACTTTATTACTCCTTTTGACAGAGAGGATATCTATAACTTAATGACAGCTGTAGATCAAGTAGCGGATAACTTAGCCGATGCTGCTTCTAGAATGCGTCTTTATCAAATTGATAAAATTACTAAAGCCCTTAGAAAACTAACCGAAGCTAACTTAGACGCTTGTAGTGAAGTGAGTAGAGGTTTATTAGAGTTAAAGAACTTGAAAAATTTACAGCTTTTAAGTGAGGTATGTAAGAATATTGTACGCTTAGAACGTAAAGCAGATAAGGTTTTCGATAAAGCGGTTTTAGATATTTTCGAAAATGAGTGTGATGCCATTGAGATTATAAAATACAAGGAGGTAATGGCTTCTTTAGAGAGTGCCACTGATAGTTGTAAAGATGTTGCCAATGTATTGGAAACAATCACAGTAAAATATTCTTAATTTTCAGGAAGCGTTTTTTATGGAGTTTTTTACAGAATTGTTAACTAGTCAAAGTGGAATAATGCTAATCATTATTATCATTTTAGCCTTAGGGTTTGACTATATTAACGGATTTCACGATGCGGCCAATTCCATCGCAACAATTGTTACCACTCGTGTTTTAACACCTTTTCAGGCTGTTCTTTGGGCTGCTGCCTTTAACTTTGCCGCCTATTTTATTTCTTTATACATCATAGGGGAGTTTAAAATTGGTAATACCATAGCAAAGAGTGTTAGCGAAAACTTCATTACTTTGGAGGTTATTTTTGCTGGGCTAGTAGCTGCTATTATTTGGAACTTAATCACTTGGAGATTGGGAATACCTTCTTCTTCTTCACATACTTTAATCGGTGGATTTATTGGAGCTGCATTAGCTTATGCTGGTGGCTTATCCCCTGGAGGAGAGGATGTAATTGTTTATTCTAAGGTGATTCCAATTTTCTTATTTATTTTTGGTGCCCCTTTACTAGGGATGGTTTTAGCTTATTTTATAACCATAGCCATTTTGTGGATCTGTAGAAAGAAGAACCCACATAAATGTGAAACTTGGTTTAAGCGTTTACAACTTGTTTCTTCTGCTTTGTTCTCTTTAGGACATGGGGGAAATGACGCTCAAAAGGTAATGGGGATTATTGGAGCTGCTGTAATCTTTTTCCATATTCACGTGGATCAAGACCCAGCTTATTTGCAAAGTGGAGTAGATACCTTCCAGGTTTTCGTAGAACATTGGTGGTGGGTGCCATTAGCTTCCTTCTTATTCATTGGTCTGGGTACATTATCTGGAGGATGGAAAATTGTAAAGACAATGGGGTCTAAGATTACTAAAGTAACTCCTTTAGAGGGAGTAGCAGCAGAAACTGCTGGAGCATTTGCCTTGTATATTACAGAGCACTTCGGAATTCCAGTATCTACCACCCATACCATTACTGGGTCTATTATTGGAGTAGGTATCACCAAAAGAGTCTCTGCGGTTCGATGGGGAGTAACTATTAACTTACTTTGGGCTTGGATACTTACTATCCCTGTTTCGGCTGTATTAGCCATGATAGTATTTTATCTAATTCGCTTAATTACCCACTAATATATAATACAATACATTAGTTTTTGTAGGGGATAACTCTACAAAATAAGCACAATAGTAAAAACACCAAAGAGCAAAATACTTTTGCTCTTTGGTGTTTTTTTTTACTAGTAAAGATAAACCTTACTTAAAAGGCGTTGATAAATAAAAAAGTGATATGGATACCCAAAATAATTTCACGTAGAGTAAAAGAAGTGACTTGGGATGTTTTTTCTTTAACTAAAAGCTTTATATTTGTTGTAGTGTATAGGTGGCTTTCATCCTTGAAAAGGGGTGCATGCCTTATATATAGATAACCTTTGTTGGCAAACAAGGTTTTTTTAAAGATGGGGATCTTTAAAAAAGGGGCTGGTAGGAATTCTTATCAGCCTTTGTTTTTTCGGTATAGCTGCATAGAGAAAATTGGATAAAAAAAGGTGTTTTCAACATATTGCTGAAAACACCTTTTTTTATTCTTTTTGTCCCATCATCATCAAATAGGCCTTTAAGAACTCGTCAATCTCCCCATCCATAACCGAATCAACATCGGTTGTTTCATAAGAAGTTCTCACATCCTTTACTAGTTTGTAAGGATGCATAACATAGTTTCTAATTTGAGATCCCCATTCAATTTTCTTCTTATTGGCTTCAATTTCATCTCGCATTGCTTGCTTTTTCTTTAGTTCAATTTCGTATAACTGACTCTTTAAAAGTTGCATTGCTTTGAGTTTATTGTCCAATTGAGAACGAGTTTCAGAGTTTTCAATAACAATTCCGGTAGGGTGGTGTCTAAGTCTAACAGCTGTTTCCACTTTATTTACATTTTGCCCCCCAGCTCCACTAGAGCGCATGGTTTCCCATGAAATATCCGATGTGCTAATATCAATTTGGATACTTTCATCGGCAAGTGGATAAACATACACAGAGGCAAAGGAAGTGTGCCTTTTTCCATTACTATCAAAAGGGGAGATGCGTACTAATCGGTGTACTCCGTTTTCTCCTTTTAAATAACCGAAGGCAAATTCACCATCAAACTCTAATGTTACCGTTTTTAGTCCTGCGACTTCTCCTGGTTGGTAGTTTAGTTCTTTTGGGGTAATGCCAAAATTCTCTGCCCACATTAAGTACATGCGCATTAGCATTTGTGCCCAATCACAACTCTCTGTACCTCCAGCTCCCGCCGTAATTTGAACAATAGCACTCATATTATCTCCTTCTTGAGATAACATGTTTTTAAATTCAAGGTCTTCAATAAAGCCAAGGCATTCTTGGTACTGTGTTTCCACTTCTTGAGCAGTAGCCTCACCCATGGAGAAGAATTCCATTAAAATCTCTAATTCTTCTACACTTTGTTGTGCTTGTTGGTATTGCTCTACCCATTTTTTCTTAGCCCTTAAATTTTTTACTACAATTTGTGCTTGTTCAGAGTTGTCCCAAAAATCTGGAGCAAATGTTTTTTCTTGCTCATTTTCAATCTCTATTAGTTTCTTTTCGACGTCAAAGATACCTCCTTAACGCACCAAGGCGATCAATAATGTCCTTTTGTTGTTCTGTGGTTATCATAATTTTTAATACATTTATAGGCAAAAATACTTATTCCAATTCAATTTATGGAAATTAATTTAATCAGTGATACAATAACGAAGCCTACACCGGAAATGGTGAGCTATATGCTAAAGGCAAGAGTGGGAGATGATGTGTACAAACAAGATGGTAGTACTAATGAACTAGAATTGGCTGTAGCTGAGCTGTTTGGAATGGAAGCTGCCTTATTTTTCCCTTCGGGAACTATGGCAAATCAAGTAGCTGTAAAGCTACATACCCAACCAGCAGACCAAATAATTTGTGATAAATCTTCTCATATTTATTTATTTGAAAGCGGCGGTGCTGCTTTTCATAGTGGGGTGAGTTGTGCATTAATCGATGGAGATAGAGGAAGAATTAGCCTAGAAGACATACAAAAAGTATATACTGACCCAACAAATATTCATTTTCCACAAACTTCTTTGGTGTGTTTAGAAAACACAACTAACAAAGGTGGAGGTGCTTGTTATGAGCTAGAAGAAATTGCAAAAATAGCAGAGTTCTGTAAAGCAAAGGATATTAAACTACACTTAGATGGGGCTAGACTGTGGAACGCCTTAGTTGCTAAAAGTCAGCACCCTTCTCAATTTGGTGCTTTATTTGATACTATTTCAGTTTGTTTCTCCAAAGGCTTAGGAGCTCCAATTGGTTCTGTTTTATTAGGTAGTAAAGCAGATATTCAAAAAGCAACGCGTTTGCGTAAGTTGTATGGTGGTGGAATGCGCCAAACTGGCTATTTAGCTAACGCAGCTTTATTTGCATTAAAGAATAATGTAAGTAGGTTGCAAAGGGATCATTTTAGAGCTAAGCAATTAGAGATGCTTTTAAGAAAGAAAGACTATGTTAGTGAGGTTTTACCTGTACAGACTAATATAGTGGTTTTTAAGCTGATTAAACCGGCTTATAACCAGTTGTTCTTAGATAAGCTAAAGCAAAAGAATATAGCTATTAGTGAAATGGGGCAAGGTTGGCTTAGAATGGTAACTCATTTGGATTATCGTGAGGTAATGCATGAATATGTTATGGAGACTATAAGCAATATGGTAATTTAGGATACTTAATAATAAAGTATTCTTTTAGTTGACACATTTATAGCAAGATAGAAATAATTTAAGTTTATTTTAATGTTTGGATATCAATAAAAGTAGTACTTTTGTTTAGATTAAAAATAAATAATGGAAAAGTTAAAACAGCGTTGGGGCGTAACCTCAAATTACCAAATAGTGATTATTTTAATTGTTTTTTCAATCACTGGAACAACCTCTTCTTATCTGTCAGGACCTATTTTATCCTTTTTAGGAATAGAGCGAGGAATTATGCATCCGGTACCTTACTGGATATTGTATGTAGTTTTGATTATGCCTGTATACAAAGTTTTATTAGTTTCAATTGGAACTGCATTTGGACAAAGAACATTTTTTGTGAATTTCGTTCGTAAAATGCTTCAAAGAATGAAACTAGGTTTTTTGATGCCGCAAGCTACTCCTCAAGGAGTGAAACAACGCGTTAAAGACTAAGCACTATTATTTTAAAAAAAAGTGGTACAAGGTAAATGATATTAAATGTCCTTATTTTATATTAATTCTATTGTTCCCATAAAAGACAAAGGCTGAAATACATCTGTATTTCAGCCTTTGTCTTTTATATTAAGTAGGTATTATCTTGTTTTGTGTAAGATAAATATACATGGTCTTTTGTGTAAATCAATGTTTTGTTTTTTCCACTCTTGTACACTTTTAGTTTGTATAAACTCCGTTTCCAAGGTGATATCGCAAGCCACGCATAGTAAAGTACTAGGATGTAGTATTTGACACATATCACTTAAAAGCTGGTTATTGCGGTAAGGAGTCTCAATAAATAACTGGCTTTGATCTTTGTCAAAAGAAAGTTTTTCTAATGACTTTAAAGTGCTTTTTTTGTCTGACTTATCAATAGGTAGATAACCATTAAAAGCAAAACTCTGCCCGTTCATTCCAGAGGCCATTAAAGAAAGTAAGATAGAAGAGGGGCCAACTAAAGGACGTACCCTAAGGTTGTTTTTATGAGCTAAATCTACAATTACAGCTCCAGGGTCTGCTACACCAGGACAACCGGCATCGCTCATAAGTCCGATGCTTTTACCTTGCTTTAAAGCATCGATATAAGTGGTAAGCTCCGTTTTATCGGTATGTTTGTTTAAAGGCAGTAAAACTAGCTCAGATTGCTTTTTATCCGGGCAAATACTCTTGATAAATGCTCTAGCTACTTTAGGATTTTCTACAATGAAAATATCCAACATCTCTATACAGCGTTTAACGGTTTGTGGTAAAACGTCCATAGGATTTTCTGTTGGGCCTAAGGTAATTGGAATTAAATATAAAGCTGGTTCTTTACTAGGTGATTGCATAAAAGAATGTTTTGTAAAATAAATGGGTGTAAAGGTAGGGATAAAAAAGAAAAGGAAGAAAACTGATTTTCTTCCTTTTTTATTTTGATGATTTTAAACTAGAGGCTATTATTTGACAAGCCTTATCTAATTGGTTGTAAACTTTTTCAAATCCATCGGCTCCTCCGTAATATGGGTCAGGAACCTCTGTGCCTTTTGAATCTATTACATTTAAAATCAATTCTACTTTATTTTTTTGCTCTTGGCTAACCGCTAAAGAAAGTACATCTTTATAATTTTGCTTATCCATAACATAGATTCTATCAAAATTATCAAAATCCTCTTTTGTAAATTGCCTTGCCCTTTGTTGGGAAATATCAATTTTGTTAGCAGCTGCAACAGCAATAGAGCGAGTGTCTGGTGTCTTGCCAACGTGCCATGAAGCCACCCCAGCTGAGTCTACAAATACCTTTTGTTTATCTACTTTAGATTCCAAAATACCTTGGGCTAAAGGAGATCGGCAAATGTTTCCTAAACATACCATTACTACTCTTTGTTTCATTACATATTAAATTTTAAATTAATATCGTCATGGTATTTCTTAAACTCTTTGTCTGTTTCAATTAAGTTGTCAATTGTCTTACAAGCGTGAAGCACTGTAGCGTGATCCCTTCCTCCAATTTGAGAACCAATACTAGCTAAAGAATTTTTAGTGTATTTTTTTGCAAAGAACATTGCCAATTGTCTTGCTTGAGCAATATTTCTTTTTCTTGTTTTTGAGCGTAGTACTTCTGTGTCAATTTCAAAGTAGTCCGAAACCACACTTTGAATAAAGTCAATAGAAATTTCTCTTTTTACGTTCTTAACAAACTTCTCTACTACTTGTCTAGCTAGATCTAAAGTAACTTCTCTTTTGATAAAAGAAGACTGAGCGATTAAAGAAATAATAGCTCCTTCTAGCTCACGAATATTAGAAGTTACGTTTTGAGCCACGTAATCAATAATTTCTTTTGGCATTTGTACACCATCTCGGTATAAGATGCTTTCCATAATCTTAGAACGCGTCTCAAAATCTGGGTGAGAAATCTCTGCAGATAATCCCCATTTAAAACGAGATAATAATCTTTGCTCAATATCTTGCATATCCACTGGAGCTTTATCCGATGTAAGGATAACTTGTTTTCCGTTTTGGTGCAAGTGGTTAAAAATGTGAAAGAACACATCCTGTGTTCCATTTTTACCCGATAAGAATTGTATGTCATCTACTATTAAAACATCAATTAATTGATAGAAGTAGATAAAGTCATGTCTTGTGTTCTTTTTTACCGAGTCAACATACTGTTGGGTGAAAACTTCTGCTGAGATATACAATACTGTTTTCTCTGGGTAGATTTCTTTGATTTCCACACCAATGGCCTGTGCAAGGTGAGTCTTTCCTAAACCAACTCCACCAAAGATAAGTAAAGGGTTAAAGGAAGTACCTCCAGGTTTGTTAGCTACTGCTAAACCAGCCGAACGAGCAAGTCTATTGGAATCCCCTTCTAAGAAATTATCAAAAGAATAATTTGTGTTTAGTTGGGATTCAATTTTTACGTTGCGAATTCCAGGAATGATAAAAGGGTTTTTTAGTTCCGGATTCTTGTTTTGAATTGGAACGTCTAACTCTTGTGGTTTTACTGGACTTCTATGTGTGCTTGGTAATTGCTCTGTAAAAGGTTGCTTAGTAGATTGACTACTCTCCATTTGGATTTTGTACAATAACTTCGCATTTTGTCCTAATTCTTTAATTAGGGCAACTTTTAAGATTTTAACGTAGTGCTCTTCCAACCACTCGTAAAAAAACTTACTTGGTACTTGAATACACAATTCATTATCATTGACTAATTCAATTGCCCTAATAGGCATGAACCAAGTCTTGAAGGCTTGTTCTTGAATGTTGTCCTTAATGAATTCGAGACAATTGTTCCATACAGATTCAGCTGTCATATTCGTATATTCACGCATTATTGGTTAGAATTAAAAAAACAGTTACTATTTTTGAGTGATATTTGACACGCCCTGAAAAGGGGTATCTGATTTCAGAGGACAAATATGTGAACAAATTTCGGGATAAAAAAATTTTTAAACCATTGTATAAATCAAAAAAAAATGGTAGGTAGTATAAAAAAACAAACAAACAAGTAAAACTAAGTAGTAATGAAAACATTTGAAACAAAAGTTAGAGTACGATATGCAGAAACCGACAAAATGGGAGTGGTTTATCATGGAAATTACGCCCAATACTTTGAGATAGGGAGAGTTGAGTGGCTGAGAAACCTAGGAATTTCCTATAATCAGATGGAAAAAGATGGAGTTATGCTCCCTGTGGTTAGTTTATCGATGAATTATAAGCGTCCTGCCACTTATGATGATGTGTTAAGTATTCGTACAATTCTAAAAAGTTGCAGTGGCGTGAAAATAGAATTCGATTATGAAATATTTAACCAAGATGGGAATCTATTAACAACAGCAAATTCCATTTTGGTGTTTGTCGATGCTAACACTTCTAGGCCAATTAGTGTTCCAGATTTTATTCAGCAAAAATTAGAAGGGATTATTTAAGGTTTTTTTCTTTGCTAAAGTCTTTAACATATTTTAAAAAAAAGTTTATATTTGAACTAAAGCAAAAAAAACATGAAACAAGTCAATTGGCTAATTGCCATAATGGGATTATTTACTATCACAAGTGTAGCACAACAAAGAAGTTCAATCGATGGCCGTATTCGGCTATTTGATGGTACTACAACTTTGGTAGAGGTATTTAATAAACAAACCAAAGAAAAGATCAATAGTGATGTTACCGGGTATTATATGATTAATGCTGCTGTGGGGGACACTTTGCGATTTTCGAGCGCTAAAAGTACCGTATCTCATTATGTGGTTGGTCCAGAAGATTTAACCCAAGGAAGGGTAAATGTTGTTTTAGTAAAAAAAGGACAAAGCTTAGAGGAGATCGTAATTATTAAAAAGGATTTTGGTCCAAATTTCTTTGATTTAACTCCTCAACAAAAATTATCTCAGGCAGAATTAAATTACAAAGTGAATAATACTTTAACCACTGCTATGCCTAACGGGAACGTTGGGATTAACATTGGGGCTTTAATTAATTTGTTCAACGGTAAGCGCAAAGCCGATAAACAGGCTATTGCTTACGAGAAAATGGAATTGATGATCAATAATTTAGTTGACGTTTATCCTAGAGAAGAATTAGTTCAAGAGCTAAATATGCCAGAAGAGTTTTTAGAAGGGTTTTTAGTTTATTTGGTGAATCAACCTGATTTCGCTCAAATTCCAATCACTCATGATCCTGGCTACTTACTTTATTTAGCTGGTCATTATGAAGGCTTTTTAGATTTTATTCAACAAGAGTAGTAAAAAGAATACTTTATTAAAATAAAATGCGCGCCTTATTATAAGGCACGCATTTTATTTTAATATTCTTCCATGTCTGGAGTAAGTACTTTCACCTCGTAATAAGGTACAAAGCTTTCCATGGCTTGCTGGTATTCACTTTGACGAATGCTTAATTCGATTTCACAGCTCATGTGCATGTTCTGGTTGACGATGTTTAAGTTTTTCTCCTTTATAACTCGCATAACATTATTCATGTCTTTGTAATCAAATCGTACCTTAAAGTGACTATCAATGGTCTTTTCTATTATGATAGCTTCTTCTAAGGCCATTTGGGCTGCTGCTCTATAGGCGGTTATTAAACCTCCAACTCCTAGCTTAACTCCTCCAAAGTAACGAACCACTACTACTAGAACATCAGTAAGTTCAAAAGATTGAATCTGTCCATGAATAGGAGCTCCAGCTGTATTGCTAGGTTCTCCATCGTCATTTACTCTATAATACACCGTTTGAGCGCCTGTTTGAAAGGCATAACACCAATGCCTAGCATTATAGTGTTCTTTTTTAATCTGTTCTATAATATCCTTTACCTGGGATTCTTCTTGTATTGGAAAAGCATAAGCAAAGAATTTGCTGTTTTTCTCCTTATATAATACCTCAGGGGTTGGTTTTTCTATGGTTTTATAACTATCTATTTGTGTACTCATTTTATCTTGTTAGTATATCTAAGGTATCTTCTAAGATATGGCGTCTTTGATGATTTGAAAAATTATTTATTTTGGGGGCTATGTGCCCATTTTCTAAATAGCTTTGGGAGGTGAAAATTCTAGCCTGGTCCCAAAGGTTTAAGTCAATAAAACTTTGAAGAGTTTTACTTCCTCCCTCAATAACAAGGGACATGATCTTCTCTTTATATAATACCTCGCAAATTTGCTGGGCTAAGTTGTCTTGGAAGTTAAGGTGGTATACACTTAAACTGTCATGACTTTTTAAGTTTTGGTTTTCTGTAAAGCAAATGGTTCTACTGTTGTTATCGTTTATAGCAAAACTCGAATCAATGACTCCTTTGCGATCGATGTATATTCTAATTGGATTATCTCCATACCAATCTCTAGTGGTTAAAGAAGGGTTATCCTCTAAAACGGTATTGGTTCCAACTAAAAAAGCAACTTCCTGACTTCTGTATTTATGTACTAATTGTTTGCTATAGGTATTGCTAATCCAAACAGGACTTTGATGGTCCTTTTCTAAAGGAGCAATGTACCCATTATAGGTTTGAGCCCACTTTAAAATAATATAGGGACGTCTTTTATTTAAAAAAGTAAAAAAGCGAATATTACTGTCTTGACACTCTTTTTCTAAAACACCAACAGTTACTTCAATACCTGCTTGTTTTAATTTTTGTATGCCTTTGCCATGTACACTTGCAAATGGATCAATGGTTCCAATAACTACTCTAGGGATTTGCATCTTTACGATTAAATCCGCACATGGAGGAGTTTTGCCATGGTGGCTACAAGGCTCTAAGGTTACATAAAGAGTACTTTGTTTAAGAAGTTCTTTGTCCTTTACTTTGTCAATGGCATTTACCTCGGCGTGTTTACCACCATAAGGGCTAGTTGCCCCTTCTGCGATAATTTTGCCATTATGTACAATAACAGCTCCAACACCTGGGTTGGGCATTGCTTTATAAACGGCCGATTGGGCGATTTGTATAGCTCTAGAAATATATAGTGAATGTTCTTTCAAAATGGATAAAACTGTATCTTTGAACAAATTTACGATTTTTAAAATTAAACCCTTAAATCTTTGACCTATAAAAGTATGTTGATAAAGACCATTAATGAGCAGTTTATAAAGGAGCTTACTCCTATATATGATGCCCAAGAAGCTCAAAGCCTGTTTCTTATGTGCCTAGAGGAGCTGGAAAATAAAAAAAGATTAGATCTTGTTTTGGATCCAGAACTTTCTACGCAAAAACAAGAAAAGTGGCAACAGGTATTAAAGGACTTAAAACAAGCTAAGCCCATTCAATATATTTTCAATACTGCTTATTTCTATGATCTTATTTTTAAAGTAACTCCGGATACTTTAATACCTCGAAGTGAGACAGAGGAATTAGTGGAATGGATTTTAGATTCACTAGAGGATAGGAGTAAACCTATATCTATTTTAGATATTGGAACAGGTAGTGGTTGTATAGGAATTACATTAGCAAAGAATTTGCCTAATGCCAAGGTAACTCTAATGGATGTTAGCCCAAATGCTTTAGAGGTTGCTCTGTATAACGCCAAGGCTAATGAGGTTAAGGTACATACCATTGAGCAAGATGTTTTAGCTTTAGAGCAGTTAAAGGATACTTATGATATTATTGTATCTAACCCTCCTTATGTAAGGGAGTTGGAAAAAGTGGAAATACATTCTAATGTACTTGATAACGAACCTCATTTGGCTTTGTTTGTTTCGGATAATGACCCTTTAATTTTTTATAGAAAAATTGCACACTTAGCCAATAATAACTTACCTAAAGGCGGTATGCTCTTCTTTGAAATTAACCAGTATTTAGGACAAGGTACTTTAGATCTTTTTAATGAGCTAGATTTTACACAGCCTATTTTACGCAAAGATTTAAAACAAAACGATAGAATGATAAAGGCAGTTAAGCTCTAATGCTTACTCCTATATATAGATATAGAAAAACAAGAGCATTCTTAAGATTAAGAGTGCTCTTGTTTTTTGCTATATAATAAGGAGTAATGAATTATTATATACTTTTAATTGTTTGCCTTTGGATCAACTATTTTATTTAAAATGAAATAGGTTCTAGAAAGTGAAAATGGCTTAACTGCAAGATTCAAAAAAGTCTTTAAACACTTTTTTAATAGCGCTAAAGTCTACTTTAAAAAGCTCCTTAATCTGACTCTTTTCAAGATCTGTTAAATCTTTAGTGTAGTTTACTCTTTCTTTTTGAAGCTCTACTTCATTTAATGTAACACCTTGAAGTACAATTTTCACATAGTTACAGGTAAAATCTACCTTTGTTTGTACTTTTATTTCTTCCCCTTTTAATGTTTTTATTTTAGAAGTGAAAAAAGATTTTTCTACCCAATAGATATGTGAATCAGTTAGCAGAAGGTTTTTATGATAGAATAGGACTAGCTCATTTGACTTTAGGTCTATTTTGTGTTTTTTTACAAAATCTGCCACTTTATTAAAAAAGACTCCCGGATACTCCTTTTCATCCATAGCTGTGGAGTAGGACCTTTGGCTATAGTCCATGGAAAAATAATCCTGTACACCATACTTTTTGACTATAGGTAAAAATATCTGCTGGTATAATTGCTGGCTTTGTTTAAGTAAGTGAAGCGATAGTCCTTGGTCTTTGAGTTTGCTTGTATCGAAAGCTTCTAATGCGTAGTGATCTGTATTATTATATGTTTTTTTAAGTTGCTCTTCTATTGAATTTGCAAGAGAAAACAGATCTTCTTCGGCCCATATTGGATCCATATTTATAATCTCTAAAGGATCTAAAGTTAAATCTAGCGCCTTATTTAGGAAAGATTCTTCTAATGGTACAATAGCGGATTCCAAGTAGTTGATAGGGTGTTTATCAAACTGCTTAGCTAATAGTAAAGCGCTTATAAACTGCTCTAAGCTAATGTAGCGCTGTTGTATAATACTTTGTAAAACGTCTAAATATTGTAAGGTAGTTTTCTTGCTTAAATGACCTAACTCAAAATTATACTTTAGCAGCCCATAAGCCTTAAGTAAGTCAATAGCACTTAGGTTGCTGTTTTTTAAAGTATTACTCCATTTTTCAAAATAGGCCAAAAGAGAAAATAGTGGATAGTGATTCTCTAGGGTTTGGGGGCAAAGAGTATTGGTTTGTATGCTTTGCTCTTGTAGTAGTTTAGAAAGAGAATCCTCTTTAACTATAGGTAATAACTCTTCTAAAGGGATATTAAATACCTCAGACGTGTTATTTTGATAAATATCTATAAGTACCTCTTGGGTGATATAGACACTTTGGTCTTTGTCTATTAGAGCTTCAAAGCATTGCTTTATATCTGTGTCTCCTAGTTCTTTATATATAGCTTCGAGCTCTTTTTGCGCTGCTATTTTATCTATGATAGAAATGTTTGGGCTAAGACTTAGTAAGTTCTTTTTTTCGTTAGACTTGGTTGTATCACTAAAAAAAGGAGTATAGCCTTGGGTTAAATAGGCTAGTAGGTTTAGTTTATGGTAAAGCATTGTTTTAAAAACTAATAGAGGTCAATAGAATTTATTTGTGCAAGTATACATCTTTTGTCTAAGGTAAGAAAGGCTATGGAGTAAAGCATTTGTCAAAAAGATGTAATTATCTAATTAAGAATAGGCGTATAAAACATAAAAAAGCGGAGCTAATTTAAAAACTAGCTCCGCTTTTGGAAAAATATCTTAATCTAAAATTAATTTACTTTATGGTAGATATTTCTGTTAGAAATAACAGGTAAATAAGGTATTCCTTCTACTTTTAATTCAATAGAAGTATTGTTATTACAACCTTCATATTCACCATCGCTTCCACATTCTACTAATGGATCGATTGGTTTTTTGGACTCTAAACTTGTAGCATCAATATCCCAGTTATCTGCAGGGCGTAAAATAGAAATTGCCAGGTTACTTGTAGTTGTTTTTGTTGGTACTAAAGTAATAGTATAAGTTAAAGTACAGTCAGAGTTAATATCAATAGTTGAAGTGAACTTATCTTTATCTTCATTTAAAGCAATAGCAGTAGTTTCTTTTGCACAACCTTCCTCTGAAACGTTTACTTTAACATCCCCAGGTGTGAAACCCTCTGGTACTTCAAAAGAGAATACTGCACCTTCAGCACTTGTTGGTCCATCATTGAAAATAGATACCTCAATGTCAAAAGGTTGATCTACTGTTAGGTTTTCAGGAACTGCAACAGGTTTAATTTGTAAGTCAGATTTTTTAACTTTCAATCCTCCTTCAATCCTTACCATTGGAGCCTTAATAAACGTCCAAGTGTCTAGAGAACGGGCATTTCCATAGCCATCTTTTACTTTGTTATTGTTCAGGCCATATTTATGACCATTTTCTGAACTTCTTAGACCTTTAGAGCCTTTTAAATGACTGTTCACTTTGGGTTCAGCTGATGTTCCATCATTATTTGGGGCTCCTGCTTCATCGTCATTATTATTAATACCTACAACACTAATTTTTGAATCATCCCAATATACAGTATCTGATGCAACTTTAAAGTCATCATCTAGTCGAGATATTATAGTACCGTTAATATTTAATTCCACGTCGAAAAATGGGAAGTGTACTTCTCCGCCTAAAAGCTGAATCCCTATCTGTAATGGGGTGTCTGTTGGAGGAACTATTTCTCCATTATTACCTTTTCCATCCCAGAAGTAGGTATTTTTCCCATTTACTGCATAATCAGATAGAATAATTGGTTCGAACTTAGGGTTTTCTGGATCAGATATAGTAATAGTATAGCTCCCTGTAATGTTAGCTTCAAAAGAAATGGTTGCTCCTTTATTACCCATCTGATTTGGTGTTCCTTCATAGCCTATAATGCTTACATTTGTAAGCTCTGTATCCGCAACAGGTTGTTTTAACCATGTTTTGCCTCCTGGTACTGCTCCAGTTGATTCTTGTGGTAAGTCCCAATTTTCTAATTTTTCTGGAAGAGTATAGAAGATTTTATGAGTAATGTTATGTTTTGTATCTGGTAGGTTAGGATTGTGTACGTTTTTTTCGATAAGTGCTAAGGTAGAGCTGTCTAAACTTAAATAGGATGCCTTAGTAATGTTTTTCTCTAAAGTTGTAAATCCATTATTGTTAGAGAAGAAAGTAAAATACCAACCATTGTTTCCATTGTTATTTACTTTATAGATATGACGGTCATTAGTAAGGATGTTAAATTCTCCGTAGAAAGCTTGCTTTACTTGATCTGCACCGTTTACTGCCAAGTTAATTGAGTTAGAGTAGACTCTACCTGGAATAAACCCAGTATTATTTTCATCAATAACTGAAATATCCCAAGCAGCAATCATAGATGTATCTCTTCCTTTAAAATCTTCTTCCCAGTCTTGATCTGCAGGAGTGAATGTGGTCGGAAGGTAGTCAGAACCTGGTCTTTCTACTCCTGCGGATGCTATAAAAGTAACTTTATACAGACCATCTTTTTCTACTGGAAAATAGTGAGGAGTGTATTTGCCTGCACTATTTTCGTTTAAGCGATTAGGACCAGCTAATTCTTGGGCTCTGTTATTTATATAACCTTTACTATTTGATGAAAGTTCTGCTTTGCGTGGGTTATTAAATTTTTGAGATTGCTCTATGTTTTCATTGTCTAAATAATGAACAATGATACTCGCGGTAGTATGGGGTAAACTTAAAGAAGAAGAAGCAAGAGTAATCGTTTCGCCTGCTTTAGCGTAAACATAATGTGTTCCTAGGTTAGGAAAAGGCCAGCTATCTTGTGTTTTAGGATCTAATCTTTCACTTACTCTTAAAAATGCTCTTCCACCTTTGGCTCCTGCAGGACTCAGGTCTTTAGAACCATCTGCAAATGCGGATATGCTAGTTAAAAATGTAACGCAAAAAAGTAATAGTAAAGTTAGCTTTCCTTTGAGTGAGAAGAAAGCTGTTGAGTTTTTATTCCAATAATTCATTTTTGGGAGTTTTTTTGTTTTTTTTGGGTGCAAAGATACTTGTTTTAAACTAATAGAGCTCTAAAAGTTTCCTTAGGAAAAATAAACGTATTAAAAAGCACTGTGTTAAAGCCTAATTATAGGGATGGAATAAAATTGTGGTTACAATGTTTGTTTTGTTATTTATTATGTTGTAATGCATGTAGTTACGTTTTTTGTTGTAGAAGCTTGAATAACTGTTTTAGGCGGAGTTCTAGCATCATTACTCTGTGGTAGGCTATTTTTTCTTTGGAAGGAGTATCTAGAAAGTATACTTGCTCTTAATGAATTGTTAACAAATTTAGAGTTTCTCTTATTTAGTCAAGCAGAAGAGGAGTAGTGTTATTTATAAATAAGGTATTTAATTACAGTGTATTATGTGGTATTTACTGTTTTAAAATAGGTTTTTTAGAAGTTAAAAACCGACTTTAAGATGCATAAATTAACATAAATGCATAGTGTTGGGCTTTAACAGTAGTTTGATATGGCCTAAAGTATGAGTAATTTTGCACTCGATTTATGACATTTATCATGTTTTAAAACAAAGCTGTTTATCCTCAGTGTATTAAAAGAGGTTGTTATTGCTAAAAACAAAACTTTGTACATGTCTAAATTAACGTAGTCTATTTCGTTTGAAAATGTGCTATGCATTTGATGAACAGGCTAACACCATACAAGTTACAAAAAAAATTAATATAAAACTCAATTATGAAAAAAAGATTACTCTCTGTTGCCTTACTAATGGGAACCTCTTTTGTTGCTCAAGCACAAGTCGGAATTGGTACAGCTACACCTAATAAGAGTGCAGAACTTTCTGTTGTTGCTAACAATAGAGGTTTGTTAATTCCAAATGTTGCTTTAAGCGATATTAAAGATGCGAAAACAATCTCAAACGGTAACGTAGAAAGTTTACTTGTATTTAATACTAACAATACTCCTAGTAAAGATGCTACTTTAAGCGTAACACCAGGATACTACTATTGGCATATTGACAGATGGCAAAGAATGACATCTGAGTCTGATATTCCACAAATTGTAGTAAATCAATTCGAGAATATATTAAGTTTAGATGGGGATAAAGTAAAAAATATCATCCAAGGATTGTTTAGTGAAACTTTAACTGTGGTTGAGTATGACCCAGCAACTGGTGCATTAAAATATATTGATGAGCTAGGTAAATCTACTGTTATAGATATTGCAGGTGCAGTTAAAAATTTTGAAACTGTTACTAAAATTGAAGGTAATAAAGAAGATGGTACTTTTACTTTTATTGATGAGGCTGGAAATTCAACTACATTAAATATTGGAGATTATGTGAAGTACCATGAAACCCTTACTACTTTAGTAAAACAAAGACCAGGGTTATATACTTACACAAATGAAGATGGTAAAACACAAGATATAACTGTTGTTAGTGACTTAATTCAAGTTATTGAAAATAAAACAGATCTTGATTTATATAACGTATTAAAACAGTTAGTTAAGGTTGAACAAAGTTTAACTCAACTTGTTTATGACAAAACAACTAATAAATTAACTTATATCGATGAATCTAATAAAGAAAATGAATTAGATATTGATACATTAGTTAAAGCAAACCAAAATAACGTAAAAGTTATTGCTGGTACAAACATCACAGTAACGGAAGATTCTTCAAAAAAGAATTTAGTTACTTATACTTTAGATGTACCAAATGCTACTAAAGATACTCCAGGTGTTGTAAAACCAGGGGAAGGTTTAAACGTAGATAAAGACGGATCTTTAAATGTAGATTTCTCAATTGCGGAAAACCAATTGGCTAATGGTAGTATTTCTTCTTCTTCTATTGATGTAATCATGGATAAAGGAGCAATCCTTCCAACATTCTCTGATGTTAAATTAGAAATCGCAGCAGGAAAAGAAGGTCAAGTATTAACTTCAACTAAAAATGCTGATGGTAGTACAACTACAATTTGGAAAGAAATTCCTGCAACTGATATTGCTACAGAAAGTACTCCAGGAGTTGTAAAACCAGGAGACGGTTTAAAGGTTGATGTAGATGGATCTTTAAATGTAGATCTTGATTATGCAAAAGAAGGATTAGCTCAAGGAAAAGTAACTTCAACAAGTATAAAAGTTGTTAGTGATGAGGAAAATACAACTTTTGCAGACGTTTCATTAGAGATTAAGCCATCAGAGAAAGAAGGACAAATTTTAACCACTACTGGAACAGGTGAAAATGCTGTTGTTGAGTGGACAGATGCTCCTGTAACAGGTATTGCTACAGAAACTACTCCAGGAGTTGTAAAACCAGGAGAAGGTTTAAGCGTGGATGAGCACGGATCTTTAGATGTAAACTACCCTGCTGTTAAAGATGAATTAGCTAAAGGAAAAGTAACTTCAACAAGTATAAAAGTTGTTAGTGATGAGGAAAATACAACTTTTGCAGACGTTTCATTAGAGATTAAGCCATCAGAGAAAGAAGGACAAATTTTAACCACTACTGGAACAGGTGAAAATGCTGTTGTTGAGTGGACAGATGCTCCTGTAACAGGTATTGCTACAGAAACTACTCCAGGAGTTGTAAAACCAGGAGAAGGTTTAAGCGTGGATGAGCACGGATCTTTAGATGTAA
>NZ_JBTXLR010000013.1:0-76502 GCF_054871685.1 Myroides sp. LJL116
ACAAAAAAACTGAAAATATATTTTTCCAATGTCTGAGCTTCGCATATTTAGAAAAATACCGAAAATCACACAGAAGTAAAATGCAAAAAAATAGGGCTGTCTCTTTTTCTTTAGAGACAGCCCCTTTTTTTTGTTCTCTTGAAAAGATAATAACTTTACCTTTGTAACATGAAAATAAATAAAATTCTACAAAATTTAGATATACAATCCCTCAATGCTATGCAGCAAGAGGTGTTACAACAAAGTCAAACCCAAAAGGAAATAGTATTATTATCTCCTACAGGTTCTGGTAAAACATTGGCTTTTTTACTACCACTTATCCAACATTTACAGCGTGATAAACAAGGGGTACAAGCAATTTGTATTGTGCCAACAAGGGAATTAGCACTACAAATTGAGACAGTTTTCAAAGCAATGAAAACCCCTTTTAAGGTAAATACTTGTTATGGAGGCCATAGCGTGAAAACAGAAATGAATAATTTCTCTACTCCTAGTGCTTTACTTATAGGTACCCCAGGTAGATTAAAATTTCATATTGAGCAAAAATCCTTTGATCCTTCTACTGTTACTAGTTTAGTGATAGATGAATTTGATAAAGCCTTAGAACTTGGCTTTACCCAGGATATGGATTATATCATAAACTCTTTCAAAAATCTGAGTTTTAAAATGCTAACCTCAGCTACCAAATTAAGTAAAATACCTACTTTTACTCAATTAGAGCAACCTAAAGAATTGGATTTCTTACATATTGAAAAGCAGCAGCCTCAAATAACCTATAGTAAGGTTGTTTGCAAAAGCACTGAAAAATTAGAAGATTTAATTAAGTTACTAGCTAAGATTGGTAAGGATACTATTTTAATATTTTGCAACCATAGGGATGCTGTAGATAGAATTAGCCAAACCCTAGCCAAAAACAAAGTTGCTAATAGTGCTTTTCATGGAGGCCTTTTACAAGAAGATCGTCAAAGAGCCTTAATGAAATTTAAAAATGGTAGCTGTAATATATTAATTAGTACAGACTTAGGAGCAAGAGGTTTAGACATCCCTGAAATTGGGCATGTGATTCATTATCAAATGCCACAAAACCACGATACCTTTGTACACAGAAATGGGCGTACTGCTCGTATGAAAGCTAAAGGGAAGGTTTATTTGATCTTAAGTGAACTAGATAATGAATTAGCTTATATTGATCAAGATATACCCTTAGAGATATTAAAAAACAATACGGTAATCAATAATAAAACGGACTTTCAAACCATTTATATAAGCGCAGGGAAAAAAGATAAAATCAATAAAGTAGATATTGTTGGTTATCTTATAAAAACTGCAGGCTTATCTAAAGAAGATATTGGTTTAATAGACTTAAGAGACAACCAAGCTTTTATTGCAATTAAATCCCAACGTGTTAAAGCTTTATTAGCCAACTTACAAGACACCAAAATCAAGAATAAGAAAGTTAAAATCGCCTTAGCTCGCAATTAAAAAAGTACCATTAAAAAAATGCTCCATAAAAACCTATTGGCTTTTATGGAGCATTTTTCTATAATAGATAAAGTTATTCTCAATTTGTATTAGTGTTTAACAAGGAAGCTTGAAAGGCTTTCCACCCCCATTGTTTTCGCTTTTTATTATACACCATAAAAGCTTTATATTGAATCGCAGACTCATTGGTAATAAAATTTTTCTCTAAGAGTTGTTTATCAAAATAAACATCGCCTATAAATCCTATTCCCTCTGGTAAAATACGTACAACTCCATGTCCGGATTTAACCGCCTCACTAACAGCATCCTTTGCTCTTTTTAAAGTTTGCACCACATAAAAGCCATTATCTCCCTCTTTTTGCAAACGTGCCTCGAAGAGCTCTCCTACTACCGGATCCTTAATAAAACCATCGTATTTGATAAATCCAGACAAATTTTTACTTTGGATAAAATGCAATATCTTTTTGTCTTGATGAATGAATTCAGCTACAATTATAATAGGTTCAATATCTTGATAAAGCAATTCCTCTGCAATTCCTTTATATCGTTTATAAAGTAAATAATTACTATCTGATTCTCTTACCATCTCATACCAAGGCTGCTTGATCCATTGGTTAACTTGATTTGGCACAGTCAAAGAACTTTGCTGACTTACTTGAAGAATTTTAAATATTTCCGTTCTAGCCTCTACATACATCTTACTTTGAACAAGTAAACTACAAAACTCTTGCCTAACCTTGATCAAAAACTCCTCTCTAGTGGGTAAGGACAAAGCTTTACAATAACAACTAAAAGCATAAGGCTGGTTGTCGTGATATAATTGAGCAAGCATCTCCCAAACCCAATAATTATTGCTCTTTATTCTAGCAAAAGGTAGAAAAACTTTCAATGCCTGATTTTGATCGCCTAATTCTAATAGAATTTTACTTCTGTAATAAGCAGGATAAACATAGTTTGGGTACTCTAGCATTAATTGAGCTAGACGTTCTTGAAAATCCTCTAGTTTTTGGCGTCTTTTCGCTTTATCAGGAAAAGCATCACCTTGAAGCAAACACTTAGCATAATTAATGTATATCTGTTCGACTAAAGCAATGGATTTACGCCCATTAAAAAAAGGCTCTATATAATCTTGGGCTTCAAAATTATCCAAGGTACACCAATCTAGTACTTCGGTATAATTATTATAGTTTTGAAATCCTTGGTTTAAAGTTCTAATAAGTAAGCTGAAGGTTTCACTAGGCCTTGTAAAGCTAAAGGTTTTCAAGATGTTAAATAACTGATTAGCACGTATGAAATTCCACTGTTTTCTTTGCATCAATGCCTCCAATAAGCTGCGAATTGGCCAGGCTAAACTATCAAATAATAAATTTGGAACCTCTGGTAGTCCTAAAGTGGAAATATTTTGAAAATACTCCATAAATGAGTCAAAGTCTCCTTCTATAGCAAACTTCTTTAAGAAATCGTAATAAACCCACCCTAGAGTAAGTTTACTTTCAAGGTCTTGGGGATTTGCATTTAAGTTTTGCCTTGCTAATTGCAATGCCTCCTCTAATTTACCTTCTTTGCGAAGTACAGTAACAGACTTATTTACCATATCAATAGATTTAAATACAACGTTCACCTAAGTAGGCTCCTCTAGGCTCAAAATACAACTATGCCTCTTTAAATATACAATTATTTTTTTATTTTATAAAATACTTAGGCTTGTAATTTTATAGCTACTAAGACATTAGCTAGAAATATTAATACCTATTAATTTCTATTTTAACCCACAATATTGTTTATTATTTTGATATAGCTAGATCCTTTTTGATTCTTCACTCCTTCTAAAAAAAGCTAAAATGATAGCAATCTATGTTCTACTTCAATGTCATATTAAGGGAAAGCTATTCCACTTGAAGTACTTTAGAAAAATAAGATCCTATTTATTTAAATAATTAAAAACAAGATAAAATCCAACAAAGTCTTTATCTATGTATGTTTACAAGGCCTTATAGGTTATAAAAACCACTAGACCAATAGATTAGATGAGAAAATAAAGAGTTGTAGATTTGGAAATCTCAAAAATATTTTAGAATTTTACTATCAACAAATAATGGCAATACCATGACTAATCCAAAATTTAACTTTAACTGTACTTTTACAGCAAAGCTTTCTCAAAAGCGTTGATGGGGATTTTGTGATTAGAATTCTGCTACACCCAAAATGGTTATCTTACCTACTACATTACTTTTATCTGAAAAAGTTTTACTAGCAGAATAATCTTTCTGTTGGATTCAATTATAAGTCTTTACTTAAACACACTATAGGAATTCTATAGAGATACTGCTGTAGGCCTATTTTTTTAGCTACTATGCTACAAGGTCTATAGTTACTTTATAAAAATGCTTGACTTTAGCTTTAAGCTAAAAAGCTCATAGGATTCTTATTGTCTTTTTTTTAAGTATAGCAGTTGTATTTAGTCCATGCTATATACAAGAAAATACCTGTAGATAGTTCTTGCCCTATTACTGCCTGAGCTAAGGCAATAATCACTAATGTAATGCTCCCTAGACATTATTTTTCAACCCACCTTACTTTATAAACCTTTTCATTCTAAAAGGTCAGACCATAATTTTAAAGAATTATTTATGGAAAGCTTGATTCACAATTCACAATCAGGTTTAACTCATGTAATCATAATGCAACATGGAGTTACCAATCAAATACTAGCCTTAAAAGCAATCGATGTACAGGGCAATATCCAAGGGGTAGAACCTATTCCGGAGAATTTCAGCAAATTTTTGAAGGTCCATCAGGATCCCCTTGTATTTATGCGATTTTTTGCTAGTTATCTTTCAAGGGCAAAAAATCCCCAAGTTTATACTTACTTCAAAATTCCAATTCGAAGTGTTTGGAAAATTTTAAAAGAAGTAGAAGATAGTGATGATCCAAATTTATTGAAAAATCTCTTAAAGGAAGATCCTACTCAGTATAATAATACTACACCTATAATCCAAAGTAAAGAAGATTTAATAGCTTATTTAAGCAAAGGAAAATTGTCCTACACAAGAGAAGATCTCTTGGAATACAAAAGGATATTCTTTGAATGTCGTCTTCAAAGACTTATGATTAATCAACTAATTGAGTTTGGCATAAACTACGGATATATCATAGCTAAATCAGACATCCCTAAAAAATGCAGATTTAAAGGCATGGTGATAAAAATTCCAAAAAAGAAGGGGAAAATTTTACTTCAACTAGATTTTACACACAGATTTTTGAGTACGGCGGAGCAAATTGAGCTATTGCAAAAATTAAAAGAAAACATTCGCAATTATAAGCTTCTAAAACAAGAAACTAGTATCTATTTTAACCCCAAGACGATTAAAAAGACAAAAATTGTCCCAGGAAAAAATAGTCCACTACCCTATTTATTGCAGCAAGCTACCTTAGTAAAACAAAAAGAACTACAAAGCAATCCTATTTTGCTTGAAGTAACTCCCCTTGAGTCTACGGGAGATAACACAGAAGGTTTAATCCTAAAAGAACCCGAAAATTTAATAAATAAATCTAAAAATCAATCTTATGAAACGAAGAAGAAACTCCCAAAGTCTAAAGCAGTTAAACAGGAGAAAGAGGAACTACTTGGAGAATCAGATCAAAAGAAAGTACTTCAAACAATTGAAAACGCAATTGAAAACACAGCTCAAAAGACAGATGAAGAATTCCGTGAACCAATGGACATACTCCCAGATTCTCAAGCAAATATCCTTAGTGAATTAGAGGATAGCACCTGCTCTACACAAACCACAATTAGACCAACAGTTTTCCAAGAAAATCAAATCAATTGGAAGCAACTAGAACTATTAGGGGTAAGTAAAGAGACTCTAATTAAAACCAATCAACTAGAGTTGTTGCTAAGGGGGTATAAAACCAATAAGTTATTCTGGATTAATTACAAAGCAGATGCTTTAGTGGCTAAATTAGAAGCTAGAATTAGCTTTAGACACAATGAAAATGGCTTAATCACCATTGCCTTACACGGTATAAGTTCTCAACCACGATTATACCTACCTTTCTTTGATCATACATTTACCCCAGAGGATAAAGGAAATTTATTACAAACTGGAAATATGGGAAGAGTAGTAGAATTAACTAATAAATTTAGCCAAGAAAAAGTTCCTTCTCTTATTAGTATAGATAAATTAACTAATGAAATTGTAGGTATTGCATTAGACAAAGTAAAGATTCCTACCAATTATAAAGGAATTGATCTTAGTGTAGAGCAACAAGAGACTCTAGCTAGTGGTAAATCAATTTTTATCCAAGGAATGAGTTCTAAAAAAGGTACCCTATTTGATGCTTTTGTACAATACAATGCAGACAAAAGATACTTAGAGTTCTTCTTTAAAAAAGAGCAAGATTTGCCTATTGAATACAGCCCACTTGGTATACCAACAAGCTTTCGAGGAGTAGCCTTTACTCTAGAGCAAATCATTGATCTAGAAAATGGGCATTGGGTATATTTAGACAATTTAGTCAACAAACAATTCAGGCCATACAAAGGATATGTTCTTTTTAATTTTGACAAAAAAGTATTAGACTTTTATTTTGAACAACCTTAACTAAAAATGCAGTCTACTAAGTAGACTGCATTTATTTAAACTATTGGTTGTTGGGCTATTCTCTGTAGTTCTACTTTAACTAAAAACTGTATCTGGTTCTTAATGTATGTATAGTTTTTTTGTACATAATAGTCAAGTGGCATAGCCCCTTTATAAGCAGGCTTGTTTCTAACAAAAGGCAAATTTAAAGGCTCACTAGCTACCTTTTTAGACCTGTTCACCAATAGTTTAGCATTAAAAACTACTTGATTCAAATCCTTAGCATTAGATTGGGAGAGGCATCCCACAAAATACCCCTGGCCTAATTGACTTATTTTAGCACTGGGAATCAGCATATCTAACTGAGTGGATACAGAACTGCTAAAATGACTATCACTATTGGTGTATCCTTGCCTTTTCTGTATAATTCTACCAAATCGTTCGCTTAATAACTTAGCGGTCTCTCCCAAAACCTGTCCACTAATAATATTACCTAAACTATTGAAGATAACCTTACTTTGCTTTTCACCATAATCTCTTACTAATTGAGAATAGTCTTGAAGGCTTAGTGTGGTGGAGATTTTATTACTTCTTGCAGTAGCTATAAAATGATCTAGCCCATTTAAATAAACCGTTGGAAGCTCATCTATAATCAAAGACATCTTATTTTGTCCCTTTTTATTAATTAATTTCATTATTCGACTCATATATAATCCTATAGCACCACTATAAAGTTGCTGTCTTTGTGGACTACTACCAATGCATAAGACCTTAGGAGACTCAGGGTTATTTAAATCTAGTGTAAAATCATTACCACTCATCACCCAATATAAGTTTTGTGAAACTAAGCGGGAAAGCGGAATCTTTAAAGAGGCTATTTGCCCTTGTAGTTGATCTTGAGCCCCACCTTGCAAGGCATCTGTAAAGGCGGATAAATAATTCTCAAGTTCTGAATAACTACTCAAAATAGTAAATACCGATTTATAGGGCTGATTCACAAACTCAATGACATGGGGTAAGGTACAATACTTTCCATCTTGATATAACTTTAAAAACCAAATCACTGCAGTGAGCAAAACAATGGGCGACTCTACAAAAAAATCACCCTGTCTTTGTATTCATGCCTTATTCAAATTGAGCAAAATACTATGGGCCGCTTCATAAGCATCATAAATACTTTGTAAATGAGATGGGTGTATTGCATTACAACGGTGAGAAGTCCTAACATCATCAAAGTTTAGAACATAAAACTTGGATGTATTTTGCTTGTGTTGCCTACACTTAGAAAGGGCAGAAAACGTAGCTTTGGTTAAATCATCAAATTTAAAATCGTAAACCAGCATAGAAAACCCTTTTTTTAGATGTTGCTCAATAAAGGATGTAATAACCGTATAGGTCTTTCCAGAGCCTGGGCTTCCAATAACTAAAGTTCCCCTAAAGGGGTTTAATATATTTATTCATCCACTTCGGCGTTTACCTTTATAAAAATAATGTGTAGGTATATTTAAAGAATCCTTAGAAACAATCTTTCGCTCCTCTTGTAAAAAGCTTTCGTTAAAGGTATTAAACACATCATTATCTATATTTTGATTTAAAACTCTCCTAGACAATAAAAGACTATAACCTACTATTAAATAACCTATTAAAGTTAGCCAATTGGAATGTTTTATTGGATAAAAGCCTAAAAAAACACACAATTCACTTAAACAATAAACAAATATTCCTCCTATAGCGGCTACTATCAACCATATAGGTTTACCCTGATAATCTTTTCGTACTTGAGCGCTGTAAACACTTAAAACTAAGAATAAGCCAGCAGAAATTTTCAAAGTATAAAGCCCTTTAATTAAAGGATTAACCAAAATAGCAGTATCTTTGATTTGCTGAGCGTTATAGGTAGATAAATATATATTTAATACATAATACCCTAATAATATCAAAAGGCTAATTCCTAGAAGAAGTGAACTACTCACTTGATAATTAGTTTTTCCAAAAGCCATGATTTAAAGAGTTAAAGATTGACCTGCAAGACCTTCAGAAGAAATAGAGGGTCCCAAGAGTTTAATGGTTTTCAAAAATCTTTGCTCAGATATAAGGTGTTCTTTATTTCTTTGCAATAAAAAATCAAACTCTGACTCTATATCTAGCTGTTGTGTATGGCATTTTACAATTGGTGTAACAAAGGAATCAACTACTGTAGTCTCTTGGGCTTGTTTTGTAAACCGATCTGTATTTAGCTCTAAGTACATGTCTTTGGTGATTTTATAAGTTTCTAATTCCCTTGGTTTATATAAAGTATGTAAAGGGATTACCACTTTTAATTGGCGATCACTTACATAGAAATTCCCTAATTTTATTTGGCTATCTCGAAGCAGCTTTATGCCTAATTCTTTACAAAGGATAATGCATTCTAAAACGGTTGTAACCCCCTTCATCTTTTTCTTTAAATCTTTGGATAAGTTTTTTAAATGGAGGGTTTGCTTGATATATTTCTTAGATTGCTTATTGCGATATTCCACCCCTTTAAAGGAAAAATCTGGACCGAAAGTCGATTCATGTAAATGCCTTCCCACACAATTTGCCTTGTTGTCAATAGCAAAATATACCAAATAGCTCTTAACGCTAAAACTATCGATGGCGTATTCCATCTTACAATCCATTCCAAAACTGCGAAGAATAGCCCTATAACTTTCGTAACTCCAATGGTGAAAATTCTTTTTTACAGCTTGTAATACATTTTTGATTTGCTTCATTAAATCACCTATACGATAATTCACGGGCTTTATCACTAAGGGTTTATTTTGCTTTATTCATGTTGGCAAACCACTTAAAGTGTACTTCTCAATAAACTCCTTACAGATTTCATTTAAATAAAACTGATCATTATACTTAGCAAATTTATGGGTATAAACTGCTCTGCGACATCCCACAACATGAAAATGTTCCCTTAGTAGATCAGCGTGTTTAAAAACTACATAAGGTTGATCAAGCATACCTAACTCTTTCATAAAGTCTCTGACCAAGGTTTGGCTCTTTTTTTGTCCCATGTTATCATTGGGATGTGGATTTAAAGTAAGATGAAAAGCCGGTTTAGCAATGCCAAAACTGAGTTTTTCATAACGGGCCAACCATTGAATTGCGTGTTCTTCTGCAAGACCGTAATTTAAATCCTCCAACATATTATTACAATACAAAATACAAGCATTGGCTTGGTGTACTTTTTCGAAATTATATTTCAAAGCACCAAGACTACTCTGGGTATAACTAATATTGGCTATCATTTACTGTCTGTTTTAAAGGATTAAGGGCCTTAAACTCTTCAATTAAGTTTACGATCTTTTTGGATAAAAATGCCAACTTCTTTGTTTGTCGGATTAAAAAATGCAATAACTCCTTTTGCTGGTATACTAAAGTATCTTGGTTTTGCACTAACTCAGAATAACTTTGTGCTAAAAAATGGAACTCTTGGTATAAACAAGTCAGTCTGCTATAAAATGCAAAAGAGTCATCTTTACTTTTTATTAAAGCTTTAGCATCAAAGAATAATTTATCCTTTAAAAACGCATTGTAATTTTTAAAATCACTTACTCCAAATAAAAGGGAAAGTCGGTGCTGTTCTTTAGGGGTAAGAGTGATAAAAATCCTCTTAGCTTTACTTTGAATACTTTTTGGAGTAGCACCTTTGTTGGAAATAGATTTTGGTTTAAAACTTGTCATAATAGATTGTTTTTAAATAAGTTAATAACACATTTGAAAATAGTTCTACAAAGAAAAAGCCATTATAATTAAAAACCTATGGCCAAATAAGGACACACAAAGCCAAATGAAGCCATTTTTGCATTTAAATTGAATAAGGACAATAATTCTCCAAAAAGACAAAAAAAAAGCTAGTCATCTTTTGATGACTAGCTTTCCATTATGAAAAAACAGTTAGGTTTATCTTAGTGTCCTCCTAAGGCACGATATAGTTCCACAAGGTTAACTAAATAATCGCGCTGCAAACCTACAAAATTCAAATCTGCATCCAAGGATAAACCTTGGGCGTTAATAACTTCTAGATACGTTGCTTTGTCCATTTCAAACATGAACTTGGTATTCTTTAAAGATTCACTTAATAAAGAAACCCTCTCTTGCATTAAAGTAGACTTTTGCTTGATTTTATCAATCTTAACTAGAGTATTATGTACTTCAGTAAAACCACCAATAACAGCAGTTTTAAATTCAATACCAGCCTTATCTCTTTCCACTTTTGCAACTTCAAAAGCTGTTCTTAATTTCTTTTGTTGGAAAATAGGTTGGATAATTCCTCCTCCTATCATTCCAAATAAAGAAGATGGTGTATTAAACCATGAAGAGGCTTCTATGGCATTTAATCCCCCTTTAGCAGAAAGGATTAAATTAGGGTACATTTGACCTTGAGCAGCCCCTACTTTAGCATTAGCAGCCTTTAAATTATATTCTGCCACTTGGATATCTGGCCTTTGTTGAATAAAATTAGCTGGAACACCCTGAGATAAATCACTAGCTAAATCCAATTCATAAAGACTAAACTCTCTTTGTATCTTACCAGGATAATGATTCAACAGTAGATTTAAAGCACTTTCTTGTAACTCTATCTCTGTTTGAATATCAGTTAATACTTCTTTGGATTGTATCCATTGAGCTTTAGACTGCTGTACTGCTAAAACACTTGCATTACCTACTTCAAATAATTTTTGAGTTACCAAATAGGTGTTTTCTCTTAAGGCGATACTTGCATTAGCAATATTTAATTGTTCATCTAACATTAACAAATTAATATATGTAGTAGCAACTTGAGAAATTAATCTATTTTGAACTGCATTTTTAACTTGCTCGTTTTGCATATAAACTGCTAAAGCAGCTTCCTTTTCACGGCGAATTTTTCCCCAAATATCCACTTCCCATGAAAAATCTAAACTAGCTGTGAAATCGTTACTTGTACGATTTGATCCACTAGAAGAGTTTTTTGATGCCTCACTTCTTGAAGCATCAATATTTAGGCCAAGTTCTGGCAATACAGCCAACCTAGATTGTTTATAAATCAATTGGGTTTGCTCCATATTTTTAACCGCTAGTAGTAAATCTGGATTTTGCTCTAAAGCAAGACCGATTAAGTGATTTAACTCTGGGTTATTAAAGAACTCCTGCCAATTAATCTTAGCAAGCTCGTTTACCTTGGTATCTTGTGTACTTTGGCCAACAAAGCTTTGGGGTATATTTTGCTCCGGTTGTTGGTAATCTTTCCCTACTTTACAAGCAGTTAAAGAACCAGAGGCAATTAGTATATAAACTATTTTTTTCATTTTTTCCATTTAAAATTTTCAATCCAAAAAACGCTTTGTTATTCTTGGGCCTGGCCAGGTTTATAACCAGAGATCTTTTCTTGTAAATACTGGAAGAAAACATATAATACAGGAATAATAAATACTCCAAATACCACACCAAATAACATTCCACCTGCCGTACCAATACTAATAGAGTGGTTACCTTGAGCAGAAGATCCCACCACAGTCATAAGTGGAATTAATCCCGCCACAAAAGCAAATGAAGTCATTATAATTGGACGTAAACGCAGTTTAGAAGCCTCAATAGCTGAATCCACAATACTCAGACCTTGTGCTCTACGTTGTACAGCGAACTCAATTATTAAAATAGCGTTCTTAGCTAAAAGCCCCACGAGCATAATTAGTCCCACTTGTACATAAATATTATTGGCAATTCCAACCATTCCAATGGCTACGAATACTCCCATAATACCTATTGGTAGAGATAATAATACAGCTAATGGCAAGATGTAACTCTCGTATTGAGCAGCTAAAATAAAGTATACAAACAAAATAGATAATCCGAAGATAAATACCATTTGTCCACCACTCTTTTGCTCTTCTTTACTCAATCCTAACCATTCAATACCATATCCATCAGGTAATTTTTCTTTTGCAATCTGCTCTACTTTGGCCATAGCATCTCCTGTACTTACTCCAGGATTGATAATACCATTAACAGTAATAGAGTTAAATAAGTTATGTCTACTAATTGCTTGAGGACCATAAGTCTTTTCTAATTTTGCTAAAGAACTAATTGGAATCATTTCTCCTGAACCAGCTAATACATATATGCTATCGAAAGAAGCTTCATCTGCTCTAAACTGCGCATCTCCTTGTACAAATACTTTAAATTGCTTTCCGAAACGGTTAAAGTCATTCACTTGAGCACTACCGTAAAATAATTGGATAGCATTCATAATATCTCTAACCTCCACCCCGTGCATTTTTGCCTTAACTGGGTCTACGTTAATTCTGTACATTGGGAAGTCTGCTTTAAACATGGTAAAGGCAGCTTGTACTTCTTGTGAAGAACTTAAATCCACGTTGAATTGATTCACTACATCAGCAAATTCTGTAATGCTTCCACCTTTTCTATCCTGCACTACTAACTCTAATCCATCAAAATCACCAAATCCTGGTACTGTTGGATTTGCGAACATATAGAAGTCTCCTTCTTTAATTGCAGAAAGTTCAACGTTTAAGTTAGCAATCAATGTATTGATATCCATTACATCTCCTCTTTCCTGCATATCTTTGAAACTAACAAATCCCATCGCATAAGCTGGAGAAGCAGCATTACCTAAAATATTAAATCCAGAAATAGTAGTAACAGAACGAACCGCTGGGTTATTTCTAATAATAAGATCCCCTTCTCTTAATACCTGAGTTGTTCTATCAATAGAAGACCCTGGAGGAAGTGATAAAGCAAACATGGCAAAACCTTGGTCTTCATTTGGAATGAATCCCTTTGGAGTACTATTCATTAAAAGTATCATACCAATCACAGAACCAATGATAATACATAAGCTCATTACTTTTCTTTTGATGAGGAACTGCACTCCTTTACCATAACGGTTTGTTAAGGCAGTAAATCCTGCGTTGAAAGAACGGAAAAAACGCTTTAAGAAATTAAGTTTCTTTCCTGGATTCTTTTCTAAATCATGGTGATGATTCTTAAGCATCAAAGCACATAATGCAGGAGATAAAGTAAGAGCGTTCACTGCAGAAATTAAAATAGCAATAGCTAAAGTAAAGGCGAACTGCTGATAGAATACTCCAACAGGACCTGTCATAAATCCAACTGGTAAGAATACCGCAGACATTACTAAAGAAATCGAAATAATAGCTCCGGTGATTTCACTCATAGCCTTTGTTGTTGCTTCACTAGCATCTAAGCCTTCATGTTCCATAGTACTATGGACGGCCTCCACTACAACAATGGCGTCATCCACCACAATACCAATTGCTAAAACCAAAGCAAATAAGGTTAGCATGTTAATAGAGAATCCAATTAAATCTAAGAAGAAGAAAGTTCCAATTAGAGATACTGGTACTGCAATTGCAGGAATCAAAGTAGATCGGAAATCCTGTAAGAACACATATACAATAATGAATACTAAGATAAAAGCTTCTAATAAAGTATAAATTACCTGATTAATAGATTCATCTAATTGTGTTTTATTGGCAAAAGTTACATGGTAACGTAAACCTACAGGTAAATCTGGGGTTAATTCTTCTAAAACTTGATAAACTTGGGTCTGAATCTCATTGGCATTGGAACCATTAGTTTGGAAGACAGCCATCGTTACAGCTTGCTTACCATTAATTTTATTGTCCTCGTCATAAGAAACCGATCCAAATTCAATTCTAGCTACATCTTTCAAATAAAGAACGTTTCCGGCTTTATCGGCTTGAACTACGATTTTCTCAAACTGCTCTGGAGTATTGTATTTTCCAGAATAGGTTAAAGTATATTGCACACTTCCTCCAGCATTTTGACCTAAGTTACCTGCAGCAACCTCCATACTTTGATTTTGGATAGCAGCTTGTATATCCGATGGAGTTAATCCTCTATTGGCAAGTTTGTGTGGATCTAACCAAACGCGCATAGCGTAATCCTTCTCACCGAAGATTTGTACGTTTCCAACTCCTTTAATACGTTTTAAAGCACGTACTAAGTTAATTCGGGCATAGTTTTGTACGAAAGTCTCATCATAAAGCTCTTCGTCATCACTAATTAAATCCACTACCATGATCATCCCACGTTGTTCCTTTTGGG
Source organism: Myroides sp. LJL116 (assembly GCF_054871685.1). Taxonomy (NCBI): domain Bacteria; kingdom Pseudomonadati; phylum Bacteroidota; class Flavobacteriia; order Flavobacteriales; family Flavobacteriaceae; genus Myroides; species Myroides sp. LJL116. The sequence goes on from NZ_JBTXLR010000013.1 coordinate 14,196, forward strand.
TAATAACCCCTGCTTGAATTACTTCCTCTGGAAGAATACCCTGCACTTGAGCAACTCTGTTTTGAACGTTTACAGCGGCTTGATCTGGGTCAGTTCCCAATTCAAAAAATACGGTAATCATTGCAGTACCGTCATTACTAGCAGTAGATTCGATATGGGTCATATTTTCCACACCGTTTACTACTTCTTCAATTGGGGTTACTACTGATTTTAAAACCGTTTCGGAGTTACCTCCTGGGTAAGATGCCTGAATAACAACACTTGGTGGGGCAATATCTGGGAACTGTGCAATAGGTAATTGGGTTAAACCAACTAATCCTAATATCACTAAAATCACAGAAATTACCGTGGCTAATACAGGTCTATGTATGATCTTTTTTAGCATTTCTACTGTTTTATAGTTTAAAATAATCTAGGAAAAAACTACTCCTAAATGATTTAATTATTTTATTTACTTTCTTTAAGTGGGCTTACTTGCATTTGGTCTCTTAATTTATCAACACCTGTGATAATTAAAGTTTCCCCTGGCTCTACACCGCTTTCAATAAAGTAAGTATGAAGGTTTTTTCCTTTAATTTTAAGTTGTCTTTGCTCTGCAGTATTTTCCGAAGTCAATACATAGGCAAATATTTTATCTTGTAGGTCAACTGTTGCAGCGATAGGTATTTGAGTAACACCTTTTTGAACACTTACTAATTGTACAATACCTGTCCCACCATTACGAAGTAATTTATCTGGATTTTCAAATACTGCTCTAACGCTAATGGCATTAGTTTGCTTATTGAACTCCCCATTGATCACATCTACTTTTCCTTTAATAGGATATAAGTCACCATTACTTAACTCTAATTCCACAGGCATGGTTAAGATATTATCGGCTCCATTGTTTTCCTTTACTAGGTCAAAATAGTTAGCCTCTGATAAAGAAAAATATGCATAAATTTGGTTAATATCCGATAAGGTAGTTAATGGATCTATATCACTTGGAGAAACCAAATTACCAACACGTTGGTAGATTAATCCAAGGAAACCATCCACTGGAGCGGTAATAGAACAATAGCTTAAATCTAATTGAGCAGAAGCAAGGGCTGCCTTTGCTTGTAAAACTCCAGCTTGAGCACTTTGCAAATCTGCCTGAGCGCTTTGTAATTGAATTGGAGAAACAAAAGAATTCTCTAATAAAGAAGCAACCTTATCTTTTTCTAACTGAGCATTAATTACTACAGACTCTGCAGCTTTTAATGCAGCTTGAGCATTATTTACTTTAATTAAGTAAGGCTTATCATCAATTCTCATGATAACTTGGCCTTTTTTCACATAGCTTCCCTCTTCAATATCAATGCTCTTTATATACCCAGTTACTTTAGGCATAATCTCCACATTTACTTTACCTGTTAAAGAGGCTGTATAAGTATTTAAAAGCGTTGCATCTTCACTTTTAACAACATCAACTTTAACTTCTAAAGATGGAGCTTGTTGTACTTGATCTTGTTGTTTATCTGCACAACTTACCATCAAGATTGAACTTGATAACAAACCAGCCAAAAATAAAAATCTAGTCGTTCTAAAAATTTTCTTCATTATAATCTGTTTTTTACAAGGACAAAATTCGTATAAAATAGACAAGGGTTTGGCTTTTTTTATTTGAAACGTAAAAAATTGCTACTGAAGTGTAAAATAGGGGAACTGTCATGAATTTCACCCTGAAAAACTTTGGTGAAATGCTTGTATATTAAGGGATATACCTAAAAGTAAAAGGCCTTTTATTCTAACAATAAAAGGCCCTTTATGGGATATATCCACAGGGGATAATAATAATTAATCTATAATAGCAAAACACTACATGCTTAGGAATTTAGCCAGTTTTTAAACAACGGGGCTTTCTCTCTAGAAATAATCACTTCTCTAGTTGGATCATTGTTCAATATAATCTTAAGCTTGCCGTTAAAGTAATTTTGAATACTACCAATGGAATCAATATGAATGATATGTTGGCGGTTGGCTCTAAAAAACATCTTAGGATCCAATTCCTCTTCTAAATCCTCCATAGTTTGGGTAACAATAAAACTAGTTGCATCGGCTTTAACCAAATGAGTGATTTTCTGTTCAGAGAAAATATAATCAATTTCTGAAGATTTAACCGTCACAAAACCATCCTTATAAGGCAACAAGAATCTAGAGCGAAAAACTTGCTTTTGATTCGTTAAATGCCCTAATATATCCTTAATTGGGTCAGAAAGGTCACTATTGTTTTGCAGAGTTTCTAATTTTTTCAATGCCCTTTGTAAGTCTTCTATTCTCACGGGCTTCATAATATAATCAATGCTATTTACTTTGAATGCCTTTAAGGCATACTCATCATAGGAGGTAGTGAAAATAACAGGACAGTGAACCTCTACTTGTTGAAAAATTTCAAAACACAATCCATCCTCCAAACGAATATCCATAAAAACTACATCAGGATAAGGGTTGTTTTTAAACCAATTCACACTTTCCTCAATACTTTCTAAAACTTGTAGAACAACAATCTGTGGGTTTAACTCATTTAATAAACGAGCCAACTTATTTGCATTTCTTTGTTCATCTTCTATTATTAATACTTGCATAGATATATTATTCTAGAGTTGATTTATCTTTTTTAATTGCATTGTCTAACAAAGGTAACCATACACTAAAGTAATCGGCATCCTTTTGTATCACAACATTAATCTCACTTAAAAGCCTATAGCGGTCAATAATGTTTTGCAGCCCTACTTTTGGAGAAGGTAAAATGGCTGCTAACTCTCTTATGTTATTGCGAACCACTACTCCATTATCCTGTATGAATATCTCAATTACCAAAGGGATTTCCTTTGAGGCTTTATTGTGCTTAACAGCATTTTCCACTAAGAGTTGTAAAGCAATTGGTGCTATGTAAAACTGCTCAGCTACTTTATCGGCTATATCAACTTTTAGGATAACTTTAGAGCCCATCCTTTCTTTAATAAGATAAAAATAGGAATCCACAAAACTCAGTTCTTCCTCTAAAGAAACTACATTTTTACGCACATTGGATAGCATATAGCGGTATACCAAGGAAAGATGCTCTAAAAATTTAGCCGCTAAATTTTGATCTTCAATAACCAGTTCTGATAATGTAGAAAAGTTATTAAATAAAAAATGAGGATCTAATTGCATTTTTAAGCTCTCTAGTTCCGCTTGTGAGGCGATTCTCTCTAGTTTTTCGGTCTTAATCCTCAACTCGGCAGCATCCATCATGGAAGTTCTCCAATTCTTAATTAAGAAATATCCTGTATGAACAGCAGAAATAAATATCCCGGTATTGATACTAATAATCAAACTTTGCCAGAGGTCAATTTTTAAATCTAAACTAAAAGTAGCGTTAGCAGGCAAAGGCATACAGACTAAATAAAGCAAATTCAATAAAAAGTAAACAATAAAAATAATTACTATTAATGAAATTAACTGTACTATCGCACGTAAACCAGCCCACCTATCCCAAGGGATCCAATTATTCAAAACCCTACTCAGCCAAAGACTTACCTCTGTAATTACAGTACAATATAACAGCAGTAGAATAAGGGTCTCTAAGAGCTCTTGTTCATTAACTGACGCATACCAGTGTACATCGTAAGGATTAAGTAAAAAATGCGAAAATAAATATAAAAGGAACACAATAGGAATTACAATTATCCTATAGTGCTTAATAAATAAAGACTCCTCTTTTTGATTTGCCACAATGATTGCTTTTTTTTAATAAAACAAAAATACAAGATTAAAAGTAGTAAGTAAATAAAAGAATAACTCAAATGTGCATTATCCTTGTTGAAGCGTACTTATTGTATGCTCAAAATCTCACTGCCTTGCTAATATTTGATTTATTACTTGTTATTTTACTTGACTAATTCGGGTGGTATTTGATCTAAACCAAAGCAAACTTGGCTTTACCTTTACTATTATAAAGATAAATAATAAAGAACAAAAGTGTATAAATCGTTTTTCAAAACCTCAACCTATTATCTTACAAAGTATTACACTATAGTTTTCTTACTAATAAAGTGAAAAGTAAAAAAAAAAGCCTAGAACAAATCTTGCTCTAGGCTTTTAAAATACTAGCAAAAGAGTATCTGAATTAGAATGCCCTTTATATTTCGCTAATATTCAAAGTAACAGGCCCCCACCTGTTACTTTAAACAAACTAACCGTTATACTACTTAAAATGGAAATGAATACAAATTAAGTATAACCACATTAATTCCCCAATCAATGTATTTTTAAACTCTTATATGACTTTGAAGTGTGTCCTTAAGATGTTTTATTATATCGTTCTTTAACCAAGAAGGTTTTCTAACAACTACGGAATTACCGTATTTTAAAACCTCCTGTTTCAATTCATCATTTATTCTTACATTAAGACTAGCAATAACCTTGCCAGAAATAGAACAAACCTTCAAATCTTGAGAGTGATGAATAGGTTTTTTTATTAATTTATGTTTTAAATCCGCATCAAAATACAACTCTACCTCTTCGGGTTTGGCATTACAATACCCAAAACCTACACTTTGGTTGTAATTCTCTAAGAGCTTATTGCTATCTTCTCTATATTTTGTTTCCAAAATAGTGATGTCTTGTAATAATTCTACATCAAATGTCTTGGCTTTTTCTCTATCTTTTGCCACCACATACCATAAATCTTGGTATTGGGTAACAAATGCAGGAGAAACTGTGTATTGTTTTAGGATCTTCTTAGAAGCACTTAAATAAGTGAATTCAATTTTCCTTTTCTGCTCAATGGCCTCTAGAACTATTTGTAGGTTTTCAATGGGAACTATATTAGACTTACCTATTCTAGAGTCTTCAAAACTCTCTAGTCCATTTTGACTGTGTTCTCCCAACAAATCTGCTGTGGCTAAATCCTTTAAGCAATTTAGCACAAATTGTGCCTTTGTTTGATTCTTCTCACAGATATAATATCCTTTTTGTTTATTACACAACTTAATCTTAAGACCAAATTCTGTCTCAAACTCTTTTAAAGCTCTATATAATGTACGTTCACTTATATCGATATTATGTCCTTTGAGATAGTGAATTAATTCCTCTCGACGCGGGTAACTTTTTCTGTGTAAAAAATTTAAAATTAAAAAATAATATCGTAATTTTTTCATGATAGCGTTTTAATGCAAAAGCTTATCTAACCTTGCTTCTTAAGGGATGTAAAAGTAAAAACTTATACCACTAAAGACAACCCTTATTTTGTCAAACAAGGTAAAATCTGAGGGAACTAAACCTAAGGAAATTTTAAAAAAAACAACTGAGCTGATAACAAGCAACATACGAAATTGATTAGCAATTCGCTTATAGGACACTTTTTTTCATTTTGAGGTAAAATCCCAAGATTTCTCCCCTTTTCATGCCTTATTACCCTAATTGAAACCCAATCCTAAAGGCATGGTGATTGAAAAAAATCAATTAAATAAATTTTCTTAAAAACCCTTACAACTAATTCATTTTTTTTGTAATTTTAATAAGGCCTTATCTCATGGTAAGTCGAGATGCCTTTGTTTATCTGCCAAAAATAAAGATGGCTCTTTGAACAGATTAGGCATTATTTATATTGATATGTATAACTTTTAATATTACTAGCATGAAAATATCCTATATGCTACTTTGTAGCTTATTTGCAACAACTGTAGTGTTCACCTCTTGTAATCAAACAAAAAATCAACAGGAAACTACCCAATTACAACAAAACTCAGAGAGTTTCTTACAAGGAGTATTTCCTGGTATGCTAATTACAAATTCCACGGCAATTCATGAAAAATCTTTTAAAGGAAGTGTTATTAGCGCTACTTTAGATAATAAAATCAGCGTAGATTTTGATAAACAAGGTAATTGGACAGAAGTTAAGTCGATAGACCACACACCTATTTCCGCTACTTTTTTAGAGCAACAACTACCAGTAATCTCAGATTATCTTAAAGAACATTACCCGGATAACTTTGTAGTAGAAGTGGAGAAAATCAACAACCAAGGCTATGAAGTAGAATTAAACTCTCAGTTCGAGTTAGTATTTGACCAAAATCAGAAGTTTATAGGTATTGACCTAGATTATGATGATAACGAACAATTAGTTGATTTCAACGAATTTCCCGATCAAGCTAAGCAGTTTATAGCTAAAGAGTTTTCTCAAAGTAAAGTAGTACTTGCTAAAACAGAAAAAGACGGTAAAAAAACCACTTTAAAAGCTTATTTATCTCAAGGATTTAAAGTGCAATTTAATAAAGATGGGCAGTGGAAAGAGATATCAGGTAGTTACGCCTCTCCAATCCCTTCCAATATTCTATTGCAAAATATACAAACTTATCTTACCACAAATTATAAAGATTATGTTATAACAGGTATAGAATTAGACCAAAAGGATAAGGAATACCAAGTGGAACTAGAAACACTTACAGATGAAAAAGATCTAGTATTTAGTTTAGAAGGAAATTTTATTAAAATAGATTAAATCACCTTTAATAAATAGGGGCCGTATTCATTAAATGACTTACGGCCCCTTATTTTTTTTTGAGTTTACACTATGCAATATAAACCCCAAATATTTAATTCATCTCTACCTTTAAAAGGTATATTCCGTCAGGACGGATATCGATTTTCTTTTCTTTATATAGAGTACCAATGGCCTTTTTAAAAGCTTTCTTACTCATATTTAAAACTGTTTTAATATCCTGTGGATGGCTATGATCTGTTAGACCTAAGAAACCATTGTTCTTATCTAACTCGCGTAAGATAGAATCAGCACTATCCAAAATCCCTTCTATCCCAGGTTTAGTTCTAGTTACATCAATTTTACCATCTTCGCGTATAGATTTGATATAACCCAAGATACGATCTCCTGTTCTTAAATCTTCAAATACTTGATTTTGGTACATAAGTCCTTTATGCTTCTCATTGATAATAACATTGATACCTAATTCCGTTATATGAGAAACAACCAATTCTACTTGTTCAGACTCCTTAACTGTTATATTTTTATTGTCTAAAAACTGATTTAGCTTACTTGATCCAACCAAGCGATTGGATTTTTCATCTAAAGTCATGTAAACCAAATAGCGATTTCCTTCTTTCATTGGGCGAGCTTGTTCGCGAAATGGAACAAATAAGTCCTTTTCTAATCCCATATCCAAGAAAGCACCAAACTCATTGATATAATTTACCTTTAATAAAGCGAATTCATTCAAGTAAATATAAGGCTCCAATGTCGTAGCTACTGGTCTTTGCTCTTGGTCCAAATAAACAAATACTACTATTTGCTCACCTATTTCATAATTTTTAGGCACATATTTATTAGGAAGTAAAACATCGGTCTGGCCATCTGTTAAATACAATCCTACGCTAGTATGTCTAGCTATTGTTAAGGTATTATCGTCTCCTATCTTAATCATAGTGTATATAATTGAGGTATTTTGTTATTTTAAATCTAAATCAAAGGTTTGTCTTAAAAGATCCACAGAGGAATTTATCTCCAAGAATCTTTGGTACTTATCTTTGCTATCTAATACTCTTTTAGCTAACTTAATTTGCTCATTAACATTAATATGTATTTCAATATCATAGTTTTGTAGCTTCTTTCTAAGGTAATTAACTAATTCGTATTTATTTTCATCAAAACTTAGTTTTGATCCTTGATTAGGTAATTCTAAATTAATTATAGCACCATTTAGCTCTGGTCTTGTCATTCCCATTAAAGAAGACATCAACATCAAACCAGCATTCTGTAAACGATCGCTATAAGCATTCCACTCCTGCATTAAAGTCTCTAAAGTGAAATTCTCTCTAGGTAAATCCTGGGTGTTTAAAACGCGAGGCTCTAAAGAATCTTGTAACTCTCTCCTTTTTCTAATAGAAGACAAAGAAAGAGCACTAATTCCAGCAGATACAGGCTGATTTACTGGCGGTGTTGGCTCTTGTGCTTTAGGCTCCTGAGAATCAACAGGCTGGGTATTTTGCTGCAGCTGTGACTGTTGCTGATTTGTACTCTCAGGTGAACTAGCTACATTATTTACAGCATTTACCAGTGTTGGTTGTTGTACTTGCACTTGTTGTGGAGCTGTAGAATTACTTCTTGTAGCACCAATATTTTGTAAATGCTCTTTTAATTGTTGTGCGCCAATTATTGTATCATCTTTTTTTTTTCGCCCTCTAGGGCTAAAGATGCTAATTGCATCAAACAAAGTTCTACTAATAAACGTTGGTTTTGACTAGACTTATATTTTAAATCACAATCATTGGCAAGATCCATAGCTTGTATTAGAAAAGCAGTACTAGTTGACTGACTTTGTCTTATGTAAAGTTCTCTACCATGTTCTCCAACTTCTAATAAAGCTGCAGTTTGTGGAGTTTGCACTACCATTAGATTTCTAAAGTGTGCAGCTAATCCTCCAATAAAATGATGCCCATCAAATCCTTTAGCAAGAATATCATCCAATCCAGTGAGTACACTTGGAATATCACCTTTAAGTATATTATCCGTTAAGCCAATATAGTACTCAAAATCCAGTACATTTAAATTTTCGGCTACTGCTACCCTAGTTAGGTTTCTCCCACAATAGGAAACAACACGGTCAAAAATAGAAAGAGCATCTCTCATGGCTCCATCGGCTTTTTGTGCGATAATACGCAATGCCTCTGGTTCAAAAGTAATTTGCTGACTATTGGCAACAAGGGCCAAATGATTTGCTGCATCGTTGATAGTAATTCTCTTAAAATCAAAGATTTGACAACGCGACAATATGGTAGGTATAATCTTGTGTTTTTCTGTAGTAGCTAAAATAAAGATAGCGTGAGCAGGCGGTTCCTCTAAAGTCTTTAAAAAGGCATTAAAAGCAGCCGAGGACAACATATGTACCTCATCAATAATATATACTTTATACTTTCCTGTCTGAGGTGGTATACGAACTTGGTCTATTAGATTTCTAATATCATCCACTGAGTTATTAGAAGCAGCATCTAATTCAAAAACATTAAATGCAAAATCCTCCGTTGGATCGTCGTACCCAGGTTGATTTATCTTTCTAGCCAATATACGAGCACAAGTAGTCTTACCTACACCTCTGGGACCTGTAAATAGCAAGGCCTGCGCTAAATGATTGGTTTCAATAGCATTAACTAAAGTATTTGTAATAGCCTGTTGGCCTACAACATCTTGAAAAGTTTGAGGTCTGTACTTACGAGCAGATACGATAAATTGTTCCATAGAATAAATATTAGTACAAAGTTAGTGTAATTTTTCAAAGGCAAAAATTATTCCCTTAACTCTGTTGGAAAAAAGATAGTTTCATCCACTTTTTTCTGCCAAAATTCCAAAAGCTTAGTATATTCAATACTTGGTACCGCATTGGAATATTCTAATTGATAACTAAAGAAAAGAAATTGCAATTGTGTTTCAATAAAAAAGTCCTCCATATCTTCATAAGGACGATATTGGCTTTTTAAATTTAAACTAAAAGTTTTAGCTGTTGTATTAGACCAAAATGCAGTCCACCCGCTTTTAAACTCTTTAATCAAAGAAAAAGCAGTTTGCCCAGTTTGTCGATCAATTAATTTCAACAAAATCTTGCCATCATTTCTAGATAATCGCTTAAGCTTTTCTTTAAATTGTCCCTCTAGGTATTTTTGACTTCTTTTAATATATCTTCTCTTCTCTGCGTTATTATCAATCTTGGCTAAATTCTCGTTTAATACAAGTAGATTATCCGCTGTAGCTCTAGCATAAGGATAAACCCTACGAAGTCTATTGCGAAGAATTATCATATCTTTCTTGTAATTTTCTTGGGCTAAGTCAATAACTATCTCTTCGATGGTATAACCTTGTATACTATCGACACTTGGACTTTGCGATGAATTCCTATCTTTGACAATAATAGAAGTACTCTCCTTTGACTGAGCGGAGCAAATCCCATAAGACAGGCCTATAAAAAACAGAGAAAAAAAGAATTTCATACATTTAAATATAGCCAAAATTACTTATATTAAATGAGTTTTAGACAAAGGATTTAGTAAATTAGCACAAAATTATATTATGGAAACAAAAACTATCTTAGATCCATCGGCAATGGATTTTCTAGAAAAATACTTAAATAATACCTCAGCTACAGGTCACGAAGTTCAAGGACAGAAAATCTGGATGGAGTATTTAAAGCCTTATGTAGACACTTTTATCACCGATACCTACGGTACAGCTGTTGGAGTAATTAACCCAGAGGCTGACTATAAAGTAGTTATAGAAGGACATGCTGATGAGATTTCTTGGTATGTGAACTACATTACAGAAGAAGGTTTTATTCATGTTATTCGAAATGGAGGAAGTGATCATATGATTGCACCTTCTAAAAGAGTAAATATACATACCAAAAAAGGTATTGTTCAAGGTGTTTTTGGCTGGCCTGCTATTCACATCCGCAATAGAGCTGGTAAAGAAGAATCTCCAAAGATAGAAACAAACTTTATCGATGTTGGTTGTCAAAATAAACAAGAAGTAACAGATTTAGGTATTCACCCTGGGTGTGTGATTACTTATCCGGATGAATTTACCATTTTAAATGGAAACAAATTTGTTTGTAGAGCTATAGACAATAGAATTGGAGGTTTTATGATTGCACAGGTTGCACGCTTATTAAAACAAAACAACATAAAATTACCTTTTGGACTTTATATCGTTAATGCAGTTCAGGAAGAAGTTGGTTTACGTGGTGCAGAAATGATCACCCAAACTATTAAACCAAATGTTGCCATTGTAACGGATGTTACCCATGATACCCATACTCCTATGGTAGAGAAAAACATCGAGGGAGATAATAAAATTGGTAGAGGACCAGTTATTGGGTATGCTCCTGCTATTCAAAATAACTTACGCGAGTTAATTGAGCAAACCGCCACCGATAACAACATTGACTTTCAACGCAATGCTATGAGTAGAGTCACAGGAACAGACACAGATGCTTTTGCTTATTCCAATGGTGGAGTTGCCTCAGCATTGATTTCTCTTCCATTAAGATATATGCATACCACAGTTGAGATGGTTCATAAAGACGATGTACAAAAGACAATAGAATTAATCTACCACACTTTATTGAACATCGAAAATAATCACGACTTTTCTTATTTCAAATAAAATTAAAGGCCAACTACGCTTTAGTTGGCCTTTTCTAAACCCTTAAGCTATCCTTGGTTTTCAAAGGAAATACTTCTATATTTTCTTAGAGTAAGTGGCTTTAAACTTAATAATAATTAGTAATTTTGAAATAAAACAAATCACAATAAAACAATGTCTTTTTATAATAGAAACAAAAATACAAACACGGCAGTTAAATTAAATAAGAACCTTGCTATTTCTAAATTGATTGAGCTAAGTGCAGATCAACCAGAATATAGAGCTGTATTTTACAAACGCCTTTTAAACGATAAGATATTTATCCTTGTAGACAGTAACTACTCCCCTGATGCACAATTCAATCAAGGTATAGATCCCAATATTCCTATTTTAACTTTTGACAATCAGGTTATCCCGATTTTTACCGAACAAGCTAGAATATATGACTCTGGAGCTATCACTAAAGAAGTAGAATATTTACAAGTAGATGCCAGAGCTTTTTTAGAACTATCAATAGGCTCACCTATTATTGTTAATCCTTTCTCTACTTTCTATAAAGAATTAGTACCAAATGAGGTAGCACAGATGTTAAATGGAAGTATTTTTACTCCTAATTCAGCTCCAATTATCAATGTAAAAATGAATGCTATCATTGGTAAGCCATCTATTGAGCCTAAAGAGCTATTAGAAGACTTAAGCGATACCTTTATGAGCAATCCTTTGGTAGAAGCAGCACATTTAGGTTGGACAACCTCAGAAGAACAATTAATAGAGCCACATTATATTATTGCTATTGAATCTAATGAAAATTCTGGTGAATTTAAACAGATTGCTAAAGAGGTTTCTGACATTGCACAAAAACATTTAAAAGGGGATCAAATAATTGATATTATCAAATTAGAATTTGGTGGAAACTTCAGTGATTATTTCTACAAGCATTCTACTGCTTTTTATCAAAAGCAATAATCTTGCATACAACAATTCTATAATAAGGTAGTATATTAGAATAATTCATAAAAAAAGGCGCTTCAAGTTGAAGCGCCTTTTTTTATGAATTATAAGAAAAATTCTTGTTCTAATTTTAATGGCTCGATATATTGATCGTTTTTGTATACTCTCATATTACCTGCTGATATTTCATCTATTAGAATAATTTCATTGGTAATGCTATCTCTACCAAACTCTAATTTAATATCGTATAATTCTAAAGATTTCTGAGCTAGCTCTTCTTTGATAATTAAACAGATTTTTTGAGTAAGCTCTTTTAAGATATCGTATTCTTTATTACTTAAGATTCCTAACATATCTAAAGCATCCTTAGAAATAGTTGGATCTTGTCTTTGATCATCTTTAATAGTTACCTCTACAAAGCTATCTAAAGGTTGTCCTAATTCTACATAAGCTCCGTAGCGTTTGTAAAAACTTCCTACTGCTTTATAACGACAAATAACCTCTAAACCTTTTCCAAAGGGATTAGCCTCGCGAACCACCATAGAAACATCTTCTAAGTCAGCACTTACATAATGAGTTGGAATTCCTTTACTAGCGATTAATTCAAAGAAATGTTTAGTCATTGTAAGACCACTTCTTCCCATACCATCAATAGTAAGACCTACTGTATTAGCTCCTGGATCAAAAACTCCGTTTTCCCCTGTTACATCATCCTTAAACTTAAGAAGAACTTGTCCTTTTGAATGCTCATATACATCCTTGGTTTTACCCTTGTATTTTAAAATCATATCTGTTGTGTTGTTATTAAAGCCCAAAAATACTACAATTACCTATAATTAATAAGAAAATCCAGTAATTTTATTTTATAAAAAACCCACTCCTATATTTCAACAAGAATGGGCTAATAAAAGAAACTCAAACATTAAATTAAGCGGATATTTCAAAACCACACTGTCTCAGCATTCTTTGCATAGAAGCGTTACTTGGTGGATTTGAAGATAAATCTTGAATTTTCAGATTAATTCGATTCCTATGAATACCATTAGCAACTAAATAATCATATATTCTTTGCCCTCTTCGTTGATTTAACCAGTGTTGGTATTCAAAATTCGGCGAATTTCTATCCACATACACCGTTAGATCTATATTGTGCTGGTTATTTTCCAATAAATGGTTAACAATTTGCATTAACTCAAAATCATGAGTAGAGTTAAAATAAGAGCTATTAAAATCAAAATAAATAAAATCTACTGCTGTGTTTGCTCTTTTATAAGACACATCATTATCCGTTTGTTTTGTAGCTGGCACTAGTTTAGTAGCTGGTATAACTTTTTCATTTGTGCTACTTCCATTATTCTTTGCAGAAGTATCTTGATAACTTTGGTTAGATTGCCTATCTCTTGCAACAGTATCATTAGATGTATCTTGGAAACTATGATAGCTCTTTTGACTAACAGTAGCGTTAGTAGTATAGTTACCTTGTGGAGTTTGAATAGTAGTGAAATTATCTTTTTCCTGTATAACAGCTTCCCTTTTGTTTTTAGTAGACGTAGGATAATCTACAGATGCATTGGCCCCTGAACTTGATGAATGACTAACCACCACATTAGGTGATGGACTTACAACTGCATTGGATGATATACTAGCTATAGTACTAGAGGATGAACTTGTCACAATATTAGATGATGGACTTACAACAGCATTAGATGATGGACTTACAACAGCATCAGAAGATGGGCTTACAACAGCATTAGATGATGGACTTACAACAGCATTAGTCTTGTATACTCCTTGAGGCATTGTTGCAGAAGTATTTGCTGCCTGTACAGCTGCTACATTATGAGGAAATTCATTTTGATGCTTTTGATTTAAAGCAGCAATTTCTTTAGCTGCTTGCTCTTGTTTTTGTTTTGATATTTCATTACTCTCAAAAGCCTTAGGAGCGATGTTTAACCCCTGAGCAGAGCTACTTACAGAATTAGAATAAGGAGAGTTCTCTCCACTTTGCACTAATCCAAAAATAACCAAAGTACCATTTGCACCTGAATTTACAATCACTTCCGCAGTGGTATACCCTTGAGCGCTACCAGCTACTTTATACACTTCTTGAGCATCTGGACCTTGATAATAATAATTTCCATTAAAGTCCGTAGAAACGCTTTGTAACTTCTTACCTGTACGAGAAAAAAGATCGATTTGAGCCTTGTTAAGGGGTTGGTTATTTTGTTTATCAAAGACTCTTCCTTCTATGCGTTGGGCAACAACTAGGTTACAAAACAATACTAGAACGGCTATCAACAACCAATGTGGTTTTTTCATAATTATTAATTTACACTGTAATTTTATAACTTGCAATAAGATGTAATTTATCATAAAAAAAACAAATACACAACAGATATTAACATTAGTTAGTAGATTATACTTTAAAAAACTAAGTATAAAAATAAAATACCCAAATAGTATACTAATATATTTTTCTATCAACTGTACTGTACAAGGCCAGTTGTTCTATTTTTCTACTAAATCCACATTGGCAACTTCCCACTGATTACTATCCATTTTTATCAGATATACGTATAGTTTATAATTGTGGTCCATTTTATTTGCAGCTAATACAAATCTGGCTTCATTAATTCCAGCAAAACCTTTAAGTAACTTAAAATCTTCAAGGTTACCAGCCTTTAAATAAAATTCTTTATCCTTAGCTAACTCTTGTAGAGCAAAATGGAAAGGTTCACTTTGTTTTAAAGCTTCCACATTTAAAATTCTTCCACAATACAACATCGAAGCTATAAGAATACTTAAGGCAATAAGCCCTGGTAAGGAACTTGAACTAGGAACTTCTTGAACTACTCTAGTTTGGGTTTTTATTCCACCAATCTTTGTTTTATTGGGATTAAAACTCCAAAACACAAGTTCTAAAGGCCATACCAAAGTACCTATATTTCGCAGGATCAAATATTTTTTAGTTACTTTACTAGAGGACTCGACATGTACTATACGTAAACCAGTAAGCGCCTTGCCAATACTTCTTCCCCAAAAAATATCTTTAAAAACCAAAAACACAAAAATCAAAAAAGTAGAAGCAAAAAATACTAGGATATTCTGTAAGAGAAATTGTACCATACCCTTATCTGCATAAGCGATGAAGCAATAAACCAACAAAAGATAAATACAAAAACAGATTAAAAAATCGATTGTAAAAGCCAGTAAGCGCTTCCAAGCATTAACAGTGGTAAAGGTATAACTTCTCATAATAAGCATTTTCGTTTTATAATAAAACAGTATAAATGATAAACAATTACTATTCTATAATATGTTTAAAACCAAATATATCCACTATAGTGTTAAAGTAATGTAATTACTCTAATAATATTATGCTAATAATAGAAAACTATAAAAAAAGGACATCATATAGCATTGATGTCCTTCCTAATGAAAAATAAACATGAACAAATTATTAAAAGCTAACAAATAATAGTTTTTTCTTAATCCTCATGGGATTTAGTTTGAGCATATCTTTGAAGTAATTTTTGAACAAAAGAAATTTTGTGCTGTCCAAAAAAACTAGTTCCTATTTGATCTATATCCTCCCACATCTCTAGGTGCTCCATACATAGAAGAATATTACATGCCAAATATAATTTAGTCATATCGGCAAATCTTGTTACATAATGAGGGCCAACACCAGCCATAGAGAAATGCTCTATCTCAAAAAGCTGCTTATTGTGTAAATATTGTTCTATTAGGGCAATATTTGTTTTACCACTCTGAGCAGGTAATTGCTTATTTAAAAAGCTTAAACTAGTTTTAAAACACTGTAAAGCCTTGTCGTATTGTTTTAAATAATAGTAGCAAATCCCTGTATTGAATAAATTCTCAATATCATTCCTTTGGGACTCACAAAGAATTAACGCTTCAAAGTAGCGCTTTTGTAAAAGAAGAAGTATAATAAAATCGGATTGGTCTTCTTCTAGATTAGCCACAGCATAGGCCTTATCCTGTATTTTCATAATAATAGCATTTTGTTCTTTTAGTAGTTAAGCCTCCTTTTTAACACAACAATAGTTAACCCAAAGAGAAGCATTGTTCTAATTTACAAAATAATCTGTTAATTTCAAAAATAAAACACAATTAAATACTACTATAAAAAGCAACCTTTTCTACAAAACAACTCTTTAATGCTAATAAAAACCTAGCCAATCACTAGGGAAAAGTCATAGTGAAAAACTAAAACCATTTTTTGTATTTAAAGTAATACAACATTCCTAGTAAAAGAATAAACATCCCAAGTAAGGTATAATAATAACCATTAGAGAATTCTAATTCAGGCATATTTTCAAAGTTCATTCCATAGATACCTGCAATAAAAGTCAAGGGAATAAACACTACAGATACAATGGTGAGAACCTTCATTATTTCGTTCATGCGATTACTCTGAGAAGCAAAATAATAATTGGTTGCACTATCGAGCTTATTTAAATTATACTCTATTTGATCTAGGACCTCACTACACTTATATTGCAAGCGATTAAAAAACACCCCACTCTCTTTACTTATTCCACATACTTCTTGTCTTTCTAAGGGATGAACTTGAAGATTGTGTAAAACTTCTCTAAAGGGAATACTGGCTCTTTTTATATCTTGTAACTCTTGGGTTAACTCCTCTACTTTTATAAGTACACTTTTATGGTAATTACTTTTAGCCTCTAATAAAACAAGTTCTACTTTGTCCTCCACTGAGTCAAGAGCTATTAAGTAACTATCCATTAAAACATCTAATAGGGCGTACAATAAAAAGCTAGCATCTTTTTTTCGTATCTGTCCTATTTTTTGTCTAATCCTCTCTCTGATAATATCGAAAAAACAATCTGGCCTTTCTTGAAAACACAGTAAAGTATTTTTCTTTAAAATAAAACTTATTTGTTCTACATTCAAACTTTGATCCTCGTTACTCATTGGAACGATTGCTTTTACAGAGAAAAACAACACCTCATCTACCTCCTCTACCCTTGTACGTCTAGAAAAATTTAATATTTCACTGATAATATAAGATTCCACTTGGAAATACTTTCCTATTTCCTCCAAGAGCTCTATATTGTGTAAACCATGTAAATCAAACCATTTAACCTGCTGTTGATCATTATGTTGTAAAGCATTCTTTATATCATTGAAATGAGTAGTGGTATATTCCTTATATTGTTGTTGATCGAATAAAAACAGCTGCATCGATATAGGGGTCTTGGGAAAAGCACCATTATACTCCAATTGATTTGGTTGAAGTTTCCTATTTTTCTTATATTTAATCCGTTTCACATTTGTAAATTTGTTTAAATATAAATTTTTTTTGTAAATTTTACTAATAACCCAGCACTACTACCAGCTAAATATGACTATACTAATTAAAAATATTAAAGAACTTCTTCAAGTTAGACCCGAAAATGTTGAAATTTTAAAGGGGAAACAAATGAATGAATTACCAATTTTACAAGATGCTTACCTGATTATAAAAGATGAAATCATCGAGGATTTTGGACCTATGCAAGAGCTAGATTCTACCTTAGAGTTTGATCAAATAATAGATGCAGATCAAAAAAGTGTATTACCTACTTGGGTAGATAGCCACACACATCTAGTTTACGCAGGTAATAGAGAATTAGAGTTTGTAGATCGAATAAATGGCCTTTCTTATGATGAGATCTTTCAACGAGGAGGAGGAATTTTAAATTCTGCCAAAAAACTACAGCAAACCAGCTTCGAGGACCTTTATGAGCAATCTGCTAAGCGTTTAGAGCAAATCATTTCTCAAGGAACAGGGGCTGTAGAAATTAAATCAGGTTATGGTTTAACCCTTGAGAGTGAATTAAAAATGCTTAGGGTAATAAAAAAATTAAAACAGAATTACTCAATTGAAATAAAGAGTACATTTTTAGGGGCACATGCTTTCCCTTTAGAATATAAAGATAATCAACAAGCTTATGTGGATCTTATTACTCAAGAGATGATTCCTGCTGTTGCAAAGGAAAATCTAGCAGATTTTGTGGATGCCTTTTTAGAAACAGGTTACTTCAATAATGAACAGACAAGCCAGATTATGCAACAAGCCAAAAAATATGGTTTGAAATCTAAAATCCATGTCAACCAATTTACTTCCATTGGAGGTATTAAGACGTGCGTGGAAAACGGCGCCTTATCGGTAGATCACTTAGAGGTATTGACCAAAGAGGATATAGAAATACTAAAAACAGGAAATACTATGCCTGTGGCACTTCCTACTTGCTCCTATTTTATTTCTATTCCTTATACACCTGCTAGAGAAATAATAGAAAATGGATTACCTCTGGCTATAGCATCGGATTATAATCCAGGTACAACTCCATCGGGTAATATGAATTTTGTAGTAGCAACTGCTTGTATTAAAATGAGAATGACTCCAGAACAAGCCATTAATGCTGCTACTATTAATGCTGCTTATGCTATGGATGTATCGAAAGATTATGGAAGTATTACAAAGGGCAAAAAAGCAAGCTTGATTATCACAAAACCTTTAAATTCCTTTTATGAATTACCTTATGCCTTTGCAAGCAATAATATTGATACAGTAATCTTAAAAGGTAAAATACAAAACTATAGTTAACGTTTTAAAACAACACAATGAGCGCACAAAGCAAACTTAAAGTCTTAACGCAAACAGATTTATTCCAATACACCAATTATAGAAATGGAGAAATTAAATTTGGTGAACGTGTTTTTGTTGCACAAAACAAAGATAACTGGCAGCAAGAATTCAAGGAAAATCCTTGTAAGTACATCATTGTTGGTATACCAGAGGACATTGGAATTAAAGCGAACTTTGGAAGAACAGGTAGTAAAGGGGCTTGGCAAAGCTTTCTAAAGACATTTTTAAACCTACAGCACAACCGCTTTTGTAAAGGAACATGGGTGGGAATATTAGGTTGTTTTGATTTTACTACTCTTTTAGAAAAAGCCCAAAACCTAGACCCAAATAACAAAGAACAGCGCAAAGAATTATTCACATTAGTACAGTTAATTGACAAAGAAGTATCTCATATTATAGCCAAGATTGTAGGTATGGGTAAAATTCCTATTATCATTGGAGGTGGCCACAATAATGCCTATGGCAATATAAAAGGTACCGCACTAGCCAAGGGAAAAGCAATTAATGTAATTAATTTTGATGCTCATACAGATTTTAGACCTTTAGAAGGACGTCATAGTGGAAATGGTTTTTCTTATGCCTTTGAAGAAGGTTTTTTAAAGAATTATTTTATTTGGGGATTACATGAGAATTACACCTCTAAGTCTATCTTTTCCCAGATCAAACAACACCAAGACAGAATAAAGTACAACACCTATGAGCAAATAGCTATTCGCAAAGAAAAAAACTTTTCAATTGAAATACTTGAGGCTCAAAACCATATCGATAGAGATTTCTACGGTTTAGAAATAGACATGGACTCCTTTCCTATGGTGGCAAGTAGCGCTATAACCCCGACAGGTTTTAGCATCGAACAAGCTAGAGAATTTATTCATCATTTTTCACAAAGCAAAAATGTAGCTTACCTCCACCTTTGTGAGGGAGCTCCAGATTTGGACGCACCCCAAAATCAACATTTAGTAGGTAAACTAATGGGATATTTGGTAACCGATTTTATTAAAGCAAATTATTAGACAAGAGTGAATATATTACTGATAGAAGATGATAAACGCATTAGTGAGTTTATATGTAAGGGCTTAATGGAAAACAATTTCCAAGTAGAATTAGCTCCTAATGGACAAATTGCCAGGGAGTTAATTTTAAAACAAGCCTGGGACATTATATTAATGGATATAATGCTTCCAGATATAGACGGTATTGAGCTAACAAAACTAATACGTTTTAAAAAAATATATACTCCAATACTTATTATAAGCGCCTTAAGTGACACAAGTGACAAAATAGTAGCTTTAGACAGTGGAGCGGATGATTACATCACAAAACCATTTCACTTTAATGAATTACTCTCACGTATTAACGCTTTAAGTAGAAGAACTAAGTTTAATTATTTAAATCAGGAAACGTTCTACCAATGTGGAAGTTTGAAAATAGATCATCAAAAACACCAAGCCTTTCAAGAGGAAGTATTATTGGACTTGTCTCCTACGGAATATAAATTGCTTTTATTTTTAATGGAAAACAAAAATAAAGTACTTACAAGAACCCAAATTTTACAAACCGTATGGTCTATCTCCTATGATACCAATACCAACGTAGTAGATGTGTATATCTCTTATCTAAGAAACAAACTATCTGCTGAGAATAAGAAACTAATCCATACTGTCAAAGGCACTGGATATATGCTAGAGGATTTATCATGAACCTAAGAAAACGATTAACCATTTACTCCACCACTATTTTTGGTGTAGTATTCTTTATATGCGCTTTGTTAATTTTAGTGGCTTTTTATAGATCCTCTACCAATATTATTTACAAAGAACTTAAAAATGATGCTTTACTAACAGCCTTTTATTATTTAGAAAAAGATGAACTTCCCTTGAAAGAACATTGGCTAATAAGTAAAGAATTTGAACAAAATATAAAGAGAAATAAAATCGTTATCTACAATAGCAAAGACGCTATTGCATATGGAAACACAGTGGCTGACCAAAATATTACCCCAAAAATCTTGGAGAGTATCCGTCAAAAAAAATCCTTGGATTTTAAGATTGAAAACAATTTTTACCAAGGAATTTTCTACCCAGATAACCAAGGAGACTTTGTAGTTATCACCACTGCAACTACCACTAATTTTAATGGCCAAATAAACAGCTTACTACTTATCTTATTGTTTGTCTTTCTAACAGGACTTTTAGCCATTTACTTTGTGAGTATATACATTAGCAATGTGGCGTATAGGCCTTTAAAGCAAATCGTTAAAAAAGTAAATCAAATTAGTTATACTAATTTAGATACTCCTATTGAGGTCCCTAATTCAAAAGATGAATTAGCAAGCTTGATCAGCTCTTATAATGGTCTACTGAATCGGGTAGCCCAAAGTATCAGTAATCAAAAGAACTTCATCAATTATGCCTCCCATGAGTTTAAATCTCCACTAACAGCCATTAGCGGGAATTTAGAGGTATTTGCCCAGCGTCCTAGATCACAACAGGAATACCAGCAAATGGCCAAAAATGTATTAGATAGTGTATATAAAATAGAAAATATTCTAAATAATCTTTTACTTCTTAGTTCCTTAGAAGTCCGAGAATATACCAAAACCCCAGTAAGGGTGGATGAAATACTTTGGAAGGTCCACCAGTCCATTGCTAGTAAAACAAAGGCTATAATTTTAGTGGAAATTTTAGTAGAAGACTTCAGCGACTTAAAACTAATGGCCAACGAAACCCTACTTGAGCTTGCTTTATTTAATTTAGTGGATAATGCTGTAAAATACGGTCAAGACAAGCCCGTAGAATTACGCCTTTTTAAACAAGAAGATCGACTTTGTTTGAAAATAACTGATAAAGGAAAAGGGATTCCAGAGGCTGAAATCCCTTTAATTACAAATATATTTTATCGTAGTGCTCAAAACAGTCACCTTCCAGGAAGTGGTATAGGACTCACCCTTACTTGTGCTATTTTACAGCTACATAATATCGATTTTTCTCTAGAATCTACTTTGGATAAGGGCACCGAGATTACATTACTTTTTTAAGACCAAATTGCTCTATATACATATCTAAAAGTACTATAGCACACATAGCCTCTACAATTGGAACTGCTCTTGGTAAAACACAAGCATCATGCCTTCCTTTACCTTGTACAATAACAGCATTACCTTTGGTATCAATACTATTTTGATCTTTCATCAAAGTAGCAGTTGGTTTAAAGGCAACATTAAAATAAATATCCATGCCATTGCTTATACCACCTACAATACCCCCTGCATTATTGCTCGAGGTTTTACCTCCAGGTAAAATTGGATCATTATGCTGACTTCCTTTTAGTTGAGTGGCTGCAAAACCAAGACCAAACTCTACTCCTTTTACAGCGTTAATACTAAGCATTGCTTTGGCTAGTTCGGCATCTAAGCGATCAAATACTGGTTCTCCTAAACCAATAGGAACATTCTGTACCACGCACATAATTGTACCACCTATAGAATCACCATCCTTCTTGATTACTTTAATTAACTCTTCCATTTCTTGAGCCTTTTGTGGACAAGCACAACGAACTGGATTATTTTCAATGGTAGAAAAATCCAATTCTTGGTATGGTTTTTCTACTTTTATATCTCCTACGCTATTTACCATAGCAGTAATATGAATATCTCTTAGAACTTGTTTGGCGATAGCCCCAGCGACAACACGAGAAGCGGTTTCCCTAGCTGAACTACGCCCTCCTCCTCTATGGTCTCTATGGCCATATTTTTGGTCATATACATAATCGGCATGGCTAGGACGATATATATCTTTGATATGATCGTAATCCTTACTCTTTGAGTTAGTATTTTCAATAATAAAACCAATAGGGGTACCTGTAGTTTTCCCTTCAAAGATTCCAGATAAAAATCGAACTTTATCTTCTTCCTTACGCTGGGTTACAATTTTACTTTGTCCTGGTTTTCTTCTATCCATTTCTTGTTGAATAGCCTCTAAATCCAAGACAACTCCACTAGGACAACCATCGATAATTCCACCAATAGCCTCTCCGTGAGATTCTCCAAATGTTGTAACTCTAAAGCGATTTCCAAATGTATTGCCTGCCATAAATGTTGTATTTACTACAAGTTTAGCAATTTTTTGAGACTTTAGATAGCATAAATAACAAATTAAAATTGCTAATTCCTTAACTAACTCATTATTAGAGGAAAAAAAACAATAATAAAAACACAACTTTACTCTAGCTCTTAATAAAAACCTAATATTTATATAAAAAAAGCCTATAGATCTTCACTTACACCACTACCCCACCCTATTAAATGAAACTTACATTAAACAAAAAAGGCTAGCAACCCTATTGTATATTTTGGATTACTAGCCTTTATTTAGGTTGTACAACCTACTATTGCTGGTCGTTTAAATCTTGGTTTATTTGTTTGTCAACAAATTGATCGGACTTTTGTTTTAACTGATCTACTTTTGTTTTTACTTGATCCTGTACAATATCACTTGTATCTTGTAATTGTTGCTTAGCTTGATCTGCTAATAAAGCCGCTCTATCTAATACCTCTTGGCTTGCGCTAGTAGCTTGATCTTTTAGTTGGCTAGCTACTTGCTGTCCTTGTGCAGCCGTCTCATGTAGAGTTTCCCCTAAATTCGATGCAGCTTCTTTTGTTTTCTCCCACAAATCAGATGCAGTATCTTTTGCTTTATCTGCTAAGTCAGATACAGCTTGTTGGGTTTGATCGATAGCTTGGTTTACTTTATTTGTTAAATCTTGGCTTGTTGATTTTTGATCGCTCATGGTAATATTTACTTTAGCTTGTTAATAGTATACACAAGTTACAACTATTTAAAACAAAAGCAAGAACATACTTACTCTATTATAAAAATAATTATTCTTTTTTCGATAAAATAACACAACACTCCCTTAAAATAATAGAACGATTGTATTTGTGAGTAATACAAATGCAAACAGCCACCCAATCTTAGATTTTCTAAAAAGGATGGCTGTTTGCATTTAGTCACTAAAATAGCTAGTAACTTATTTGTTATTTGGGTATAGATTCAATACCACAGAGGTATCTTGTCTAACTTTTTGTACTAATTCTGGGTGTTCATTTAGTTTCTTTCCAAAAGAAGGAATCATTTGAGTGAATTTTTCTTGCCACTGTTCAGAGGCAAATTCCGCTGGGAAACACTTCTTAAGTAATTTAATCATAATAGAAGTAGAAGTAGATGCTCCAGGGGATGCTCCTAATAGAGCTGCAATTGATCCGTCTTGAGAATTAACTACTTCTGTACCAAATTGCAATATACCCTTTCCAGTTTTTGGATCTTTTTTAATCACTTGAACTCTTTGTCCAGCTTGCTCTAGAGTCCAATCCTTAGCATCTGCATCAGGGAAGTAATCTTTTAAAGCATCTAAACGAGCAGCTTTACTTTGGAGTACCTGTCCAATTAAGTACTTAGTTAAATCTATATTGCGTAAACCAGCTCCAATCATAGGGCCAATATTATTAAGCTCTAAAGATTTAAATAAATCCATGTAAGATCCATATTTTAAAAACTTAGTAGAAAATCCTGCATATGGTCCAAACAATAAAGATTGTTTTCCATCGATAAAACGAGTATCTAAGTGAGGAACACTCATTGGAGGAGCTCCTACAGATGCTTGCCCATAGACTTTAGCCATATGTTTATTTACAATTTCTGGATTTCTACATACTAGCCATTGTCCACCTACTGGGAAGCCACCAAATCCTTTACTTTCCGGAATATCTGCTTTTTGTAAAAGCAAAATAGCTCCACCACCTGCACCTACAAAGACAAATTTTGCATCTACTTGTCTTTTTTGTCCAGTTTTACTACATGATGATACTACTGTCCATTTATCCTTATTGCGTTTAATATCCTTAACCTGTGTAGAGAAATGAATATTAAAATCCTCTTGAGTATTCAAATAAGAAAACATTTGAGTAGTTAACTCTCCAAAGTTTACATCTGTACCAAGTGGCATAAAAGTAGCAGCGTAAGGTTGGTTCTCCACTCTATTTTCCATTAAAAGCGGTGCCCACTCTTTAATCTTTCTACTGTCCTTTGTAAATTCCATACCATGGAATAAAGGATATTTTAAAAGTTCTTGGTAACGTTTGTCTAAAAAATCTACATTTTTATCCCCCCATACAAAACTCATATGAGGAACCGAGTGAATAAATGAACCTGGTTCTTTTAATGCTCCTTTTTCTACTAAATAAGCCCAAAACTGTCGAGAGACCTCAAATTGTTCTACAATATTAATTGCTTTACTAGCATCTATTCTCCCACTTGACTTTTGTGGTGTGTAGTTTAGCTCGCAAAAAGCAGAATGTCCTGTTCCTGCGTTATTCATAGCATCAGAACTCTCTATTGCAGCTTGTTCTAAACGCTCGATTACTTGTATTTTTAAATTTGGATTTAGTTCTTTTAGTAGTACACCTAGTGTGGCACTCATTATACCAGCACCTACTAAAACAACATCTGCCTCTGTTTTTTGTATGGTTGACATTTTATGTGGTTTATTTTTCTACAAAATTAGTTTATTCTTTGTTTGGTAATAGGTAATATTTTATTAAAAAACAGCAGATTAAGCAATTTATTTGTTCATATAATCCTGCAAAATAATAGTTGCAGCGATCTGATCAATTAAAGCTTTATTCTGTCTTTGTTTTTTCTTCAGCCCCCCATCGATCATCGTTTGGAAAGCCATTTTGGAGGTGAATCGCTCATCCATGCGTTCAATGGGCATACCTGGGAAAGTCTTGGTAAGTTTTTCAACAAAACTATTGATGAGTACACTAATAGTTGATGGCTCGTCATTAAGGCGTTTAGGATCCCCTATAATTATTTTCTCTACTTGCTCTTTGGCTAAATAGTCTTTTAAAAAAGCCATTAATTCCTCAGTGGCTACAGTAGTTAAGCCCGAAGCGATAATCTGCATTGGATCACTAACGGCAATCCCTGTTCTTTTTTGACCGTAATCAATAGCTAATAATCTAGACATCAATAGTTTTGTATTATATTTTTATTAGTAGGTAAAAGTTCCGTAAGTAGAAGAGATAGTTAATTTCTTAGTATCCGACTCCTCTACACGTCCTACAATTTGAGCCTTTACGTTGAAAGATTCAGAAATGGCAATAATATCTTGGGCTACCTCAGGTTTTACGTATAATTCCATACGGTGTCCACAGTTAAATACCTGGTACATTTCTCTCCAATCTGTATTACTTTGCTCTTGGATTAATTTAAATAATGGTGGGATTTCAAACATATTGTCTTTAATCACATGCACATTATCCACAAAGTGTAAAATCTTAGTTTGAGCTCCACCACTACAGTGAATCATACCGTGAATTTGCTCTGCTGTATATTTATCCAAAATTGCTTTAATAATTGGAGCATATGTTCTAGTTGGAGAAAGAACTAATTGTCCTGCGTCAATTGGTGAATCTTCTACTTTATCTGTTAGCTGTACTTTTCCAGAGTATACTAGTTCTTGCGGAACAGCACTGTCATAACTCTCTGGGTATTTTGTAGCTAAACTGTGATCAAATACATCATGTCTTGCAGAAGTAAGTCCATTACTTCCCATTCCACCATTGTATTTAGTCTCGTAAGAAGCTTGTCCAAAAGATTCTAATCCAACTATTACATCTCCAGGAGCAATATTAGCATTGTCAATTACATCGCTTCTTTTCATACGAGCAGTAACGGTAGAATCTACAATAATTGTTCTAACAATATCTCCTACATCGGCTGTTTCTCCTCCGGTAGAGTGAATAGTAACCCCGAATTTTTCCAATTCTTGGATTAATTCCTCTGTTCCATTAATAATGGCAGAGATAACCTCAGCTGGAACTAGATTCTTATTACGTCCAATAGTACTAGATAATAAGATATTATCAGTTGCACCTACACATAATAAGTCATCAATATTCATAATTAAGGCATCTTGAGCAATACCCTTCCAAACAGAAAGATCTCCTGTTTCTTTCCAGTACATATAAGCCAAAGAGGATTTAGTTCCTGCTCCATCGGCATGCATAATTAAACAGTACTCTGGGTCATTAGTTAAGTGATCAGGAATGATCTTACAAAATGCTTTAGGAAATAATCCTTTATCAATGTTTTTAATAGCGTTGTGAACGTCTTCTTTCTCCGCAGAAACCCCGCGAAGCGCGTATCTATTATTCGTATTCATAAAAAGTGTGTTGTTTGCGCAAATTTAATGCTAATGTTTGGCTTAAACAATGAATTTACCCAATAGATTTAGGATTAATTCTTTTATCATTTATTTAGTAATAAAAATAAAAAAATCTACTATTTACATAGTAGATTTTGGTTATTTATATTGTTTGTAGTACAGAAATTAAAACATCTATATCTTGTTTTGTGTTTTCGTGAGAAAAAGATAGTCTCAAGCTAGGTTTTTTCAAATCCTCTTCGCATAAGAATTGGCTTAAAACGTGAGATGGCTTCTGACTTCCACTCTGACAGGCGCTACCTCTAGACACTGCAATACCTTTCATATCTAATTGAAAAAGCATCATAGCTGCCTTTTCTTGAGAAAGTGGTAAAAGAACATTTACAATATTGTAAAACCCTTTATTATCTCCGTTGAATTTCACCTCTGGGTAAACTTCACTTAATTTCTCCTGACAGTATTTTTTTAAAGAAGAAATATGCTCTCTTTCTTTATCTAAAAGATCGTAAGCCATTTCTAATGCTTTTGCCATTCCAACTACTTGGTGTACTCCTTCCGTTCCTGCTCTTAAACCTTTTTCTTGTTCCCCTCCAAAAATTACTGGACGTAAAACGTTGTTTTTACGAATAAAAGCAAAACCAATTCCTTTTGGTCCGTGGAATTTATGAGCACTAGCCACGATAAAGTCAATTGGCAACTCCTCTAAATTGATTTCTGTTTTACCAACCGATTGCACGGTATCACAATGGAAAAGACAGCTATTGTCTTTACATAAATGTGCTACCTTGTGTAAATCTAATTCTGTTCCTACTTCATTGTTAACATGCATAAGACTGATTAAAGTCTTTTTATCTGTGTCACTTATTAATTGCTCTAAGTGATTGTAGTCAATTTGGCTATCCTCTAAAATATTCACAAATTCCACTTCAATTCCATAAGCCTTTTTTAATTGAGCTATAGTATTTAAAACTGCGTGATGCTCTAATTGACTTGTAATAATACGCTCTACTTTTAAATCTCGAACTGCACTGGTTAAAATCCAGTTATTTGCCTCTGTACCACATGAAGTGAAAATAATCTCGGAAGAGGATACATTAAATGCTTTAGCTATGGATTTTCTAGCATTTTCCATTAAAGCCTTAGCATGACGACCAATTGCATAAGTAGAAGAAGGATTTCCATAATCATTTCTCAAAACCTTTACCATTTCTTCTATAACCTCTGGTCTAACAGAAGTAGTTGCTGCATTGTCTAAATATATATGTTCCATTGTATTGTAAAATTTTATTTTTATTTTTTATAATTTTGGTTAGTTATAACTTTTTAGTTATGGGATTGCAAATGTAACAAATCTTAAAATTAATACAAGTTTTTTACCCTTACATAAATCATTTTCATTAATAATACTTAATTGATTTCATCGATACGTATATTTTGTGATTTTAAAACTCTTTTGGCTAAAAAACCAAAAAACAATAGATACACAAAGCACAACAAACTAATGACATAGGAGTTATGAATACCAATTATATCGGCTACCTTACCTTGTATAGGAGGGATAATTCCCCCACCTAAAATCATCATAATTAAAAAAGAAGAACCCTGAGCGGTATACTTGCCTAATCCCATAATGGCTATATTAAAGATAGCTGGCCATAAAATACTACATGCTAATCCACCTGCTAAAAAGGCATAAATAGCCAGAGTACCACTACTAAGTAAACCTACAATCATAGCCGCGCAGCCCATAAAACTAAATAAGATCATGGTTCTAGCGCTTTTATTATTGGCATAAAAACTAAAGGCAATTTGAATTACAATACAAATGCTATAATAGTATAGGCCCTGCATGTCATTACCGGCTAATTCATTGGCTAAAAGAATGACAAAATAAGCCACAAAAGGAACTAAAATCAAACAAAATATACGCCAGAAAGGTTTCAAATTAAAAATACTTACCGCACCGGCCCATCTTCCAATCATCAAACTTCCCCAGTACATAGAAATATAAGGTCCAATTTGAGAGGATTGTAATGCGCCAAATTCAGGTAACTTAAGTAATTCTCCTAGGTTACTTCCTATGGCAACTTCTACTCCAACATAACAAAAGATGGCAAACATCCCCAAGAGTAATTGAGGGTATTGCATAGCTCCCCATCCTTTAGTACTTTTCTGACTTCCTTTATACGCATAAAAAATACACCCAGCTATAACTAATAAGGCCAAAAACAAAAACATAATACGCTGGTTTTCTAAAGGAGCCTGTAGAACACTTAGACTATCTTGTAAAGCACTTAAAGTAGAGCTATCCACAGTGGTACTGCTTTGGATTAACTCATTTATTTGGTTTTCTAAAGCCATAGAGGCATAATGTTCCTTGGTTGTATAGGTATAAAACACATAAGAAAACACTCCTAATAGCAATAAACTCATCACTACAAGTAAGGTTAAGGCTTTTTTGGCTGGTTCCATCACTGCTTTACTAGTTCCTTTTGGAATACTTTTAGAAAAATAAAACAGCATGGCAGCAATTAAAAAAAGTGCTCCTATCCCCACATATAATAAGGACATACTATCCAAAGAAAGGTGTTTAATATCTTGATCACTTATGTTTTTAGTAGTTCCAAAAAGCCCATAAGCCATAAGTAAAGGACCTATTGTTCCACCTAAAGAATTTATTCCTCCAGCTAAACTTACCCTTGAAGTCCCTGTCTTAGGGTCTCCTAAGGAAATAGCTAAAGGGTTTGCAGCGATTTGTTGCAAGGAAAATCCTAGTGCTACGATAAAAAGACCTATTAAAAGTGCTAAATAGACACTCACACTCACTGCCCATACCATAGCTACTGCTCCAAGGACAGAGAATAACAGTCCATATACAATAGAGTTTTTATATCCCCATTTACTTACTAGGTCTACCTTAGTAATAGAGCTATATAAAAACATACCTAATGCTCCCGTATAATAAGCGGTATAAAAAGAAAAGTCAATCAGCTGGCTTTGAAACTGATCTAAAGAGAAATAATCTTTACAAAAGGGAATAAAAATACTATTACCCGCGGCGAAAAAGCCCCAAAAGAAAAAGACAACTACCAAAGTATAAAGCCCTGGGTAATTGGTTTTAATAGCTTGCTTATGCATATAAAAGAATTAACAATAAAGTTGGATCATAGGGTAAAGATAATTAAATAAGCTTTTATACAAGGATAAATGCGTTTATATACAAAGAAAAAACTATTTTTGTGTCTTTCGAATAAAGACAATCAAAATGAAAAAAATTTTTACGGCTATCCCGCTTCTTGCAGCTCTTTTGTTAAGTTCATGTGATGATGGAGATTTAATCTATAATGACATTGATTTTTCTGCAAAGAACGTAGTAGATAAGTGCCCTAATCCAGGTGCGGAAAAAATTTTCTATAAAATACAAGATCAAGAGAGTTTAATACTTTTAGTTGATGTAGAAAACTTAATGAAAGACCCTACATTAAGTAAGGTGCAAGTTACCATTGATGGACAGCAGACCTCTTTGGAATACCGCAAATATGCTGATAAAATCGCAGCTGATAATATTTGTAAGATTCCAAGTCCAGCTTTCCCAAATGTAATAAAGAGCATTAAGGCCTCACCAGGTGGTTCTGTAGATATAAGCAGAAATATAACCATGAAATACGATAGCGCGGATAAAGATGCTAAAGTAAACCTTACCTATCAATATGTATTTTATTTACAGAACATCAATTTCAATGATGGTCAAACCAATATAAAGTACGATAAAATGTTCTTTGGTACCAACAACTACCAAAGTAGAATTTTAGACTTCTCTTTTACCAATAAAGACCAAAGACCTGTTTTCGCAAATTACTCTTGCCAAGATCAATTCTTTGCTTTAAACAATAAAGAAGCTCTTTCAATGGATTTAACTAGAGAAGATCTACCCTCAGATGCTACCTCTAGCCCACTTATACTTAAAATTGACGATCAAAGAAAACTAAGTTTTAAACAATACCAAAGAACTGGTATTAGCTTAAACCAAGTATGTGAAAATCCTGGAGATATTCCTGGAGATTCACCTGCTACTATTAATACTTTAGTGGAATTGTGGAAAGCTAGTAGTGGAGAAATTCACATTAGCGCCTCTTGGACACAACCTATTGAAGGAGAAAGACAGTTAAAATACCAAATTTCTCTTGTTAATATAGTTTTCAATAAAGATCAATATGAAAAATATTCCTTTGTAAAACCTATCATTGAACTAGGAGAGTTTTACTAAAAAACAAAGTAACTTTTTTTAAAGAAGTATACTTTGTTACAAGCCAAATAAAAGCAAGAAAAAAATAACGCTTATAAAGAGTATTAATACTTTTTATAAGCGTTATTTTTTTTGAATCAGCTATCATTAGGCTAAAAAACAAAAGAAGCTCTTCTGTCTTATTTATTGCAGCAGCTATTTATATTTAATTCTAAATTAGACTTAAAAATCAAACCCTATTAAAGCGCCAACACTTACTGCCAATTTAGTACCTTCTGAATTAACCGTCTTAGTCTTTAGGTAATGCTCATAGCCCATACCAATGAATAGTTCATAATTCATATGTTTATTAAAGTTGCGCTTAACCCCAAAGGTTGGAATAATCGAAATTTTCTCTATATCTCTGTGTTTATAGTCGGATATAGTAGCCCAATTAGGAGTATAGGACATATTTAAAGATACATAGTTAGAGGAGTTGTATGTTGTATTTAGATTATCATATCTTCTTTTATTTAGATTATAATTCCATTTAGGACTTAGCTGTACTTTACTAGATACATAAAAATCAGAATTATCAACTCCTGCTGATAAAGCTACACTTGATTGAAAGGAAAAACTAGAAGACAAAGCAAACTCATTATATACTCTAGCTTCAAATATTCCTATTTGTCCCCCAAAAAAGGATTTTCCTTTACTTTGAGACAGACCAATAAATGGCACTAATAAACAGATAAAAAACAGTGTTTTACGCATAATTTAATTCTTATTAAAATAGTACAAACTCCCCATGCTACTATACCTTATAAAATAATAGATACCATGGCCTTATGTTAGATAAAATTTATGGCCTCTACCAAAAGGAAGAGGCCATAAACTTTACAATTTAATGTTTTTCTAATATCCTGAAACAGTATCATCCCCTCTTGGGTCTGCTCCTCCTTGGTAAGTTTTATTTGGGTTTACTAGAATCCCTTCTACTCTACCATAATTTTTTCTAGGTGATATTTTATAACCCTTATCTTCTAATTGCTGTCTTACTTTTTGTGAAATAGCATTTTGCTCCACATCGATTTGATCAGGAAACCACTGATGGTGGAAACGAGGTGCACTAACAGCTTGTTGCATATTCATTCCAAAATCCACAACATTTAAAATAGTTTGGAAAACAGAAGTGATAATAGTGGATCCTCCAGGGGTACCAACTACCATATATAACTGGCCTTTTTTCTCAATAATAGTTGGAGACATTGAACTAAGCATTCTCTTACCTGGCTCAATAGCATTTGCTTTACCACCAACTAAGCCATACATATTAGGAACTCCAGGTTTAATGGAAAAGTCATCCATTTCATTGTTTAAAATAAAACCTGCACCACCTACAACTACATGAGATCCATAAGATCCATTTAAAGTAGTAGTTGCCGATATAGCATTACCCCACTTATCCACTATACAATAATGGGTTGTTTCTTCACTTTCAAATCCTGGAAAAACACCTGGATTAACCTCTGAACTTGGAGTAGCTTTGGATAAATCCACGTTTGCCATTCTACTTTTAATATAAAGAGGATCTAATAATTCTTGTACTGGTATTTTAACAAAGTCAGGATCTCCCAAATATTGTGCTCTATCAGCATAGACTCTTCTTTCTGCCTCTACCATCACTTGAACGGCATTTAAGCTTTGGAAGCCCCACTTAGAAAGAGGGTATTCTTGTACTGCTTGAAATAAAGAAAGTAAAGCAATTCCACCACTACTTGGAGGCGGCATAGAAATAATTTTATAATCCTTATACCATCCAGTTACAGGCTCTCGCCAAATAGCTTGGTAGTTTTCTAGATCTTCTTTGGTAATCATCCCATTACCTCTTTGCATTTCCTGCACGATTAAATCGGCTGTTTGGCCTTTATAAAAACCGTCCCTACCATTTTGTTGTATAAGCTTTAGAGTCTTAGCTAAATCCTCTTGCACTAAAACATCTTGATTTTGCCAAGTTTTATTCTGACTAAACACATTACTTTGGCTGCTATATTTTTCAAAATCTTTTGCATGCTTAGTTAATTCCCCAGCTTGTTGTTCGGTAATTTCAAATCCATTTTGAGCCAAATCCACAGCTGGTTGAACTACATCCTTCCAGGGTAAAGCTCCATAGCGTTTATGCAACTCTTCCATCCCTGCAACTGTCCCAGGAACTCCTACAGATAAACTTCCATTTATACTCAACTCCGTTAATGCATTACCATCTGCACCCCAATACATATTCTCTCTGGCTTGCATTGGCGCTTTTTCTCTATAATCTAAACTTTGTACTTGACCATCAGAGGAACGGTAAATGATAAAACCACCACCACCGATGTTACCCGCATTGGGATAAACCACTGCAAGAGCTAATTCAACTGCTACAGCAGCATCGGCTGCATTACCTCCCTTTTTTAGAATATCAACTCCTACTTTACTTGCTAAAGGATGGGCCGCAACAACAAGCCCGTTTTTAAACTCTAATGGTTTTTGAGCAAAAGTGTGTAAAACTCCTGCGCAAACCATAATTGCTGCAATAACTAATTTATTCATGTATGTTTTTTTATTAAGGTCGGCAATATATAAAAAAATTAAGGATATTTTTTGTTAATCTTAACAAAACAAGCCTTGAAAGGCCAAGAAAATCGAGGAAAAACCAAATACAAATTTGTTTTAAAAATTTGTCTCAAGCCTAGTAAACTCCTATTTTTGCAAAAAAATACCCATGAATATAAAGTTAATAGCTGTAGGTAAGACAGATAACAAATCTCTACTTGTGTTGATGGAAGATTATATAAAGCGATTAAACTTTTATATTAAGTTTGAGCTAGAAATAATCCCAGACATAAAAAATGCTAAAAATTTATCCCAGGATCAGCAAAAACAAAAAGAAGGAGAACTTATTCTTTCTAAAATAACTCCAAGTGATTATTTAGTTTTATTGGATGAAAACGGTAAAGAATTTACCAGTGTAGGCTTCTCTGAAGAACTTCAAAAAAGAATGAATGCGGGAATAAAAACCTTGGTTTTTGTCATTGGTGGTCCTTATGGTTTTTCCCAAGACTTATACCAAGCAAGTAAAGGGAAAATATCATTTTCAAAAATGACATTTTCCCATCAAATGATTCGTTTATTTGTTATTGAACAAATCTATAGAGGCTTTACTATCTTAAAGAATGAGCCCTACCACCATCAATAACTTTGCCTTAAGGCTTAATATACTAAATCCACAGGGTTGAACTGACCCTGTTTTTGCTGTTGATTCAAAAGAATTCTAGTTTGTAAATAGGTTTCAAAATCCAAGTCTTTAGCAAAACCTAATTGTAATGAGTCGCTTTGTGGTAAATGATCTATCCAATCCCCGTAGCTAAAACTATAACCTTGGATTAATACTGTATCCTTATTTTTAACAAAGACTAAATTCTCTAAAGACGAAGGTCCTTCAAAGCCAAAGTCAACCTCTTTACTTGGTAAAAAAGCCAACCTTTTATTTAAAGTATCCGCATAGCTATAAAACACCTCTAGTTGATCACTATGCATATTGCTTTTCTCATCGTATTTCCTTTGTTTAATCTTCATTACCTCCTGGGCTACCTCCAAAAGATTTAAATCTCTTTGCACCGATACAATATAATTGGTGTTAGCAATGCGATTATCTTGATTTACAACCATTTTACCCTCTTGATCCATTTCAAAATATACAGGGGAATGATTGTCTACAAATTCCGTAGTAGTATAGCTAGCTCTGGTTAATTCCAGTTGTTTTCTATTACAACTACTAAGTAAAACCAAACTTAAAAGTAAAAAACTTATTTTTTTCATCTCGTTAAAGCGTTATAGATTTTTTTGGTTTGCACTGCTTGTAAAACATCGTGTACCCTTAAAATAGATGCCCCCTTTTGCAAGGCAATAGTATTTAGTACGGTTGTTCCATTTAAAGCAAATTCAGCAGTGGTTTCCAATAATTTATAGATCATGGATTTTCTAGAAATACCAACCAAAATTGGTAAATCTAAAGCATGTAACAGCTCCATATGCTGCATTAATTCATAATTTTGCTCCAAGGTCTTTGCAAATCCAAAACCTGGATCGATAATAATATCGTGTATCCCTTTTTCTCTAGCTAAAGCCACTTGCTCGGAAAAGTAAGTAATCACTTCTTTGGTGATATTTTGGTATTCAGCCAAGGACTGCATGGTCTGGGGATTCCCTTTCATATGCATCAAAATATAAGGCACTTGTAACTGGCCTACTACCTCTAACATGGTAGGGTCTAATTTTCCCCCTGAAATATCATTAACCATACAAGCTCCAGCTAAAATACTTTGCCTAGCTACTTCCCCTCTAAAGGTATCTATGGAGATTTTTACTTGTGGAAATTCTTTGACCAATAATTCTACAACTGGAATAATTCTAGCCAATTCTTGGTCTTGAGTTACAAAATCTGCACTTGGTTTACTTGAATAAGCTCCAAGGTCTAAAAAATCTGCACCTTGCTCTAGCATTAACTCCCCTTGGGCTAAAAAGTCCCTGTCGGATTTGTATTTTCCACCATCAAAAAAAGAATTGGGAGTAATATTTAAAATTCCCATTATTTTTGGATCACTTAAATCAATTAATTCTCCCTTACAATTTATTGTCATTGTGTGTTATACGTTAGTTTTTTTGTACATTTATCTAATAAAGCAATTTCAAAAACTATTTTAGCCTTTCAAAGGGCTAGTTTTATTAGTATTTTTGAAAAAATATAAGACAAATATAATTCAAATGAACACTACTTCTACCCAATATGACCAAGTAATTGCACTTTGTAGAGATTTATACTTACGCAAAATGCAAGATTATGGTTGTGCTTGGCGCGTTTTACGCCTTAGCTCTTTAACGGATCAAATTTATATAAAAGCCCAACGTATACGAAGCATACAAGAGAACGAAGTACAAAAAATACAAGAAAATCAGGAATCTGAATTCATCGGTATTATCAACTATTGTATTATGGCTTTGATTAACCTGGATTTACCTCAAGTTAAACAACCTGATTTAACTGTAGAACAAGCCACTACTTTGTATGATCAAAAAGTAAAACTTACCAAAGAGTTAATGGAAGACAAAAACCATGATTACGGAGAGGCTTGGAGAGATTTAAGGGTTAGTTCTCTAACGGACTTAATCATACAAAAACTTCTAAGAGTAAAACAAATAGAAGATAACAAAGGTAAAACCATTGCCTCTGAAGGGGTGGATGCCAATTACCAAGATATGATTAACTATGCTGTATTTGCTATGATACACTTAGAGAATAAAAACTAAACAACCCTATTTACACCTTAAGCCTTTAATGAAATGAAAATCATTGCAAAACTATCCCAATTTTTTGTTGGAATCCTCTTTATAATCTCTGGTCTAATTAAATTAAATGACCCTGTTGGTTTTTCTTTTAAACTGGAAGAGTATTTCTCTGCTGGTGTGCTAGATTTACCATCACTTTATCCTTATGCCTTAGATATTGCATTAATTGTAGTAATTGCTGAAGTACTTTTAGGGGTAGCCCTACTTATTGGTTTTATGCGTAAGCTTACCCTTTGGTTACTTTTAGCCATGATCGTATTCTTTAGCTTTTTAACTTTTTACTCGGCCTATTTTAATAAAGTAACTGACTGTGGATGTTTTGGAGATGCCATTAGTCTTACTCCGTGGCAAAGTTTCACTAAAGACATCGTTTTACTAATTTTAATCCTTATTGTATTTTTCAATGAAAAAGTAGTAAGCAAACTATTTACAGCTAAGAAACGTTTTCTAATTATGTTAGTTAGTTTACTTGGATGTGGCTTTATGGGATATTGGGTATTAAACCACTTGCCTTTGAAAGACTTTAGAGTATACAAAGTAGGGACGGATATTGTAGAGAATATGGAAGTACCAGAAGATGCACCACTAAGCAAGTTTGAGATGACTTTCTACTATTTAGTAGATGGAAAAGAAACTGCCTTTAGCGATAAAGAGCTTAGTCAAATTCCAAGTGGAGCAACTTTTATTAGAAGAACCGACAAACTAATCCAACAAGGATACATACCGCCAATCCATGATTTTACAATGGATAAAGATGGTTTTGATTATACTTATGATATGATGCAAGAGGATAAACTTGCTTTAATTATCACTTACGATCTGCAAAGAGCAGAAAAGCAAGGCATGCAAAAAATGAAAGACTTTGCCAATAAAGCTATTGTCAATGGTTACAAAGTAATTGGACTCACGGCTTCGGATAGTGAACTATCTGACCAAAACATTGAATTATATGATTTGCCTTTTGAATATTATACTTGTGATGGAACAACTTTAAAAACAATTGAACGTTCTAACCCAAGTATCGTCCTTTTAGAAAAAGGTGTCATTACGCAAAAAAGCCATTATAATGATATAGACCAATTAAACTTATAGTATTTTGATTGGTTACTTTCTAAAAAAATTAGGCTATGGTATTGCTACTTTATTTGGAGTAGTAAGTGTGGTGTTTTTTTTATTTCATATCCTACCAGGTGATCCAGCTAGGATGATGTTAGATCAAAATGAATCTGCCCAGCAAATAGCCTTAATTAATAAGAAATTTGGCTTTGATAAAAGCCTAGAAAAACAATACGCTCTTTACCTTAATGACCTATCCTTTATTTCCTTACATAGTACTAACCCCGAGGATTACTCCTATGACAATGGACAATACAGAGGCTTTACTTTTTTTAAATATAAAGACCACCAGGTGCTTATTAAATTACCTTATTTAAGAGAGAGTTTTCAAAAAAGGGATAAAAAAGTAAGTGAAATACTATGGGAAACATTACCCAATACTGTTCTACTTGCTTTTATAGCCATTAGTATAGCCCTAGCAGTAGGAATGCTTCTTGGGATTATAAGTTTTGTATGGGTAAACACCTGGATTGACAAGGCTATATCCCTTATAAGTACCTTTGGAATGAGTATACCCTCGTTTTTTAGCGCCATATTATTTGCATGGATTTTTGGTTACTTATTACACGATTATACCAATCTTCCTATGAGTGGTAGCCTTTACGAGGTAGATGATTTTGGACAAGGAGAATACATCGCTTTGAAGAATTGTATTTTACCGAGTATAGTTCTTGGGATTAGACCATTAGCGGTGGTATGCCAACTTATGAGAAGTTCTCTTTTAGAGGTATTTAACCAAGACTATATTACAACAGCTAAGGCAAAAGGCTTAACCCCTTGGGCAATTATTAGATCTCATGGTATCAAAAACGCCTTAAATCCAGTAGTTACTGCTTTATCAGGCTGGTTTGCTTCTATGTTAGCTGGAGCGGTTTTTGTGGAGTATATATTTGGTTGGAATGGATTAGGTAAACAAATTGTCGAGGCATTAAACACCTTAGACTTACCCGTTATTATGGGAGCTGTATTACTAATAGCAACTAGCTTTATA
Organism: Myroides sp. LJL116; assembly: GCF_054871685.1. Classification (NCBI taxonomy): domain Bacteria; kingdom Pseudomonadati; phylum Bacteroidota; class Flavobacteriia; order Flavobacteriales; family Flavobacteriaceae; genus Myroides; species Myroides sp. LJL116. The sequence goes on from NZ_JBTXLR010000013.1 coordinate 52,924, forward strand.
CTAGTAACTATTTTAGTAGATTTGATCTATGCTTATTTAGATCCACGAATTAAATTGAATTAATAATAAATAATCATATGAAAAAAGTATTCTTTTCTCTAGCTCTTGTAGCTCTAAGCTTTACCGCTTGTAAAGAAAAAGCAGAACAAGTAGAAACCCAGACATTACAGGAGTCTTCTACCCTAGATATAGGGAAAGATACCCAAGAGACACCTAAAGAAGATCCTACAGCATTTTCCCCTGAGGTTTTAAATACTGCCTTCCAAACTATGGACGGCCATACAGTAACTCTTAAAGATATTTTAGATAAAGCTAAGGGTAAACCGGCTTTAATTGATATTTGGGCTTCATGGTGTCCCGATTGTATTACGGCTATCGATGGAGCAAACCAAATTAAACAAGAATTCCCTTCTACCACTTATATTTATCTATCTTTAGATAAGACAGTAGAAAAATGGCAAGAGGCTGTGGCCAAATACAAGTTACAAGGGGAACATTACTTCTTACTTGACCCTAAGGGAATGAGAGGAGAATTCGGAGCGGCAATTGATTTAAATTGGATCCCACGTTATATTGTAATAGATAAAGATTCTAACATTGCTTTATATAACGCAACAGAGAAGAATTTTGAGCAAATCAAAGAAATTTTAACGAAATTAAACTAATATGAGAAAGTCAATCGTTGCTGGAAACTGGAAAATGCATAAAACCTATCCAGAAACAAAAAAGTTTTTAGATGAATTAGTACCAATGCTACCTTCAAGTGATAAAGTTGAAGTAATTGTAGCACCATCTTTTACCAACTTACAATGTGCAACCACTTTATTAGAAGGTAAACAAGTAAAGGTTTCTGCTCAAAATATGCACCAAGCAGAAGGTGGAGCATTTACAGGAGAAATTTCTGCACAAATGCTAACAAGTGTTGGGGTAAAAACCGTTATTCTAGGACATTCTGAAAGAAGAATTTACTTCCATGAAACTAGTGCTGATTTACGTGCTAAAGTGGATACAGCTTTAAGACATGGAATGAAAGTGATTTTCTGTATTGGTGAAGAATTAAAACACAGAGAAGCAAAACAACACTTCAATGTTATTTTCGCTCAATTAACAGATGGTCTATTCCATTTATCTGCCTCTGAGTTTGAGAACATCATCGTGGCTTATGAACCTGTTTGGGCAATTGGTACAGGCCAAACAGCAACTAATGAGCAAGCACAAGAAATGCACAAATTTATTCGCGAAGAAATCGAGCGTAAATACGATAAAAAAGTAGCCCAAGCTACTCGCATATTATATGGTGGAAGCGTTAAGGCTTCTAATGCTAAAGAAATTTTCGCTCAACCAGATGTAGATGGTGGTCTAGTTGGTGGAGCAGCCTTAATTGCAGAGGATTTCGCTAAAATAGTAGAAGCAGCTATTTAAGTAAACCTATTAAAACCCAAAAAAGCAGTAAGGAAGGTTTCTTACTGCTTTTTTTGGCTTAAAATTCTCCCTATTTGATTCTAGGTATAATTTTTTAAGCTAATCCCAATGTATGTTGTATCTTTGAGCCATAAATTTGTTTATAATGTCTAAAGAAACTAAAAAAGGTATCTATCAAGGAATAATTGAAAAAGATGCCCAAGGAAATTACTTTTGCGGACCATATTTATTGGATTATCAATATGTAGAAAGTACCTTTCAACTAGGAGATAAAGTAAGTATTAAAACCCTTATTGCAAATCCTAGCGCTAAAAGTAGAGAACAATATCCTAAAAAGTCGATGAAATTTTTCTTGGCACAAGAGGACTAAATAAAAAAGGTTTGTATGGCATTTTACCATACAAACCTTTTCTATTTATCTTACATTTTGCTTAATGTAGATTTGAGTGGCACCTAGGCCATATTTTTGGTAATTAGCATCCTCGGCTACCACTTCGGGATAACGCGAAAATAAATACTCTAATTCGGTTTTTAAAACCCCTTCTCCTACTCCGTGAATAAATACAATGCGCGGGATTCGATTAGCTATAGCCCATTCCAATTGTCCCCTAGCGGTATCTAATTGCAAGGTTAGCATATCGTATTTTTCCATGCGAGCATGATTTTTGGTTAGCTTCTCAATATGCAGATCAGCCTCCATGATAAAATCTTTATTCTTTGAGCGTTTTTCTTTGACAAAACTGCGTTTTACAGGACCTACCTTTTGCTCTTGAGAGGCAGCAATAGATCCCCTAGTACTAGCTTTTTCGATAATTTTATCCTCCTGGTTTTCCACCTTTAGCAGCTCCTTAGGCTGGTAAAATAATAAAAATCCCTCTGGGGTTTCTATAGTAACTTTATCTGCTTCTATCTTTTGAACTACCCCTTGTTGATCTTCATCTAAAACAAGTACTTTATCTCCTTTTTTTAGCATGATCTTCTGTTTTTTGTGGTTCTTCTTCCTGGGCGTTATCCATAAGGTTTTCTTTAATACCTGCATCGAATTCACGCTCCGCTGGATTTTGCATTTGCGCATTGGAATTTGTAGGGGTTTTGCTCATAAGTCTAGCCATTAGACCAAAAAACAATACCACAGCTACTACCTGCACCCATATTTGAGCATTGCCATTTGCTTGTTGGGTTAAAGCCCAAATCATAAAAACAATAGCAATAACAACATATATAATTTTAACTATCTTATTCATCTTATTCATCTTAGCATTTTTTAAGGAGCTAAACGCTCAACAATCCAATCTAGCTTATCTTCACTTAGGCGATAACGCAATCTATCGTGCAGTCTATTTGGTCTACCTTGCCAGAATTCTATAGAAATAGGTTCTACACAAAATCCACCCCAAAAATCAGGCCTTTTAATATCCTGAGGATTCTCTTGTTCTAACTGCTTTAGCCTATCTTCTAATACTTGGTAACTCTCTATGACCTGGCTTTGATTAGAAGCGATAGCCCCTAGTTTAGATCCATGTGGACGAGAGTCAAAGTAATTATCACTTTGGCTAGCACTTACCTTTTTTGCTAAACCTTTGATAATGACCTGTCTTTCCATACCTGGCCAAAAAAACGATAAACAAACGTGAGGGTTGGCCAATATTGCTTTGGATTTTTCCGATTCATAATTGGTATAAAACACAAAGCCATTTTCATCATAGCTTTTTAAAAGTACTACTCTAGTTTTTGGAAATCCATCTAATCCTATGCTACTTACATGCATAGCATTAACTTCTCTTTCCAAATGGCTTTGCTCCACCTCCACAAACCATTTTCTAAATTGCATTAAAGCATCTTTATGAGCTAGGCTTTCACTTAGAATATCCTTATCATAAACTTGTCTATAATTGCTTAAATCTTTCATGGGCAATAAAATTATAGATTAAAAATAGCGCCATCATCCCCATTTAAAATTTTTCCGTCAAAAACCGTTTCGGCTTGCTTTTTAAATAAAGTGATGTCGGAATAACGAGTAGAGTAATGACCTAGAACTAATGTTTTACATCCTGCTAATTTTGCAATAGTGGCTGCTTCTTTAGCCGTACTATGCTTGGTATGTTCGGTATAATGAGATTCAGAATCCAAAAAAGTACTCTCATGATACAATACATCTACACCTTTTATAATAGGAACAATACTCTCTGAGTATTTTGTATCCGAACAAAAAGCATAACTCTGCCCTTTTTCAGGATCATAGGTTAACTCCTTATTCGAGATAACTTCTCCAGAATCTAGGGTAATATCCGATCCATCTTTTATTTTCTGGTAGTAACACTTTTCTATGCCGTAGTCCATAATAGCGCCTAAGCGCAATTTTCTTTCTTGCTTGATTTCTTCAAACAAAAAACCATTAGTATAAACCCTATGATCTAAAGGAATAGTAGTTACTTTTACTTTATCATCTTGATAAATAACCTCAGACTCCTTACTGGTGAGTTCGTGAAAAAACAGTTTATAACTTGTAAAAGAATTCGACAAGCGCAATTGCAATAGGATTACTTCCTTAATGCCCTTAGGACCATACACATGAAGGTCATTTTGGCGATTTAATAAAGAAAAAGTAGAGATAAGTCCTATTAGACCAAAGAAGTGGTCTCCGTGTAAATGGGAAATGAAAATACGATTAATACGCTGAAATTTTATCTTACGACGCCTCAATTGTACTTGGGTACCTTCTCCTGCATCGATAAGGAACATCTCATTGGCAATTTCTAAAACCTGAGAAGTGGGATTAGTAATAGACCTAGGTGTAGCCGCATAACAGCCTAATATGGTAAGCTTCAATTTATTAGTTTTTTTGTAATTACACTTGTAATGTACAAAAAAGACCCTAAGATAACAAAAAGAAAAAGGCTTAATTTCTTAAGCCTTTTTGGTATAATTATTTTAAAATCCTAATTCTCTTTGGATCTCATCCATATCGATAATATCTCCGGCCTCTAATAAAGTAGGCACTACAACTAACTCTTGGTCAAAGTCATTAAAATCCACATCTGGAATAACAATAACAAAAGATTTTTTAGCAGTATTGACATGCTCTAGAGCTAATTGCTCAAATAACAACAAATCGGATTCTACAATATCATTGGCATGATTAGTCAAATCCACAATAATATTCTTGTGGGCTAAACTAACTTTATATTGATCTTTGATCTTTTGAATAAAATCGGCAATATCCGCCTGATTATTAACAAGAATTGCGCTGTGTCCTTTCTCCTTAATTTTCATACTATACCTTTTTAAATGCCTTTTTATGGGCTGAACTTTAATTATTTTATTTTAGAGGCTAATAAATAGGTAACAGCCATTCGAATAGCAACCCCATTTTCCACCTGGTCTAAAATAACAGCTTGATCACTATCAGCAACCTCAGAGGTAATCTCTACCCCACGATTAATTGGTCCTGGGTGCATTACCATTATTTTCTTATCTAAAGAATCTAAAATTTCTTTAGTTAATCCATATTGTTGAGCATACTCTCTAGTGGATGGAAAATAACTATAATCCAAACGTTCGTTCTGTACCCTTAACATATTTGCAGCATCACACCAATTTAGTGCCTTGCGTAAATCCGATTCTACTTTTACTCCTAGCTCAGCAATATACCTTGGAATCAAAGTTTTTGGTCCACATACCATTACCTGTGCTCCTTGTTTTTGCAAAGCAAAAATATTAGATAAAGCCACCCTAGAGTGTAGAATATCCCCTACAATAACTACTTTTTTACCTGCCACATCCCCTAATTGCTCTCTAATAGAATAACTATCTAATAAAGCTTGGGTTGGATGCTCATGGGCACCATCTCCTGCGTTGATGATACTTGCGTTAACATTTTTGGATAAAAAATACGCCGCTCCAGGATTACTATGACGCATAACAACCATATCCACCTTCATGGCCAAAATATTATTCACCGTATCAATTAAGGTTTCTCCTTTTTTCACAGAACTTTGAGCTGCTGAAAAGCTTATTACATCGGCAGACAATCTTTTTTGTGCTAACTCAAAAGATAACTTTGTTCGTGTGGAGTTCTCAAAGAAGATATTGGCAATGGTAATATCTCTTAAAGAAGGTACTTTTTTAATTGGGCGATTGATAACTTCCTTGAAATGATCTGCTGTTTCAAAAATTAGATTAATATCGTTTTCATTGATATACTTGATACCTAAAAGATGATTTACACTTAGTTCCTTCATTCTTGATTTGGATTTCCTATTTTTAAATATTTTGGTTTTCTTGTGAGGCTAAAAACACACAGTCCTCTTTGCCTTGCTCTGACCATTGTACTTTTACCGATTCATTATTAATGGCATCTACTTGACGACCTCTATAGTCAGGTTGTATAGGTAAATTCCTAGAAAATCTACGGTCAATTAATACTAAAAGTTCAATTTCTTTAGGACGTCCAAAAGATTGAATAGCAGTTAATGCTGCGCGAATGCTACGCCCTGTAAAAAGAACGTCATCAATAAAGACAACATTTTTATCTTCTACAAGAAAATCGATTTGTGTTTTATTGGCTTCAAGAGGTTTTTGATTTCTTCTAAAATCATCTCTAAAAAATGTAATATCTAAAAACCCTAAAGCAATAGAAGGAATATGGTATTCATTTTCTAAAATATGCTTAATACGCTCAGCTAAAAATCGGCCACGTGGCTGAATACCAATAAGAAGTGTTTCAGAAAAATCAAGGTGATTTTCCACTAACTGACATGCCAAACGATGAAGAATAATGTCAATCTCTTTTGAAGTAAGTAATACTTTTGGATTCATATAAAAAAGAGTTGTGTTTGGGTGGTAAAATTACAATTAAATATTGTTCTGTACTAATTTAAGCCCAAACAAAATGTAAATTTTATATTTACCAAAGCACTAAAGTCCTATTTATAGATAGCCTTTACAACTAACCTACTAATTGATAACTCAATAGCCCATGCCTGATCAGGAGCTCTGGTATAAATTCCATGTCGCACCTAAAAGAAAGCCAATAATTATAGATACCTTTACCCCATAACTACATTAAAAGTTTAATTTATTTCTTATGATGCATAAAAGCTACCTTCTAATTTTCGTATTATTCTCTAGCCTTTTAACCTTCGCTCAAAAAGGGATCGACCCTGATCTATCCTATTTTTTTAACCTTCAAAAAGAATCCACTAAACAAGGAGTGTATTTTAAGTTATCTCCCAAGGATCAAACCATAGAAGGCAATACATCTACTACCTTTTTTAAGGTGCCTTTTAAAACCCTTAAAAAGCAAAATAACCTACTACAAATCAGTACAGGAAAAATAGATTTTCAAGTATTTAAAAACAGTTCCTTATCTCGAAAAAACAAAAAAGCACTAAGAAGTGTGTTTAACCAACAAAACCTAGTCTTTACTACCATAGATACCACTACTTTCCTATATAAAAATAAAATAAGTCAAAAATCCATGGCTCTAGACAAAGTCAAACAACAAGGGCTATATAGCTATATCATCAAACACCAATGGAAAGTAATACAAATCCACCAAGAAAACTTGGGGTTTTCTAATCAAATGGTAGAGCTATCCTTTGACCCAAACCAAAACTTAGTTAGTGTTAAGGATAAAGAAAATCACTTTTTTCTAAGGTATTATTTTGATTTCCCTACCAACACGGTTCACTTTTCAAAAATAGAAAACCACCCAGATTCTTTGCTTTCCCCAAAAAGTAAGCTTCTAGAAAGCACCCTGGAGATTTTAAATCACCAAAGCTATCTTTTCGATGTAGCAGATCAAACCCTTAATTTGTATAAAGATGATGCCATTATTTTAATGTTAGCAAAATTCACTTACTAAAATAGCTACAATGCCTTTTCAAAAGCATAGTAGTTTAAATAAGTATTAAAAAGACAAAGCCCCAAAATCAACTAAACTATATTGATTTTGGGGCTTTTTATATATTTTCTATGTAGAAATACTTGAATTATCGACTAAGAATAATAAACTCACTTCGTCTATTAATGGCATCTTCAAGTTCACTACACGGATCACAATCTACTTTTGTTCGGCTAGAACCATATCCTTTGTACTCTAATCTATCTGGTGAGATACCCTGAGAAATCAGATACTCTACTGTAGCTTTAGCTCTTTGCTCGGATAAGGCTAAGTTATATTCAGCTTTACCTTTACTATCAGTATGAGAGTCTACCTGTATACGCATAGTTGGATAACGTTTCATTACCTGTACTAATTTATTTAGCTCTGGTTTACTTTGTTCGGTAATTTCCTTTTGATCAAAAGCAAAATTAATATCAGCAAGTTCAATATGACTGTCCTGTATTACCAAATCCTCTAAAGGCACAAGTTCCACTACTATTTGGATTTTATCTTGTTCTCTTTGAAGCTTAACCACCTGTTTTTCATTTAAAAAATCTTCATGGGACACTTCTAGGGCAAAATCAGTCAAACAATTCAAAGGTAAAGAAACACTACCTTTTCTTCCTGTAAAAATGGCAGGAAGGGGCTGTCTAACATCGTTGGTAAACTGTACCTTCGCCCCGCTTATATGATGACCATGAGTTTTATTTTTCACCACTATCTCCACATCCACAGCACATACCTGTTTCACCTTATAGATATCGGTTCTACCAATGCGGTTGGTAGAGACAAAGCCTATATGCTTTTGAGGATAAAAACTAAAGGCATAATCATCCCTAGGAGTATTTAATGGCGCCCCTAGATTAACGGGCTTTTGTGTAGGGTTTTTCAAATCGTAACTATATACATCTAATCCTCCATAACCACCCCATCTATCGGAAGCAAAATAAAGTATATTGTCTTCACTAATAAAAGGAAAATCATTTTTAGTACCTGAATTCACTATAGGTCCTAAGTTTTCTGGTTCTCCATAGTCCAAACCTTCCTCTAAAATTTCAACTCTCCAAATATCTAATTCTCCAAAACTACCTGGCATATTAGAGGCGAAGTATAAATAGGTAGAATCCGGAGTAATAACAGGATTTTGATAGGTATATTCCCCTTTGGTAAAGGGAAGTTTTTTAATCTTTCTAAACTTGGTTTTCTTTAAAGTAGCTGTAAAGAGATTATTGATTTGATCTCTTTTTTTAACCACCGGTATTTTTCTAAATTTCCTATACCTATAGCTCTCAGAGGTAAAAATAACCGTATTAGGTAATACCCCTTGGGTTAGTGCACCATCATTAAATCGCTTATTGATTTTTCCTTTTAAACGAGTAGCAATAAAAATCGGTTCATCGGCTTGTTTATACTGAGCCATATACAAATCAAAGTTTGGCTCTCTTTTCAAAGGAGTACGCACCTCGAAAAGTTTTCGAGGAATTTTCTTTTCGTGTTTTGTACGATTAGATACAAAGTAAAGGGTGTCATTTTTATTTAAAAAAGCTCCATAATCTTGGGTTTGCCTATCATTGAAACCAATTTCACTGAACATAAACCTTTGCTTTAGCTTATACAAATCGTAATAGGCATCTGGATTTTGCAAAAAGTCTCTACTTCTGGAGTCCGTTGGAACCATAGCCGAAAAATCATCCATCATGTCTCTAGCTACCTCGTACCTACCTGTTTTCTGTAAGATTTTTGCGTATTTATAATAAATCTCTGGCGATACAGAAGGATCCTTATAAATGGCCTTTCCATAGTATTTAGAGGCTTCGATATCTCTTGTTAAACGATCATAACAATCGGCTAATTGTAAATAAATATAGTTATCGGTACGAATCCCCCTTTCTAATCGCTTATACTCCTTAGCTGCTTTATCATATTCCCCTTTTTTATAATATTTATCGGCTAGCTTTAAACTGGGTTTCCCCTTAGCCTCTAAACTCAAAGACAGAAACATAGCTAAACAAACAAAAAGGATACTTCTAAAAGAAATAGTGTGCATTGGCTTATTTTTAATTTTACTTGTTCTATATCTAACGCAAAAACAAAAGATAAGTTGTAAAGATAAAACTAATTATTTACCTGCCTTGTTTATCTAAGCCCATCAAAAGCCCTAAACTACCTACCAAAAGGGGCAGTAAATATCAATTGATCTTCCTTTAATAGTCGAACTTCATCACCTGCGTTAATAAATTCATACACATCATCTTTAAAACTTCCATATTCTTGGGCATCGATATAAGGCAGTATTACAAATTTTTGGTCCACCGCTATTTCTACCCAATTATTAATTGGATCAAACCTCAGTTGTAGAACATTACCATCTATATCGGTAAAATTGCAATTTCGTGTCTTTGGGTTGTCAACTAAAATAGGTGCTAAATCACAAGCGACTTGCTTATTGTTTTCAATAGATTTTTTACAACCTAAGACAGCTAACATACTTAACACCCCAAAAAACATTACCTTTTTTCCCATTCTCTTTATTTACTAATGCCTAGATTAAATTCTAAGGACTTTTTTATAATTTATTCAAAATTAGATAATATTTTAGAAGCTAAAGGTATGAAACCTGGGTCCCAAAAAAAGTTCTACTAATTCTTCTAAAACAAAGGAACCATCCATCTTAGTCCTATAGCAATTAAATGTTCGTCTTTATTATTTAAGACTTTATCTTTAAAATTGTATTGATAAAAATTATACCCCCCAAATAGTCGAAAGTCTTTTAGAGTAGGATCTGAAAAAGGATAGTATTCCACCACTGCAGATACCCCACTATAGCTATAGGAAGTATCTACCTGTAGGTCCTTGCGATAGTTATACATCAACTTTATATAAGGCACTACTTTGTTTAAGCGATACTTAAAACTAAGCATAGTAACATTATCTCTCACGTAATAAGTACTAAGCTTATTATCCCCTAACATATCATTCAATTGTTTATCGGCCAAATTACTTGCTCCATAAATCCAATCTAGCTCCATCATAAAATTATTGATAGTCAAGCGATTTCCTAAGGTAACCCAAGAATAGAATTTATTGGCATCGTGCTGAAATAAACCATATCCATATCTTGTTTTTAAATGCTCCTTAAAAAGTAAACCCTCCCAAAGAAACAAACCTGCATAAGCCTTATCTTTATAAGCCTGAGATACATATTGTTTACCCGGGGAAATAAACTGAAGTTTAAAAAGCTGATTATCCACTCCATAGCTCACACTAAGACCAGGGGCAAATAATTCAGCATTGCTAATAATATTGGAAAACATATATAAATCAGCACTATTATAGGAAAGCTCCGTGGACCCCCAAGCAGTAAACAGCTTACCCATACTCACACTCCAATGGGAGTTTATTTTATAATCCAAAAAAGCAAATTCTAAAGCTTTGGAACCATCTGGTTCGTTTAAGCGGTAACGAAGAGCATAAGAAAGCTTGTCTTTATATTGACCTTGTACAAAAACGCGGGATTGCACTACTTTAAACTGGCTTTGTTCTAATTCTGAGCCGTTAAATTTTGTAGCATTCTCGTATTTTGAATCTAAAAACACCCGAATGAGTTTGGACTGGGGCTTATTTGGAATCCCCAATTCTTTTTTAATTGCCCCATAAATGGTTGGACTACCCAGGCTATCTTGTTCTACGGATGTATTAGTTTGTCCAAAAGAGGTTAAGTGGAACAAAAAAGGTAAAAAAAACAATACTTTATTCTTCATAATTACATAAGTGAAAAACTAAAATATTACAAATTAACCTACCTCGCAACCTATTTGTATACAAAATACCGAAAAAGATGCTAATAACATAATTACCAAGCTTTTCTAACCCTTGCGCATTAACTTTTCCTTCACCTTTAAACTATGTATTTATAACTTACTCCTATTAAGTGGTAAAAAACACCCTAAAGTGTTAAAGATTCTAAAAGTTTTTATTTTACCTATAAGAGGAGTTTTTATTTAACAAATTAATACTATCTTTGTTTTTATCGTTTTATTAAACCCTATAAAAGGTTATTTGTGAAAAGAATTCTACCCATATTGCTTTGCTTACTATCTGTTATCACAGTAGCAGCGCCAGCTATGGAGTGGAGTACACAAAAGCAAGTAGAGTTATTTTGTAGTTCACAAAACATCTCTATGACTTGTTGTCCAAGTACTGCAGAAACTTCCTCTATGGAAGCTTTATGTTGTCAGAGTATGAGCTCAGCTAGAGTTTCTTCCACGACAATGGACAGAGTTATAACCCATAATTTAAATGTTCCTACTCAAAGAAAGGCAGAATATTTAATCAAAAGTAAGTGGTTTAATTCCAATTATTTACTCGATACATCTAGCGTAATCACGCTTGTTAATACACCTAATACTCAAGGTAAAAACGGCTATAAGTTCTATACTATAGACCGCTTAGATTACCTATGTGTGTATAGAATATGATTTCTACTTTATAATGGAACTACTACTTTTAAATAGAGGCACTCCCCTTTTTGAGTAACCTCTAGTAAAAGTAACCTATCTCTTACTTTAGTTCCATGTTGGCGGACTACTCTTTAAAATCTGCCTTGTAAACTCTATTGTTTTTTACCGGTATTTATTTGTAAAGTACTTCTTTAGAACCTTGTTTTTATAGTTGTTTTTTTAAGAGAATTCTCTTGGGGATTTTCAGGTATTTCACCTATCTTAAACTTTGCATTTTCACCTATAAAAAACCGTAGATATGAAAAATCATATTCAATTTTTTAAATGTAAACAACATGCTTAATAAAGTCATTAAGTACTTTTTAAACAATAGGGTAATTACCTTATTGATATTAGCTATTATCCTAGTTTGGGGACTTATCACTGCTCCATTTAATTGGCACGGTGGTATTCTACCAAGTGACCCAGTAGCTGTAGATGCCATACCAGATATTGGAGACAACCAACAAATTGTTGCCACAGAGTGGATGGGAAGATCTCCTAAAGATATTCAAGAACAAATCACTTATCCTCTAACCACATCTTTACTTGGTATTCCAGGAGTTAAGACTATCCGTAGTAGCTCCATGTTTGGAATGTCTTTTATTTATATCATTTTTGAAGAAGATGTAGAGTTTTACTGGAGTAGATCAAGAATTTTAGAGAAGTTAAATTCTCTACCTCCTGGGACTCTACCAAAGGATGTAACTCCTTCTTTAGGACCAGATGCCACAGCTTTAGGACAAATCTACTGGTATACTTTAGAGGGTAGAGATCCTCAAACAGGAGAACCAACTCCAGGATGGGATCCAGATGAGCTGCGTACCATTCAAGATTTCCAGGTAAAATATGCTTTAGCCTCTGCTCAAGGAGTAGCCGAGGTGGCTTCCATTGGAGGATATATCAAAGAATACCAAATCGAGGTTAATCCCGATGCCTTAAAGGCCTATAACATCTCTATTATAGATGTAATGACTGCCATTGAGAAAACCAATTTGGATATTGGAGCAGAAACCATCGAGATAAATAAAGTAGAGTACTTAGTAAGGGGGCTTGGATATATAAAAAATATTGAAGATATCGAACAAGCAGTAGTCACACTAATTAATGATAAGCCAATTAAAATCAAAGATATTGCCTTTGTAAATCTTGGACCAGCAACCCGTCGCGGTGGTCTAGATAAAGAAGGGATTGATGCAGTTGGAGGAGTTGTAGTGGCTAGATATGGATCAAACCCAATGCAGGTGATCGATAATGTTAAACAAAAAATCGAACTTCTTCAAAACGGTTTACCACAAAAAACGCTTTCGGATGGAACTATTTCCAAAGTTACAGTTGTGCCTTTTTATGATCGTTCAGGCTTAATCCAAGAGACCATTGGTACATTAGAAACAGCACTAGCCCATGAGATTCTTATATGTATCATTGTAGTTATTGTACTTGTATTTAATCTAAGGGCTTCTATTATTATCTCAAGTATACTTCCAATTGGAGTATTGGCTACCTTCATTATTATGAAATACATGGGTATTGAGGCCAATATAGTTGCTCTATCCGGTATTGCTATTGCCATTGGTGTAATGGTTGACGTGGGGGTGGTCTTTGTGGAGAGTATCTTGCGCCATATGGATCAAGCCAAAGAAGAAGGTATAGTTTTAAAAGGGAAAAAATTCGTTGATCTAATTGCAAGTTCTGTTTCTGAAGTTTCTGGAGCATTAACAACTGCTATGCTAACAACTATTATTTCCTTTTTACCAGTATTTGCTATGCAGGCGCAAGAAGGAAAACTTTTTAGACCTTTAGCTTACACCAAAACCTTTGCTTTATTATCGGCTTTATTCTTAGGGTTAATCATCCTACCTACTTTAGCTTATTATATTTATTCTATTCGATTAAATACCAAAAAATTAAGAAACTTAGCCAACTATGCCCTTATAGTTCTTGGGGTATTTTTAGCTATTTACACAGGACAATTTATTAGCCTTGTAATTACTTTAGCTGGTATAAATAACTTAATAACACCTAGGTATTATAGTGAAAAAACAGTTAACTACATCAATGTAGCCTTAACCTTATTTATCACTACTTATTACTTAACGATTCATTGGCTGCCTTTAGGGACAGAGCAAAGTACGGGTCTGAACTTCTTTTTTGTAGTAATGGCAATCGGACTTATTCTTGGGTTGTTATGGCTGCTTGTTATTTACTACGAAGCTATTTTACGCTGGGCATTAAACAATAGATGGAAGTTTATGTCCATTCCAATTTTCACCGTTATTTTCGGAGTGCTTATTTGGATTGGTTTTGAAAAAACATTCCAGCCTATATCCTCTACCCTACAAGCAGTTGGATATAAAGAAGTAAAACAAAGCACCTTGTGGCAAAAAGGTATGGAAAGCTTCCCGGGTATCGGTCAAGAATTCATGCCTGCTTTAAACGAAGGTTCTTTTTTACTAATGCCTACAACTATGCCGCATACAGGGGTAGAGCAAAACTTGGATTTAATAGCTGCTTTAGACAAGCGTATTACCAATATTCCTGAAGTAGAACTTACAGTTGGAAAATGGGGAAGAGTTAACTCGGCTCTAGACCCTGCTCCTACTCAAATGTTTGAGAACACCATTAATTACAGAAGTGAATATATTTTAGATGTAAATGGACATAGAGAACGATTTTTAGTAAACAAACAAGGAGAGTTTGCTTTAATTGATGGCTCTTATTACAATCCAAAAGAAAACTTTAGAATTGTAGATAGAGATAGTTTGATTTTAGATAAAAACGGTAAGTTTTTAAGACAGTGGCGTCCTCATATTAAAAATGCCCAAGATATTTGGCAGGAGATCATTAATGTATCTCATATTCCAGGGGTTACCTCTGCTCCAAAATTACAACCAATTGAAGCTCGCTTGGTAATGCTTAGTACAGGAATGAGAGCCCCTATGGGACTGAAAATTACTGGACCAGATTTACAAAGTATAGAAAAGGGAGGAAAGATTTTAGAAAGTGCTTTAAAACAAGCTCCATCTATTATGGCTTCAACAGTATTTTATGACAGATCAGTAGGAGCGCCTTATATTGAAATGCACCTTAATAGAGCCAATATGGCCAGATACGGGGTAATGGTAGCTGATCTACAACAAATCATTGAATCGGCTATAGGTGGAATGGCCATTACCACTACGGTAGAGGATAGAGAAAGATTCCCTGTTAGAGTTCGATACCCTAGAGAATTACGTGATTCTCCAGAGGCATTAGCTAATTTACTAATCCCTACACCATTAGGAGCTCAGGTTCCACTTGGAGATTTAGTAGATATCACTTATGCCAAAGGGGCTCAAATGATACAAAGTGAGGATACTTTCTTAATTGGATACATCATCTTTGACAAGGTGGAAAATTTAAGTGAAGTAGAGGTAGTAGAATCTGCTAGAGCATTTTTACAAGACAAAATCGATCAAGGAGAAATTGTACTTCCTAAAGGAGTTAGTTATGATTTTGCTGGAAATTACGAACAACAAGAAAGAGCAGCGGCGCGTTTACTTTTTGTAATTCCACTTAGTTTATTGGCTATTCTACTTATTTTATATTTCCAATTTAGAACAATCACCGCTTCACTTATCCATTTCTCTGGAGTATTTGTAGCTTTTGCTGGTGGTTTTATACTATTGTGGTTATATGGACAACCTTGGTTTATGAATTTCCATGTAGGAGAGGTTAACATGAGGGATTTATTCCAAATGCACTCTATTAATTTAAGTATTGCCGTTTGGGTAGGATTTATTGCCTTATTTGGACTTGCTACCAATGATGGTGTTTTAATGGGAACTTATATTCACGACACCTTTGAAGAAAGAGATCCAAAAACCAATAAAGAAATTCGCGAGGCAGTAGTATATGCTGGTTTAAAACGAGTTCGTCCAGCTGCTATGACCACAGCTACGGCATTAATTGCCTTATTACCCGTTCTTACCAGTACAGGAAAAGGAGCAGAAATCATGGTACCTATGGCTATCCCTACCTTTGGAGGAATGTTAATTCAGTCTATGACTATGTTTGTTGTACCTGTATTCCAATGTATGTGGAGAGAATGGGCCATTAAAAACGAAAATAAGAAAAATGCTAAAATCGCACAAAATGAAAACTAATCTAGCCTTATCCAATATAAAGTTCTTACTGCTATTTGTTGCTTTACCTTTTGTAGGTTTTAGTCAAAATAATGATTTACAACAGCCGCAATTACAAAGTTATTTAGAGTATGCTATAGATAATAATCCAAATCTAAAAGCACAACGATTAACTTTCTTAGCTATTCAAGAACAAATCCAAGAAGCTGGTGAATTTGATGACCCAGAACTTTCTATGGGCTTTTTAACCAAACCTATGGATATTGTAGGTGGTAAAAACATAGGAGATATTACCCTTATGCAAATGCTGCCATGGTTTGGCTCAAAAAAAGCAGCTAAAACCCAAGCTTACCACACTTCTTTGGTGCAATACCAACAATATCTTCTTGCTAGACAAGAGCTGGTTTTGGAGGTGAAAAAACAGTGGTTTTTACTAGCCCAAACAAAACAAGAAATTCTCATTGCACAGGAAAATAAAAAACTACTTAAACAACTAGAGGATTTAGCCATTGCTAAATTCTCTACACCAAACCAAAGTGGTAGCCCAGGCTCAATGTCTGATGTACTGAAAATTGGACTGGATATCTTAGAGCTTCAAAACAATATAGACATCCTTGAGAACAACTTAAAGCGAGAGATTGCTAGCTTCAATTCTTTACTTAATAGAGAATTAGATACCCAAGTGGACTTACCTTCTAAGGTAGAGCAAAGTGAATTCTTATGGGATAAAGAACAAGTTTTTGAGCTAATGCACAATAATCACCCTGCTTTACAATTAATAAAAGAGCAGCAACTAGCCTATAAAGCACAAGGAGAGTTAAATAAAAAGATGAGCTACCCTATGATAGGTGTTGGAGTGCAGTATATGATAATTGGCAAAACTTCTGATCCAATGCTTGCCATGGGATCCATGAATGGAAAGGATATGATTATGCCAATGCTAAGCGTGAGCTTACCTGTGTTTAGAAAAAAATATAAATCACAGCAAAAACAATCTCAACTATATAGACAAAGTGCTATAGAACAGCAGCAAAATACGGTAAATACCCTAGAAAAAGAGTATTACACCCTTAGTACACAAATGCAAGATGCCTTAAACACTATTTCACTATATCAAAAACAACTACAATTAGCCCAAAGTACTTACAACTTAGTACTAACGGAGTTCTCTGGAGGAAAAAGCAATTTAACCAATGTGATTGAAATTCAGCGATTATTAATGGACTATCAATTAAAACAGTCTCAATCCATTACAGATTTCAACACTATCGTGGCTTCCATAGAAAGCTTAATTGGCAATAACGTTACAAATACTTTAGATCATGAGTAAGATTAAAAATATACTAAAAAACAACACAGTTAAATACAGTGTACTTCTATTAGCAGGACTTTTACTAGGCTATATGATTTTTGGTTCCACTGGCCATAGTCATGAATTAACCCAAGAAACACAAGAAGAAAGTGTAGTATGGACTTGTTCGATGCACCCTCAAATAAAAATGGATAAACCAGGGAAATGTCCTTTATGTGCAATGGATTTAACTCCAATGGCTACAAACGGAGATTCTGATCAAGATTTAGATCCAAATGCTATTGTAATGAGCAAATCCGCAGTTGCTTTAGCCAATATACAAACCACTGTTGTAAGTAGTAAAGATCCTGTAAAGGACATTGAATTATATGGTAGTATACAAGTAGACGAAACTCAACAAAATAGCCAAAGCTCTCATGTTGCTGGAAGAATTGAAAAGCTATATGTAAATTTCACTGGAGAAAAAGTAAACAAAGGCCAATTATTAGCCTCTGTATATTCACCAGAATTATATGCTGCACAACAAGAATTATTAGAGGCTATAAAACTGCAAGATTTTCAACCGTTACTTTTACAAGCTGCAAAAGAAAAGTTGAGCTTTTACAAAATGTCTAATGCACAAATACAAAACATTATTGATACTAAAAAAGCATCTGCAATTGTAAATATTTATGCCAACACCCAAGGAACAGTAGTAAGTAAGAATGTACAGCAAGGAGATTACATCTCTAGTGGAACTATTTTATATGATATTGCTAATTTATCTAAAGTTTGGGCTGTATTTGATGCCTATGAACAAGATCTACCTTTTTTAAAGGTAAAAGACAAAGTTAGTTTTACCCTACAGAGTTTCCCTGGAGAAAAAATGCAAGGGACTATCTCTTTCATCAATCCTTTATTGGATCCAAGTAGTAGAACTGCCAAGGTAAGAGTGGAAGTGGAAAACAAAGATTTAAACCTTCTTCCTGCTATGTATGCAACAGCAACTATACAAGCAGCTTTATCCCAATACAATAATCAAATTGTAATCCCTAAATCAGCTGTTTTATGGACTGGAAAAAGATCCATTGTCTATACTAAAGTACAAGGTACCTCTTCTCCTACTTTTATGCTACAAGAAGTGGTATTAGGTCCGAATTTAGGACAGAGTTATGTGATTTTAGAAGGGTTAATGGATGGACAAGAAATTGTAACCAATGGGGTATTTATCATTGATGCTAGCGCTCAATTAGAAGGAAAGCCTAGTATGATGAATTTAGAGGACCCAATTGATCCAAAATTATTAGAAAAGAGTCTTACTCAAACTTTACATGTAAGTGGAAATTGTGAAATGTGTCAAAAGAGAATCCAAGATGCTGCCCTACAATTACCAGGAGTACTAAAAGCAGATTGGGTAGCTGATAACCAAGAGTTAACAGTGATATTCACTCCGGAGCAAACTTCTCTTAAGCAAATTTCTAAAGCAATAGCTACAGTAGGTCACGACACTGCTTTAGATAAAGCAACAGATAGCATCTACCAAGACTTACCAGGATGTTGTTTATATGAAAGAAATACTACGGATAAAAAGCCAAGCCAAGCAAAACAGAACCATCATCTAACTACTTTAGTGGTAGAGGGGAATTGTGGTATGTGTAAAAAACGTATAGAAGCTGCAGCTATGTCTGTTGCTGGAGTAAACCAAGCTACATGGAATGTAGATAACAAAACCCTAAGTTTAGACATAGATAAAGCAAAAGCATCCCTAGAGAAAGTTTCTTTAAGTATTGCAAAAGCTGGTCATGATACTGCTTTAAACAAAGCACAGGACAAGACCTATGATTCCCTACCTGGTTGTTGTCAATACCAAAGAATACAAGACACACCTAAGGCAAAAAGCAACCTTACTTTAGAGGTAAAAGGAAATTGTGGAATGTGTAAAAAACGAATAGAATCTGCTGCATCAGCATTAACAGGGGTTAACTCTGCTATTTGGAATGTAGACACTAAGCTTTTAGACTTAGATATAGATCCTTCTAAAACAGATCTTGCTAAGGTTTCTAAAAAGATAGCATTAGCTGGGCATGATACAGCTTTTGATAAAGCATCTGAGCAAACCTATGAAAACCTTCATGGTTGTTGTCAATACCAAAGAGATTAAACAAATCTCTTTAATAGATAAAAAAAAGCATTAGAATAATTTTCTAATGCTTTTTTTTTTAACCTTTAGCTCTTAATTAGAAGGTTAAATTTGGTTCAAGAACATTCTCTACTGGCTTTTGTATCACCAATTTGTCCTCTTTATATTCCCCTATTATGCTTAAATGCTGTGTAACTTGTTTTACTTTTTCTAATGCTTGATAATACAAATCATAATTCTTATTTACCAATACCACATTAACGTGGAAAGAATATTGAAATACACTTCCTGAAATAGGAACCGACTGAATTTTAGTAAGGTTTAATTCGTGTTCTGCTAATATTTCCAGTACTTTACTTAAACGACCTTTTTGGTGATCGGTAAAAAAGTACAAAGTAGCCTTATCAAAATCATCTACGTGAACAGGCTCTGTGGAAATCAAGAAAAAACGCGTAAAATTATCATACACATCGTGAATGTTTTCTTGCAAAATTTCTAAATCATACATCTTAGCAGCTAATGCCGACCCAATACCCGCTACACCATGCATTTGGTTTAACTGAATATTTTTGGCACATGTGGCTGTATCATCCATAGCTAATTTTCTCCAATGCTCGTGATTTTCTAAGAAATCCCCACATTGCAATAATGCCATTGGGTGAGTACGTACCTCCTCAATTTGATCTAATGTTTGACCCTTTAAAGCCAATAAATGATGGCGAATAGGAAGGGCTATCTCTCCTCCTACATAAAGTTTCTTTTTAGTCATCAAGGAATAGTTAGGTAAAATAGATCCTGCTATAGAGTTTTCCATTGCCATCATTCCATAATCCACTTTTTTATCCACTACTTGTTTAACTAGAGAATTAAAAGTTGGACTATCAACAATGTCAACTGGTTGTTCTTTAAAAAAGCGCTCCACCGCCTCGTGATGGAAAGAGCCTTTGATTCCTTGAATAATTACGGACTTCATAATTTTTTTGGTTTGGTAAATAAATAACTATCAAAGTTAAAATTTTCTTTCATTATTAACTCACAAAGCCTTTAAAATAATTGAACGAAATGCGTTTTCATCAACAATACAAGTGCATTAACCTATTTGATAGTATTTTTGTTACTTATACAGAAAACAACTAACAATTTGATAATTCAATGTGTAATTTATTTTATTAATAAAAATAACATTTGTTCGCCCTTTATTATTTTTCATCTACAAAATAACCAATAGCCTGCTTTTATTAGATAATAGCTTAACAAAATATAAACCTATGGCTTTTGGCTTTTTTTATATTTAGATTCGTAACTTTATAGCGTAACTACCAAAATAAAACAATTATGAAAAAAATAATCTTTGCCTTAGCAGTATTTATTTCCTCTTACGCTATGGCATATACTAGCACACCTACACACTCTTATACAACTTTAGCTATGAAAAATACACAAGACCCTACAAGTATATACCAGTTCACAGTAACAGATATTTACGGAGAACCATTTGATTTAGCCAGTCTAAAAGGTAAAAAAGTAATGATTGTCAATACAGCTTCTCAGTGTGGTTTAACCCCACAATTTGAACAATTAGAAAGCTTATACAAAGAATACAAAGACAAAGACTTTGTTATAATAGGTTTCCCTGCCAATAATTTTGCAGACCAAGAGCCAGGAAGTAACCAAGAAATTGCAGCATTTTGCCAATCCAATTACGGGGTGAGTTTCCCTATGATGAGCAAAATATCTGTCAAAGGAGATGACACAGCTCCTTTATATCAGTTCTTAACTCAAAAACAACTTAACAAAGTAGAGGATAGTGAAGTACAATGGAATTTCCAAAAATACTTAATCGGACCAGATGGACATTTAGAAAAAGTAATTGGACCTAGAACACTTCCAACAGATCAGGAAATTAAAGATTGGATTAAAAGTTAAATACTTTTAGGCCTTAGAAATTACCGTTTTTAAATAAAAATACCTGAGTTTGTTTGTATCTTTGGGTTTTATTCTATGTTTATATGATTTATCCAGAAATAAAATTAGCCCAAAGTATACTGCAAATCTGTAAGCAAAAAAAAATCAAGCATATTATCTTATCCCCAGGTTCACGAAACGCGCCACTAACTATAGGCTTTGCTAGTGATCCTTACTTTACTTGTTATAGTATTGCCGATGAAAGATGTGCTGGTTTTTTTGCTATGGGTATAGCCCAACAAACTCAATTCCCAACTGCTTTAGTATGTACCTCGGGTTCTGCTGTGCTAAACTATTATCCAAGTATAGCAGAGGCTTATTATAGCCAAATCCCCCTGATTGTGATCTCTGCCGATAGACCTGGTGATAAACTAGATATTGGAGATGGCCAGACCATTCGACAAAAAGATGTTTTCAACAATCACATTTTATATAATGCCAACTTAAGCCAACAAGCAAGCCAAGAAAATGACATTTTAATAAACAATGCCATAAATAGTGCAATTGCACAAAAAGGCCCCGTGCATATTAATGCTCCTTTTGAAGAACCTTTATACCAAACTACCACAGAGTTAAGCGTAGAGCCAACCTTTGTGGATATGGTACATATTGACCCGCAAATTATCAATTATCCCCTTTTTGGAGAGAAATGGCAAAATGCAAAGAAAAAACTTCTTGTGATAGGTTGTAATACCCCTGGAGTTTTAAGTGAGCAAATTATAGCATCCTTAGGTCAAGACCCAAGTGTTGTGGTATTGTGTCAGACAACCTCTAATTTGCATCACCCAAACTTTATTAGCAATATAGATCGCTTTTTACAGCATTTAACCCCAGAAGAAATCCAGGAGTTTTCTTGTGATATTTTAGTTACTTTTGGAGGAATGCTTATTAGCAAAAACATCAAAAAATTATTAAGAGAATTAAGTCCAAAACAACATTGGCATGTAGATTTGTTACGCCATTATGATACTTTTGGAGTACTGAGTGATGCAGTGGTAGATACTCCTGAGCGCTTTTTCTCTAATTTAACCCATTTATACCCTACAAAAGCCCAGAGCTCTTACCAGGAGTTTGCTTTGAAAATAAACCGTGAAAAGCAAAAAAAGCAAGAACAGTACCTAGCTAATATTCCATGGTCAGATATGAAAGCTTTCCAAGGAATAATGCAAGCTTTACCAAATGATATAGAATTACAACTGAGTAACTCCTCAGTAATACGCTATGGCCAAATTTTCCCTAATTCTCCACAAGTGGTAGTTTTTGCAAATCGAGGCACAAGTGGTATAGACGGTAGTACTTCAACGGCTATTGGTGCAAGTGTAGCACAGGACAAACCTGTTGTTTTAATCAGTGGTGATGTTAGTTTCTTTTATGATAGTAACGCTCTTTGGAATAGTTATATTCCAAAGAATTTTAAAATAATTGTTTTAAACAATCAAGGTGGTGGGATTTTTAGATTTCTACCAGGACATCAGAATACTCCTTTGTTTAGTACTTTTTTCGAAACCACTCACCAATTAAATGCAGAGCATTTAGCTAAAATGTATGGTTTCAACTATTTTTCAGCGAAGGATTCTACGCAATTAAAAGCTAGCTTACAAGATTTATTCAGCCATAATGAGCAACCTGGGATTTTAGAAATCACTACTCCTACTTTAATAAATGATACGGTATTAAAGCAATATTACCAAAATATGTGATTTAAGAAATAAGGACTATTTAAGATCTTTTTTTTTCGTAAATTGTACCTTAACTAAAACTATAACCATATGAACAAAAGAGCAGAATTAATTCAAAAGTACGCAGAGGATCTAAAGCAAAAATGCGGGGTAACTCCAGATATGGATTTATTAGAAAAAGTAACCATTGGTTGCGGACCTTCTATTTACAATAAGGACTCTAGTACAGTAGCTAGTAGCTCTGAATCAGAACTACTTACAGTGAAGAATAACTTTTTAATTAAAAAGCTAGGTTTAAGCGAAAAAGACGCTCTAGACCAAGGTATTGACAAAGTAATGGAGCAGTATGGTAAATCCAACCGTACAAAATACAGAGCGGTAGTATATTACCTATTGACACTTCACTTTAAAAAAGAAGCTGTTTACGCAAAATAATATATCTTAATGTCAAGTCCTGAAATAACGATACAGGATTAATATTATAAAAATACTAAAAAATGGTAGTAGACATCTTAGTTTACTACCATTTTTTTATAGGTCTTAAACTTTTGATTTCTAGTTGCGAACATCTG
>NZ_JBTXLR010000014.1:0-72568 GCF_054871685.1 Myroides sp. LJL116
TTATAATGTGGGTTCGCGCCACTTATAATATTCCAAAAGTAAAAATAATTAGACAATATACAATGGTCCAAGAAGTATCTTATGGATCTCAAGCACAAGTTGATTTTGGATTTTATAATATGAGAACCACTAGTGGAAGAGTTGTAAAAGTACAGTTCTTCTGCATGGTATTATCGAGATCGCGTTATAAGTATATAGAGTTTAGCGACATACCTTATAATTGCACTAGAGTTATTCAGGCTCATGAAAACGCCTTTTCTTTCTTTGAAGGAATCCCAGGTCAAATAGTTTATGATCAAGATAGGTTATTTATGGTAGATGAAAATTACGGTGATCTAATATTGACCAAAGAATTTAGTTCTTATGTGAAGTCCCGTAAAATGGATACTCATTTTTGTCGCAAAGCAGATCCAGAAAGTAAAGGCAAAATCGAAAATGTAGTGAAGTATGTAAAACAAAACTTCCTGTACAACCGTATGTTTACTACCTTAAATGATTTAAATAAAGCAGCCTTACTATGGTTAGAGCGCACTGCTAATGCAAATGAACACGGTACAACAAAAAAATCACCACAAGATGAATTTGTTATAGAGAAGGAATTCCTCTTTCCTTGGTATGCTTTAGAATTACAAGTTAAAGCTCAATACCCGAGTTATACTGTCCACAAAGACAATAAGATATCTTACAAAAGCAACTTATATAGTCTTCCAATTGGAACTTACCAAGGTCCTCAAACGAAAGTTCTTGTCAAGATAGATAATGAATATTTAGTCCTTTTAACTTTAGAAGAACAGGAAATATGCAGACACGTTTTATCCGCTTTAAGAGGGCAGAAAATTATAGCTAGGAACCACAAAAGAGATCTGCGCTATACTCTGGAGCAAATGATGGAGAGCTTTTCCGAATTGTTTGAAGATAAACAACTTGCCTTAGAATGGATTTCTATTACTAAAGATGTTAATCCGAGGTATTTACGTGAACAAATCCAAGTAATAACTCGTGCGATACAAGACATCGATACTAACATTGTAAGTCGGGCTTTAGAGTTTGCTGTCGAAAATAAAATTAATACCGCTAGCGACTTTAAGGCTATTGTTCAAATGTTTGCTAAACAACCAAAGCCAACGCAACAACCTAAAATTATACAGTTAAACCCTCTAAATGGCATATCAGATAAATTGCGAGAACTTACCCCACAACAAAGTGAACTAGATAGTTACGATCAATTTTTCTCCTAAAACTGTTCACTTACAACCGGAATCAATAAATTCCTTGGAGCCTGCTCCAGGGAATTTCCAAATCACTTTAATATGGAAACACAAAAACAAGAAATCAAAAAGCTATGCACTAGCTTTAGACTCTCTACAATAGCAGAGAACTTTGAAGAGACGATCCAAGAGGCTGAAACAAATCAAATTGGTTTTGTACAATTTACCTTAAACCTACTTCAACAAGAAGCTGCAGTTAGACATCAAAGAGATCAGCTCAGAAGGATTAAACTAGCTAATCTGCCTAAGGCTAATAACTTAGATAATTACCAAACAGATAAAAATGGCCTAACTCCTGAGCGTTTAGCTCAATTACGAGAGTTAAATTGGGTAGACCAATTGTTTAATATTGTAATAATGGGACCAAGTGGTACAGGAAAAACTATGTTGGGAGCAGGCCTAGCGATGGATGCTATAAAAAGTGGTTATCGAGTGTATTTTAGAACAATGGATGAGATATTAAATACTCTAAAAACCAAGGATTTTGTAAAATCCCAGGCTACTCAATACAAAAACTTACTAAAAGCTAATATCCTTGTTTTAGATGATATTATGTTATTTCCTGTAGAAAAGTCTTTAGCTGTAGCCTTCTTTAATTTTATAAATCAGATCTACGAAACAACCTCATTAATTATCACAACGAACAAAAAACCAAGTGATTGGGCTAAAATGTTAGATGACGAAATAATAGCAACTGCACTTTTAGATCGTATTTTATTTCGCTGCGAAGTAATTAACTTAACAGGAGAAAGTTATAGGTTAGAAAATAGAAAAACTTTCTTTGAACCGTAGAAATATTATTCTATTTTTGAAATAGACTATGAAAATATTCTTTGCAAAGTTGTGCAGTCTTGTTGCCAAAAATGCTGCACTCTTAATTGCCAAAAATGCTGCAGATCTATTTGCCGTTTACAATTATTATCAGAAATGGCTCAATCATTAGGTTATCAAAAACTGAAACAGACTTCAATCCAAAGAAATTATTCACCTCAAGCTCATTTAAATCAAAGTAATGAAAATTGGAGCTATCAGCAAACTGCTAAAAACTTTTTTGAATCCGGAGCCGAAATGCATAAACTTTGGATAGCTCATTTTAAAGACTCAAATAATCATAATGAAACTGATAATGTTGAAGATTAATGAAAGTAAGAGGTAATAACTAAACTTTCGCCTTGCCTGAAAAGTACTAAATGACATGGAAATTACTGAATATAGCACACATATTATTAAATAATGGGTATTCTGGACTGATCCGAAATTTTTCTAGGATATTGCGATGAAAGTGGGGAAGAACTCGGTACGACTGAAACACCCAAAAAATATTGCTTATCCTTTGTAATTATGAAAATCTATTTATAAGCTTTTTGGGGTATCTAACTTATAAAAGTAGTGTTGAAATGCGAGTTTAAGAATAGTAAAAGATTCGGAGTCGTTCAGTGGTTGTGTTTTTTTTTGAGACGAGATTTTTTATGATGTTAGAATATCGAAAATACTATTCCTTACTTGTAACTTTTTCAATAAGAGTAAGATATTTTTGACATAATTTTGCATGTTGAGGGTGAACATTATAATCAATATATCTTGCTGTAAAACTACAGTTCATTAAGAATGAGTATTCTACAGCTATAGTAGGAAGTCCAACCTGGGTTAATTGACAGGTTGCTTCATGTTTTCCTTTGCAATTTAGTGCTTTAAATACATCTTCAATTGACTCGCATAAAACTCCATTGTATTTGCCAGGTAGTAATTTATGATGAATAAAATGAAGAGCAGAATAGAATGCCGTAGTATTTGCCCAATCTAAAAAAACACCTTCAGAGTATAATTTTTCTGAAAGTTTTTTATTACGCAATGCATGTTTTAGTTTACTCATTTGACACTTTTAAAAATCCATCCATTTTAAGTTCGTTTGAATTTAAATTTTCATTTTGAATAAATAGATATTGAATATTTATTTGAAACTCTTCTTTAAACTTATTTTGGAAATAGAAAGAATGTTTAAAAAAAGATTCGATAAAATCCTCATTGAAAGTGTTTTGTAGTTTTGTAACAATCAAAAATTTAAAACCAAAAGGATTTACATAAAAGTCATCCGTGTCAAACCCTTCTTCTTCAAGTTTTCGAATTAAGTCTAAACCATAAAGAAACATTTGAGTTGAAGCCCTTGTAAATTTGTTTTTTAAATTTTCTAATGCTTTCTTACCTCCATTTTCTTCCCCTTTTTGAAATGCATCAATAACATAATCAACATGGAAATATCGATCGATTAAAACGTCTTTTGATTCAGTTTCAATAGTTTTTAGATAATTTTGTAGATCTTTCGAAATAGTACTTGACATAATAAATGTATTGTTACTATTAACCTTTTAGTAGGTAACAGTTATTCTTACAAAAATACGCATTATTTTTTAGATATAAAAAACATTATATAAGGTAGTTAGACCCTAAATTCTTCAGTCACTTATTATTTATTGGTTAATAGAAATAGTTTTTTTCGCAGGACTTTACTAGAAAAGTTAACAGTTTAAATTTATGCACAACATGCAGTAGAAAAAGTAGTTATAAGGTGGTAATAAGATTAATGTTATATGCATTTTTATATCACTTTGTTCATAAACAAATTTTAATTCCCTCTTAGTTATTTAATTATCTTGACTTGGTTAAGTATTCTGGTTTAAAGGGAAATTAATTTAGTATAACTCACTTATATTTAAAGGGATATACAAATACGATTTTAGGTCTTAGTTAGGTATATAACTAGTAACGCAGATAGATAATTTTTAATAGTCTTTTGTCTAGTTACCTTTCTATTTGAAAAGGTAGTTTATTAAGTCTTTATTTTTAGAACCTAACGATGCGGTAAAGAGAGTTAATCCAAGTTTTTACTCATTTAAGTACTTTGGCTTGCTAACTTGCTTGATACATCACTATTCTATAATTAGCATATTTTTTATTTTACATCTTTTCAAAGTAGATTCTTATAGTTTTTGAAAGGATTCTATTTCTCTATAATTACTTTTCAATTCATTGAAATATTGTGAGTTAAAATGAATAGTAATTGTAGTTTACTTATTTTTTTAAATATGTAATAATTTACTTAAATGATAGAAATTATACATTTTTTTAGAGTACACTCTTTTTAAAAGTTAATTTTTTTTACTTTTTGTGTTTATTATTACCATAAAATAGTAAAAACACCGTATTTAATTTTATTGCTTATTTTCTTTTTTCGTAATTTTCAAACTGAATATACAAAAATAAAGAAGGATATGCAGTTAGATATTAAAGAAAGTAAAGTTAATCATAGGTCCAGAAGGAATTTATTGATTATCATTTTAAATGTTATTTTACTATTTACATTATTACATACTTTACCTTATGAGCCAACGGTGAATAAGGGTTTAGCATTACTAGTTTTCGTTGCAGTTTTATGGCTTACTGAAGCCATACACGTAACTACCACCGCGGTGTTTGTACCAGTTTTAGCCATTGCATTAGGTTTGACAGATGTGCAACCGGCTTTAGCTTCCTTTGCTGATCCTACTATTTATTTGTTTTTAGGAGGTTTTGTTCTAGCAGGGGCTTTGCATGTGCAAAAGTTAGACATTGTTATTGCTAGTAAGATTATGTATTTAGCCAAGGGAAGATTACTTTATGCTGTTATGTATTTGTTTGTAGTAACCGCCCTTTTATCCATGTGGATAAGCAATACAGCTACAGTGGCTATGATGCTACCTTTAGTCACAGGTATTTTAAGTCAATTAGATAAAAAACAAAATAGGAACACTTATGTGTTTGTTCTATTGGGAATTGCTTATAGTGCCAGTATTGGAGGGATGGGAACTGTGGTGGGAAGTCCACCTAATGCTATTGTAGCCTCTCAATTAGACTTATCTTTTGCACAGTGGATGAAAATGGGACTTCCAATGGTTGCTTTGCTATTACCTTTAATGATTGGGGTTATTTACCTTATTTTTAGGCCAAAGTTAAATTTAACCTTTGAGCATTCTATGGAGGTAGTTCCTATGAATAGACAAAGATGGATTACTTTAGGAATCTTTTTACTTACTGCTTTTGCTTGGATTTTTAGTAATGAGCTTAATCCCTTATTTGCTAATTTAGTTGGCTTTGAAGGCAAATTTAAAAGCTTTGATACCTTTATTGCTTTAGCAGCTTTTATTCTAATTTGTACCTCTCAGGTTTCTAGATGGAAAGATTTACAACACAATGTAGACTGGGGTGTACTATTATTATTTGGTGGAGGACTAACTCTAAGTATGATATTACGTGATTCTGGTGCTAGTAAAGTAATGGCGGATTTATTAGTTTCCTTTATCAAGGGAAGCCATATCTTTTTTATAGCTTTAGTAATTTCGTTTTTCATTATATTTTTAACCGAGTTTACCTCCAACACAGCTAGTGCCGCTTTATTAGTGCCTATATTTATTTCTATCTCTCAAGAACTTGGCATGCCTCCATTAGGACTATCGATGATTATTGGTCTTGGCGCATCTTGTGCTTTTATGCTTCCTGTAGCAACCCCTCCAAATGCTATTGTATTTGGAACTGGAGATATAAAGCAAAGAGATATGATGAAGGCTGGTGTTGTACTTAATATTATCTGTGCCTTTGTAATTGCTATAGTAGCATATTATTTTTGGCTTTAGGTGATTAGAAGTTATACTATAGTTACTACATAAAAAAGAGCTTAGGATAAACCTGGTGTAGAAATTTTTTTAAAAATTCCTACACCAGGTTTTTTTATGGCTTGTTTCCTTTGCCTATACAGGTAGGTTAGGGGTAAATTATTAGAATAATAGATAGGGAATTACTTGATTATATAGAGATTTTTTTATTATAAAGATATTCAATACTAAAAAGTAATTGTTATATGTTTTTCTTATAGTGCTATCATTTATAACATTGATAAAGGCTGGTTTTTGCTGGGAAGTGGTGGTAAGTTTGCCCCAGTTAAAACAAGTAAAAACAACAAAAGTATATATCATATGTTTAAAAAAACGATAGCCTTAGGACTTATATTAAGTGCGAGTTTAGTGTCAGCACAAACTCTTACAACTAACTTCGGAGCTCCAGTTGGGGATAACCAAAACTCCAAAACAATTGGTAGAAACGGACAAGTATTATTAGAGGATATTCATTTAATAGAAAAGCTTGCAGCTTTTGATAGAGAGAGAATTCCAGAAAGAGTAGTTCACGCTCGTGGAGCAGGTGCTTTTGGAGAGTTTGTAGCAGATGCAGATTTCTCAGAGGTTACTAAAGCAGATTTCTTATCTGAAAAAGGTAAAGCAACTCCAGTGATGGTTCGCTTCTCAACGGTAACTCACCAAGCAGGTTCTCCAGAGACTTATAGAGACCCAAGAGGATTTGCAGTGAAGTTTTATACAGAAGAAGGAAACTATGATTTAGTGGGTAACAACTTACCAGTGTTCTTTATCCGTGATGCTATCAAATTCCCTGATATGGTTCACGCTTTTAAACCATCTCCACTAACTAATGGAGCGTCTAATCCAAATAGAGTGTTTGACTTTTTCTCTAATGTTCCAGAGTCTACACATATGTTAACTTGGTTATTCTCCGATTACGGGATTCCAGCTAACTACAGACAAATGGAAGGAAACGGAGTTCACGCTTACAAATGGGTAAATGATAAAAATGAGGTGACTTACGTAAAATATAAGTGGGTACCACGTCAGGAGATTAAAAACTTAACTCAAAAGCAAGCAGATCAAATTCAAAGCCAAAATATTGAGCATGCTACTTTAGATTTATACAATGCAATTGCAAACAATGATTACCCAATTTGGGATTTATATGTGCAAATGCTTAAAAAAGAAGATTTTGCTTCTTTAGACTTTAACCCAGTAGATGTAACTAAAGTTTGGCCAGAGAGCGTAGCTAAAATGGTAAAAGTTGGAACAATGACTTTAAACCAAAACCCTACGAACTACTTCCAACAAGTGGAGCAAGCTGCTTTTGCACCTTCTAACTTAGTACCAGGAGTGGAGCCATCGGAAGATAAATTATTACAAGGTCGTTTATTCTCTTATGCAGATACTCAACGTCATAGATTAACAGGGAACTTCCAACAAATCCCAGTTAATCAACCTAAAAACAAAGTAACTACATATAACCAAGATGGTTTTATGAGTATTAGAGAGCAAAGTGGAGATATCAACTACCAACCTTCTACTAATAATCCAAGTGTAAAGGAAGATGCTAAGTTCAAATATGCACCAGTTGTGTTTGAAGCTAATACACAAGCTGTACAACAAGTGATTGACAAGGAGAATAACTTCTACCAAGCTGGAGAGTTATACCGTTCTTTCTCTAAGAAAGATAAAGAGAACTTAATCCAAAACTTAAGTGGTGCTTTAAACAGTGTAGAAAACAAAGTTATTGTAGCTAAGATGATTGCACATTTTTACATGGCAGATCAAAACTATGGTAAAGCATTATTACAGGCAACTAAGATGAATCTTTCAGAAATAGAGCCTTACTTAAACAACTAATTAAAAAAATATAATCTAGTAAAACCAACACATAGAGATGAAAAAGATATTTTTAGTACTAAGCTGCCTATTATGTTTAACTCTTGTTCAAGCACAAGATGTTTTCCAACAAGCAAGAGGTGGTAACCCACAAGAATTAGAGCTTATCTTAAAGCAAGATCCAAGCTTGGTAAACCAAGTAAATCCACAAGGATTTAGTCCTTTAACTTTAGCGGTATATAACGATAATATAGATGGGGCTGAGGTTTTGCTAAAGTATGGTGCAGACATCAATACGCAAGATAATTCGGGTAATACTGCTTTAATGGGAGCTGTATTTAAAGGTAATCTCTCTATGGTAAAGTTTTTATTAGAACACTTCGCCCAAGTAGATATAGTAAATTATAACGGAGCTAGTGCACTTATCTTTGCAAGTACTTTTTCCAAAGCAGAAATTATAGAATTGCTATTGTCCTATAAAGCCGATAGGAACATAGTAGATAAGTTCGGTAAGACTGCTTTAGATCATGCTATCTTGCAAGAAAACACTCAAGTTATAGAATTACTTTCTAACTACAAAGAATCTTTATAAGGTTTTTTAAATTATAGTTGAAAAGGACTGTTTGCATACCATGCAGACAGTCTTTTTTTTTACCCCTATACCAAAAAAATAAAATGCTTTTAGATTATAGGGTTTATTATGCCTTTTCTGAATATTATTGTATATTTTATTAGTTATGGTCTTATTTACTTAGTGGTATGTGTTTTATTATGTTAAAATGAATTAAAATTATATATTTATTCGGGTGTTGTTCTTATTTAAAAAGGCAGGTGTACGGGATACTATTTACTCTTGATAGAAGTAATAATAGTACCCCATTACAAACAAAGCATAGGTAAAAAAACAAATGTTTAAAAAATAGGATTGGTTATGAAAGCTCGATTTCTATATAGTTTATTTTTTATTTTTACTCTAGGGGTAGCAAAGCAAAGTTTAGCAAGCAATAGTGCACTATTGCTAGTGGATTTGCAAGAAGGAGATTCCATAGTAGAAAAAAAGAATTTCTGGAATAAAGAAGTAGTAAAAATAGCCTTTGTACCTACTGTTTTTTTTGGTTCAACTGCAGCAACTAATGGAGCAAGAGACGATATATTGCAAACTAGGAATAGATATATTCCAGAGTTTTCCAACACTTTTGATGATTATTTACAATATGGACCTGGGGCTTTGGCCTTTGGTCTTAAAGCTGGTGGTGTACAGGGAAGAAATAACATGAAAAGAAGTGTTTATAATTACTTAGGTAGTATGGTAATTATGGGAATCTTTGTCAATAGTTTAAAATACTCTACCAAAGTGATGCGCCCGGATAACTCCAAGGCTAACTCTTGGCCATCAGGTCATGCAGCTACCGCTTTTGCAAATGCAGCTTTTCTAGATAAAGAATACGGTATGGTCAACCCAGGTTATTCCATTACTGGTTACTCTATGGCTGTTTTAACTGGAGTGGGAAGAAGCATGAATAATCGTCACTGGTCTTCGGATATATTAGCTGGAGCAGGTTTTGGAATTTTATCTACCAATCTTGCTTATTTTTTTATCGATAAGATATATGGCAATAAAGGGGATAACTTAAGTGTGCTCTCTAGGTTTACTTCCAACGGTAATCCATCCTTTTTAAGCGTTAAAATGGGAGCTAGTTTTAGTAGTGTAGATCTACTTGATTTTCATAGAAATGGGCCTGAAGCTAGAATTGGTTGGGAAGCTGGTTTTGAGGGAGCATATTTCTTTAGCCCTAGAGTAGGAGTTGGCTTAGACTTTACTACATCGGGTTACCCACTATCTTTAAAAGATTTTGAAGGTTTGCAAAATGATGTAGTTCTAGAGGAGTATAAATTGGATTACACTAGCTCTGCCTTGGGATTTTTAAATATTGCTGTTGGACCTTATTACAACCTAGAGTTATGGGATAGTTTTAATTTAACTTTAAAGGGAACTTTTGGGTATGCCTTTGGAGCAGCAGGAAAGTTAGAGGTAAAGCAAATGGATAAAGACATAGAGCTACCACAGAAAATGGCATCCAACTTAGTTGTTGCCACTTATAAACCTCATGGAGCTATTCGCTTGGGCTTTGGAGCGGCTTTTACCTATGATTTCACTTCTACTTTAGGAATAAGTCTGTATGGGGACTACGCCCATAGTAAACCTACTTTTTTCTTAACTCCTGAAAATCCTTTATTAAACAACTCTTCCTATGAAGCAACTTCAAAAAAGACAGATTTGCACTATGTGGCACTAGGAGTAGGTTTAAAGGCTTATTTTTAAGCGGTACTCTAGGTTAGTTCGGTCTTTTATTAATTGAAAACAAAGAGCTTTATGGAATATTTTTTTACATAAAAAATGTTAAAAATTATGTAGCACGAAAAAATTGATTTGTTTAGTTAATCTAATAATCCTATTTTCGTTGTGAAATGATACGACAACTGCACCATATCTTAACTAATTTAAAGCGATACCAATGGGTATATGCTGCTGTTTTTTTGGTGCTAATTTCCTCTTGTTCTATAAAAGGGGGAATTAAAAATTTGCTACACACAACTAGTGCAGAAACTTCTGTAGCTTTTGGTAGCAATACTGTAAAAGGAGCCTATAGTTTGACAAATGTGTCTATGGATAATTGTAGTATATACGAAGATCTTGACGCCAAAATTGTCAAGAGTCAACACTTAGATGTACAGGATCTTTTACCTGTGTTACTTTTTAGCGCTGCTTTATTTGGTCTATTTTTTCTGTTTTACACCTTCAAAGAACAGAATCATCCAAAATACTCCGATACCCGTAAAAGAGGCTATCGCATCCCATTATTCTTACAATACCAAAAAATCATTATTTACGCCTAGATGTTTGTTTTCACTAAGATATCCTTAGTGATCATAGAGACATTTTTGAATTAGATAATTATAGATTCTGTTTTAGAATCTACAGCAAATTACTACCGTAATATGATGAAATATATTTCGTTATCTACCCTTTGGTGGATAGCCATTACTATACCTCAAGGTGTGGTAGCTCAGCAAAGTACTTCTTTTGTATTAAGGGATTTGTGGACAGAGGTAGAGCAAAACTTCCCTGGATTACAATCCAAAACTGCTCAGGTAGAGTCAGTGGAATTAGACAAAAGAGCTACAAAGAGTAACCTATTACCTCAAATTAAATTACAAGGACAAAATAATTTTAGCACCTTAGAGCCTGCCATTGGAAGCTTTTTTGCTCAGCCAGGAACCTTCACCATTAACGGAAGCAAAATAGATAATGGTCAAAGTTCTACTACTTTTAGTACCTATGGATCTACCACTATGGAGTGGGAGGTATTTTCCTTTGGTAAAAATAGAGCAGATAATAAGTCTGCAGATGCCTTATATCAAAAGGCGCTAAGTGAGCAAGATACCTACATCTTAAGTGTGAAAAAGGAGCTCTCTCAAAGATATGTAATGTTCTTATATCAAAGGGCTAAATTGGATTGGTCCAACAAAAATATGCAGCGCCTAAAGGAAGTTACCAGCATTGCTTCTGGACTGTCTTTATCGGGTTTAAAACCCGTAGCGGATAGTCTATTAGCTAGCTCTTCTTATATGCAAGCTAGAGCAGAGTACAATAAAAACCAAGGATTAGAACAAGCCTCTTTAATTAAAGTATTAGAGCTAACTAGACAAAGTGATTTACCTCATGGGATAGATCTTCAGGTTTTTCTTAACCCTAGTTATTCTCTTGTAGAAGATAAGGCTGAGGTAGATTTGAATCATCCTATTTTAGAGGCCCTTGATAATCAGAAATCTTTTTATCAGTGGAGCGCAAAATCCCAGAGTAAAGGCTATTTACCTTCGGTGAATCTTTTAGCAGGTTATTCTGTGAGAGGTTCAGGGATAAACTCCACTGGAAATGTATCTGAAAACTATAGCAAAGGATGGGAAAATACAGCTAATAACTACGCCTTTGGTATTGGCATTACTTGGAACTTAACCCAATTGCATACCAAGAAAGTTACCTCTAGTGCGCTGCAGAAAAAAGCAAAGAGTACAGATTTACTTTGGAAGGAGTATTCTCAAGCTATGCAGGCAGATTTATTGGCTTTACAAGCTCAAAAGAGCCAGAGATACAAACAGCTTTTAGATACTAGTAGTGCAGTGGAACAATCTACTAATGCCTATAATATGTATCTAGCTCGATATAAAAGCGGGCTTATTTCTTTAAGTGAGTTATTGCAAATCCGCTTAGTATTGGAACAAAGTGAAAATACCCACTTACAAGCCTCTATGGATTATTGGCTATTGCTTTGCAACCAGGCTGAGCTGAGCAATGATTTCTCCTATCTATTTTCTAATCTTTAATCTAAGCTAAATGAATCTTATAAAATTTGCTTTGAGAAGACCAATAACCATTATGGTCTTGGTTCTTTCCATTGTTTTTTACTCTTACCATAGCGTAAAGAATATCAATGTGGATATATTCCCAGAGGTAGAGCTTCCAGCTATTTATATAGCCATGCCATATGGGGGATTATCCCCTGCGTATATGGATGGTTTTATGGCAAATGAATTCCAAAAAGTACTTTTATTTGTAAATGGAGTTCAGGGCCTTGACTTTAAAAGTGTACAAGGATTAACCCTTATGAAGTTAACCTTTTATCCAGGAACTAATATGGCCCAGGCCGCTGGGGAAGTATCTACTTTTACCAATCGCGCGATGGGATTCTTACCCCAAGGTGCTGTGCCGCCAATGGTGGTTCGATTTGATGGTAGCTCACTACCTATTGGGCAATTGGTATTTGAGAGTGATCAAAGATCGGTAAACGATATTAAAACCCTAGTGCTTACCAAAGTAAGGCCAATGTTTGCTGAGATACCTGGTATTACTGCTCCTGCGCCTTTTGGCGGGAATAACCGTTCTATTGTGGTAAACATTGACCCAGTAGCCCTTCAGGCTAATGGACTCTCTAGTGAAGAGGTAACTATTGCAATTACTAAAAACAGTTTACCCTCTGCAGCTGGGAATATTAGAATTGGAGATCAAAATTTAATGACCCCACTAAACTCCATAGCCAAAGGACCAGAGGAATTTTTAAACACCCCAATTACAACTAAGGATAAGCGCACCATTTACATCAAAGATGTAGCAAGTGTAAAGGATGATGGGGATAATACCACTGGTTATGCCTTAATTAATGGCAAAAGATCTGTCTATCTACCTATCATTAAAAAGGCGGATGCTTCTACCTTAGATGCAGTAGAAAACTTAAGGAATTCCATCTCAAGGATAAAAGAACAATTGCCAGAGGATGTACGTATTAGTTATGAGTTTGATCAATCTACCTATATTGAGCGCTCTTTAACCAATCTTATCCACGAAGGACTTTTAGGGGCAATTTTCACAGGACTTGTGATTCTACTTTTCTTAGGAGATACAAGAGGAGCGATTATAGTGGTTTTTACCATTCCTATTGCCATTTTATCTGCTGTAAGTGTTTTATACTTACTAGGACAAACCATTAATATTATGACCCTTAGTGGACTTGCTTTATCCATTGGTATTTTGGTTGATGAGGCCACGGTAACCATTGAGAATATCCACCAGCATATGGACTTAGGAAAGCCAAAACCCTTGGCTATTATAGATGCTTTGTATGAAATATCCATAGCTAAGATGCTTATCTTATTGTGTATTTTGGCTGTTTTAACTCCGGCATTTATCATGAGTGGTATTTCCAAAGATATGTTCATGCCATTATCCATGGCGGTTGCCTTTGCCATGATTGCCTCTTTTATTGCTTCTCAGACTTTTGTACCTATACTGGCCAATTGGATGATGAAAACAAAAAAGACAATTGTAGCCAATACTAGAAGAAAAAAAGCCTTTTTTGAAAAATTCCGTGTGAACTATTCCTTTAAAATGCGTAAATGGTCTACTAAGGCCTTGCCTTTATTTATAGGTTATGTAGTAGTGTGTGTGGCTTTGGTAGTTGCTCTTTTAAATGTGGTGGGAACCGATGTTATGCCAGTTTCTAATAATGGTGCATTCCAACTACGTATTGCTGCTAGTGATGGAAGTAGGTTAGAGGTGAGTGAGGAGTTAGTCAATAATATCACCCAAGATATAAAGGATATTACCCCAAATGGAGCGGTTAATCTTACTTCTGCATATGTTGGGATGCAACCTCCAGGATCGCCTATTAACCCTATATTTTTATTTACCTCTGCCTCTCACGAATCCGTGTTACAAGTATCTATTGATCAAAATTTATATAAAGGCTCTATGGAGGATTTAAAAGAGAATATTCGCCAGCATATAGCCCAGAAATATCCCGATATAGCCTTTAATTTTGAACCAATGGAGCTAACAGAAAAAATTATGGGACAAGGTGCAATGACTCCAATTGAAGTGAAAGTAGGAGCCAACCAGGTGCAAAATGCCTATAATTTTGCCAGTAAAATAGAAGAGAATTTAAAGAAAGTTCCCTATTTGAGGGATGTGCGTATAGTGGAGTCGATTTCTTATCCAACCTTGGAGATTAATGTAGATAGGCAACTTGCTGGAGAATTTGATTTAACCATGGCCGATATTCACAAGAGTTTAGTAACAGCAACTTCTTCTACACAGTTTAGTGATAAGAACTTATGGCTAGACCCTAGAAGTGGCTTGGTGTTCCAAACCCAGGTGCAGATTCCTCAGGGAATTATGCAGTCGGAATCTCAGTTAAGAGCTCTACCTATAAAAAAAGGAAGTTTAAGACCAGTATTGGAAGATGTAGCAACCATTAAACATACAACAAGTCCAGGACAAATAAACCGCAAAGGACCAAATAGATATGTAACTGTGATTGCCAATGTGTATAATAAAGATTTAGGATCAGCTTCTAAGGCAGTTAATAAAGCCATTAAAGATGCAGGAGACCCTCCTGTTGGAGCGACAATTTGGACCGAAGGTATGCTTAAATTACTTGAGGAGACTTTGGGTAACTTAGTAAGCGGTTTAGGTGTGGCAGTAATTGCTATATTTTTAATGCTATCGGCTTATTATCAGTCCTTTAAAGTACCATTAGTTATTTTGTCGGTTTTACCTGGGGTAATTGCAGGAAGTATGATTATGCTTTTTCTAACAGGTAGTACCCTTAATTTACAGTCCTATATGGGGATTATTATGTCTTTGGGAGTATCTGTTTCCAATGCCGTGTTACTTGTAAATCAAGCAGAGTATTACAGAAAGGATATGTGTCTAAAACCTGCTAATGCGGCGCGCCTTGCTGCCTCTTCCCGTTTAAGGCCTGTTTTAATGACTGCCGCAGCAATGTTTGCAGGTATGTTACCAATGGCTTTAGGTCTTGGGGATGGTGCAGAACAAGTTGCTCCACTAGCTAGAGCAGTAATCGGTGGACTTATTGCTTCCACAGTAACTATTTTATTATTAGTGCCTCATTTCTTCTCTTCTACTATGAATAGAAGTTCTATTAAGAGCCCTTCATTAGATCCTTATGACCCGAAGAGTGTTTTTTATAAAGAGACGGCAGACAACCATTGTTAATTTTAAACGTTTATTTACTATGTATCCATATATATTTAAAAATATAAAACCATTACTAAGCAGCTTCGTATTACCATTTATTGCTATTAGCTTATCGAGCTGTTCTGAAAACACTTCCAAAAGGGAGGTAGAACAAGTGCAGCAAACAACAACCATTACTTATCCAACAGAAAAAATTCAGCTGATTAATCCAGTGTTTCAGATTTCATTACCAGGAGAATTAGAACCTTATGAAAAAGTGGAGATTTACGCTAAGGTTGCTGGGTTTGTCGATCAAATCTTAGTGCAAACGGGAGACTATGTAAAGAAGGGACAGCTTTTAGCTGTTTTAAAAGCCCCTGAGATGCAGCATCAGGTTTTAGCCGATCAATCTAAGGTAGAAAAGGCATTTAGTGATTATACTTATGCTAAGCAAGCCTATGAGAGACTGCAAGAGGCATCTTTAACTAGCGGAGCTGTAGCTAGTATTGAATTAGATAGAGCTAAAGGAGCAGTGGATAGTAGTTTAGCAACTTACAACGCTCTTAAAGCAACTGCTACACAAAGTAATGAGCTGCGTGAGTATTTGAGAATTACCGCGCCTTTTGATGGGGTAATTACCTCTAGAGAGGTTTCTGTGGGAGCCCTTACTAATGCTTCAGGTAATACCGCTTTATTTAAGATGGCACAAGACGATAAGCTTCGTTTAGTGGTTTATTTACCACAAAAGTATTCTTCTGCATTAAAAATTGGAGCTAAAGTTAGCTTTACAGTAAGTTCTGTGCCCAATAAAGTATTTGAAGCGATAGTGTCTAGGACTTCAGGAGTGCTGAATCAAAAGGATAGATCACTTTATGTAGAAATAGACATTGACAATGTAAATAACGTTTTACATGGGGGAGATTACGCTCAGGTTAAGTTAGATTTACAAAGGGATAATCCTACTTATTGGGTAGCTACTCCAAGTATATTACACACTCAAATGGGGAGTTTCGTTTATGTAATCAATGAAGATCAAATCAAGAAAGTTAGTGTGGAGTTAGGACAAACCATGGATGCCACTACAGAAGTTTTTGCCGAATTTGATCCTTTGGACAAGGTTATTATAAAGCCTACTGAACAAATAAAACCAGGTAAGATTTCTCTTTAGATTTGTATGTTTTATCCCGATTTAAAGTTGTAACTAATTAGATATAAGTATCCTTATAGCATTACTAAATTGGTTTTTAAAGTAAACCCCTTTTCATTTAGTGTTAAGGGGTTTTTTAGATATATTTTCTGTGGTATCTAGCAATAATGAACTTGGAGTAGCGATAATAAACCTACTAGGTTTATTATGCTTTTGTAGGTTTATTGTTTTGATAATCATATGTTTTATGTTTTTTTACACTAGTGCAATTTTGATTTCTGATGATAGTACTATCTAGTATAGTACTATATAGTTTTAAAATTATGATTATTAGTAATATATGACCTATAAGTTTAAATTTGATATAGCAAAGCTATCCAAGTGAAATATATGTTATTGAACAATAGATTTACGAGCAAATCTGAATGGAGTCTTTTAACGTGAGTTTTTTTAGCCCTGCACAGATTATTTATTTATAATGCTAAGGATACTTTTATATTACTTCAATTGGTTTATTTGTCTGTTTATACTTTTTATATAATCTACTTTTAATTCTTCCGATAGAAAGGATTCTCTAATTAGCTTTTCTGCTTTAGGTAGCCATTTTGAGATACGATTGAAAACAGAGCTCATTTGCTTTTCGTTAAGTTGTAATAGGGAGGCAAATTGCTCGAAATATTTTCGATTATGATTTTTCTTTTTACCCCCTAATAATAAAGCTATTTCTTCATCGTCTTTTGGTAGAATTATTTTCACATTCAATAAATCATAAGCAGGAGCCAAAACCCACCCAGCATCCGAATGTATCATTGAAAAGTTTTTTAGATGCATATCATTGTTTCCAATAATAAAATTAAACACTGTTAACTCAAAAAAACGAAACTTGTCTAATAAAGTATGCGTGGATAATTCACCAATAGTTTTTCCTAATTGTTCCATGGTACCTAGATATTTACTTTCCAGTTCTAAAATCTGCAAAAAATCAATCATGTGAATTTTTGTGTTTTGAGGTGTTCGATCAATACGTTTTGTTAGATAACACAATTCCCCAGATGCTAAACGTATTAATGATGAAGAGACAACGGATATTTTAAACAATTCAGCTAATCGCATCGATAAATGCTCATTTTCGGGCATTTGCTTGAATTGTTCGTTTTGTGGTTTTAGTATATAGAAACCTTCCAAGGCGTCTAAAATAGTCATCCTACCTGAAGTTCCATCTTGCAGAGCATCATTAATTACGCCCATGGATAGTTTTGGTTGAACTCCAGGTACAGTTACTGATCGCTCTACTACTTCTTTTGCAAGAGAGACCATATCGCTCATTTTATAGGGTAGTACAGGAGCTATTTTTGAATCAAAGAATTTCTGAGCGCATTTTTCATGATATTCTTGTGTTACATCTGCTTGCAACCCTTGATAACAATACAAACATTTATTCATTTTATTCTAATTTAGAGGATGAACACTTACGGCACCAATACAATTTTGACAACAAGCTAAAAGCAACCCCATGCGGTCATTTTGATTGATTTTCCAACTATCTGTAGCAATGTTTAATAGCCATCCTTCAGGAATTAACCCATCAAAAAAAGCAAATAAATGTTTACTATGATAACTGTGCTTATTAACTGGCATTTGAAATGTAATAAAACGTTCTGGGAAATTTTCTATATATTCAGGTAAGTATTCAAAAACGTAAGTCCCTTGATCCGTTTCAGTTAAGACTCCCGCATCAACAGTATTGTATTTAATTAAAGCTTGTCGCATAATTCCTTAATATTTATAGGTCCTAAGGTATGCCCAAACATCAATAATACTTGATTCACTTTAGACATACTTAAATTATCTTTTCCTTGTTCTATCTTACGAATTACAGTTAAAGCTACTCCAGCTCGTTCCGCAAATTCTTCTTGAGTAAATCCTGTTTTTTTACGTTGTTCCTTTACAAAATTTGCCAGTGATTGTTTCATAATTATATGCAATTACATTGATATTGGTCTTTATTTTAAATTTATATGCAAATGAATATAAATAAGTATAAAGATAATGAATTATATGTAAAAGAATATAAAATCAGTTAATAATTTTTAGGTAGGTTTATATGTTGCTATTGATGTATATTAACAGATTTGTGGAAAATGATTTCTCTATAGTCTATGGCTTTATTTCTACAATAGCACATTGCTTATATCCGATGTTCCCTTTATTCTTTATATATCTGAGCTGATTAGTAAGCATTTTAGCCTTTTCAATATTAATATTAGGTATGTTACTATGTTGATGGGTATAAACCCATAGAATTATCTTATAAAAAGCTTTCTAAGTCAGCAGTAAAAGGGTTATTTCACTATCTCTATATTTTCATTCTGATTTAGAAATATTGCAATAGGATGTGTCATTAAAACATACGCTTTCTGTTATTTATATGTGAAGGAATATA
Organism: Myroides sp. LJL116; assembly: GCF_054871685.1. Lineage (NCBI taxonomy): Bacteria > Pseudomonadati > Bacteroidota > Flavobacteriia > Flavobacteriales > Flavobacteriaceae > Myroides > Myroides sp. LJL116. The sequence goes on from NZ_JBTXLR010000014.1 coordinate 18,902, forward strand.
AATCAATGTAAATGCATAAAAATATATGTAAATAGATATAAAATGAATGTTCTTATAAAACTCAAGACTTCAAGTCTGGAGTAACAACACTAGTGTTCGTATGAGAGATTATCACTGTTTACAACTATAGGCTCATCATAACAATAGTCCTTTGGCTGTTGCATTGTTTTACAAAAGAATAAGATAGATCTGAATATAGCTATTTTGTCATTTATTTATAGATCAAGGGTATTTGTTAATTTAACTATCACGACTTCCCCTGCTATAAAGAGCAAATAATTTTATCTGTCAAACTAGGTCGCTTTTTTACCATAAAAAATCTTATTCGTGCACTTTTTGTATAAATAAGAGTTTTTGCTCGTTTTTTACTCTAGATGAAGCGAAGAGCTTTCAGTCCCTATGTTTGGCTAACTTATTAATTTACATTGAAATTCTTCTTTATAATCTAGTTGTAAAAAGATAATCTATCCCTGTTCTGGAGCTGTTAGATGTAGCAAAGCTTTACGTAGAGTAAAGTTTAAAAAATGGCTATTTCAAGGGATAGTTCACAAGGGGTCAAAGCGGTAATTTTACGTTTATATTTTGAAAGGTCTCTCTTTTGTAATTTACCCTATCTATAAGGGGTACAATAAGAGGACTATGCAAAACTAAAAGTTTAGATTATGAAACTATTACAAATACTACTGTTAGGAATACTTTCTTTTAGTTGCCAAAAGCAAGCTACTTCCCAGGCAAACTTTACATTTAAAAATGGAAGTATAGACTGGGTACCTTATTTAAAAAAAGACGGCAGTTATATTTATGTAGATAAAGAAGGTAATCACAAGATAGACCAAACCTTTGTGTTTGCGGAGCCATTTCTATCCTCAGGACATGCCTTAGTACTCAATGATATAGGCAATCAAGGTGTTATAGATTCACTAGGTAATTTAGTAGATCCTTTTAGTGAGCATAGTAAATATTTATGGCAAGTTAGTGGGGTCACTCTACTATTTAAGTATAGAGAGTTTGAAAAGAAGCTTCCTTTCTATAAGTGGGATTTTAATATTCTTTCCTCTTCCATTAAAAAGACAGCCACTTATATGCAGGTAAATTTAGAGGTAATAGAAACAGGACAAGTATTAGTAGATACTTCTTATGATTACTTAAATTCTTCTAGTAGTCCTGTAGATATAGAAGTGATAGATACCAAAGATATCCTGGTAGATGGTAGTTTATATACTTTTAAAAATGGGCGTTTTTCAAAAGTGAAAAAGAGCATAGAGAGCGCTTTATCTAATGATAAATACATTGTATCTAAAGGTAAAGAATTTGCCTTCTACGATGCCTCTTTAGACAAGGAAGTGATAACCAATTTAGTTCCACAAGAGACTATTAGTTTTGAATATGAAGGGAATACCATTGTACTGGATTCTTTGCACAAAGAGAGATTTGCAAGTTTGCCTAAAGTCCTGCAGGATAAAAAAACAAAACAAACCTATATCTGTCCCAAATATGATAAGCCTTTACCTCAAATCATACAAAGCGCAACAAAAGAGCAATTGGACTTCTTAACCCAAAGCCAGCTGGTACTTTCGATTTCTGATACTCCCTATTTTTTAGTAGGACGTTTTAATTACAACCATGATATATGGGCATACGATTTTATATATCTAGATCAAAAGGGAAACCTATTAGATAGCATTGAGCCCAATTCCTTTTATGTAGTAGATCAAATAGGAAGACTTATTTGGCCAACCAAGTTTGATTTATTGAGTAGTCAAGAATTGGAAGAACCTGGTTCTATTGGTACAATATATAGAGTAGGAGAGGGTAGTCCCTTGTACATAGTCAGTAAGAAGGAAAATGATCAAGAATATTTAAGAGGAATCTGGAATACAAAGACCAAAACCTGGGAGGTTTTACCTTCTTATTGGGAGATTGAAATTTTAGATAGTGAAAATGAAATTTTTGGTTTACAAAAAGGCAAAGAGGATCCCTTTTTCCTATATGATAATTCAAGTAAGTATATGGAGCAAAACACAGGGTATAGTAGAATGCAATCCAGTGGTCTTGTAGTGCCAGTGCAAGAATCAAACAGACCTTATTATATGGATTTTAAAACTAATACTACCTATAAAGAATAAACTATACTTTACTAGCTGCCTAGAATATAACGATGGTGTTCTAAGCTAAAGAACTCCACAAAACATTTTTTAATAAAAAGGATTGGTTAATCTAGGCTCTTAAGTCAATAGTAGTAAAAAAGGAAATCATTGACCTTGGAAAATACCTAAAGAATATGTTTAAAAAATTAATTTTCAGTTTTATTTGCCTTACTGGATTCTTAGAAAGCAAAGGACAAAATAACATAGATATGCAGAATTTATCTTCTTTAAAGCCCCTTGTTGAGGTTCTTGAGCAAAAGAGGGTGATAGCTTTGGGAAATGGTGCAAATGCAAGCAAGGAGTTTAACCAAGTTAGCATAGAAATTATAAAAGAATTAGTTCAAAAAAAAGGATATACTTTGGCCTTCGAAGCCAACCATTGGGATGTGTATAAGCTTAGTTTAATGTTGGAGTATAATAGGGGCTTTCAACATAGTATGTATATAGCCTTAGATCCTTTATGGCAAAGTACAGAGTTAGAGTTGTTTTTTTACTGGCTGAAAAGATACAATGAGCAAAATACAGAAAAAGTACAATTAGTAGGACTTGATACCTATGATTTATCCCAGGTTGTTATGGAACTTGAAATGGATCGTATTTATATGGAGTTTGCTTCTGATATAGATTTTTTAAAACAGTGTACAAAAGAGTTAGATAAGTTTTTATTAAAAGTACATCAAAACGAGTCTTATAGCGCTTTAGAGTACCATAACGCTATTCAACTCTCCAAGCTTATTTATAAGCATATGATAGAATTAGAGCAAAAAATTCAAGGCAAAGACATTAAGCTTGTAAGAGTACAAAAGGCAGCTTGGCAGTATTTAAAGAATTCCTTTATCCTTATTAAAGACTTACCTATAGATAAAGATAGTGTCACTAAAGCCGAGTTAGAGGCTGTTGTAGTTGTAGATTGGCTTTTATCCCAAAAAGATAATAAAGTTATTATATGGGGATTTAATAGTAATATAGCCTTGAGAACTTTAGTAAATAAACCTTTAGGAGCTTATCTTAAAAGTAGTCTTCAAGATAATTATTATGCCTTAAGTACTTTACCATCAAGTGGTGAAACTTGGATAAAAACCAAAGATACCTTAGATACTCTTTCCCCAATAGTAAGGCGTGAGAAATATACTTTACCTCTTATAGAAAAAGACTCTTGGAATAAGTATTTTCTTACCCAAGACAAGGATACCTTTTTTATAGATTTAAATAAGGAAGATAGCTCATTAATTTCCCTGCAAGAGTTGGACCTCTACTTAAGTAATCCTTGGAAAAACGGTAGAGAATATTTACACTACTCAAAAATTCGATTAAAGGACTATTTTGATGGTATTTTGTTTTTCAAACAAACTAGTGTTCCAGATTATATGCGCATACGTCCACTTCGTTAAAACAAAAAAAGGCCATAAAGTGAGTTAGAAGCTTTTTCTTTTGAAGTAATCTTTCCACAGTGATTCTCTAAAGGATTTCCACTTGCCACATTACATATAGGAATGCTTATTTGTTGATTACTCATGGCTTATTAATTATTTTTGATTTTAAAGTTATATGACTTTAAAAAAAGATAGTAAATAAGTGCTACTACTAAGGTGTAGCATACTTTTTTGTCTTTTAAAAATAGAAAAAACTACCATTTTAATTTATTTAGAATGGTAGTTTTTCGCTTTTCATGTAGTCTGAATAATATCCAAATAATTCATTAAATGTTGTTTATTTAAAAGCTTTATTTATATATAATTAAGGTTGTTTTGATTTTGTATTAAAAAATACGCTAAATTTATAGGGAGTTAATTATAATTTATGGAAATTAAGTGTAATTAATTCTATGGTGGTGTTTTATTGTTTGTTAATTTTAAATAAATTTTATTAAAATAAAAACACGTGTATATCCACTATTTCTTAAGTATAAATCAATTCAGATCTATTTATAATGAAAAAAATCTACTCCTTTCTAACCTTAGTTTTATTGTTTAGTACCACTATGTTGTACTCTCAAAATCGGCCTGTTACTATCTTACCTCAAGATGGTAGAGTTTATGTAAAACCAGATGCTTCCGGTAATGGTAGTTCCTGGGATAAAGCAGCGAACTTGGCAGATGCCTTAAAGTTTTTGGAGGGTAAAACCTCTGAGTACGAAATTTGGGTAGCCAAAGGTACCCATAAACCTTATTTTGATGTTCGTGGCTTTGGTAGTAATGGAGGTCAATATGCAAGTTTTACCGTTACTGGGAATATGCATATTTATGGTGGATTTAATGGAGATGAAACGGAGTTAGATCAAAGAGACTCCTATAATAATGTTACTATATTAAGTGGAGATTTTAATGATACTACTACTGTAACTGGTACTGAAAAAAACATGAAAATACAGGGAAATACCAATAATGCCCTACGCGTTTTAAACCTTTTTGTTCAGGATGAAATTCTAATAGATGGTGTTACTATTTTTGGTGGTAATGCTGGTTTAACTTCTAGCAATACTGTACAAGGAGTGCAGATGAAGTATGATAGTGGTGGTGCAGCTTTTCTAGGGAACTATAAAGGGGCTACTGAAGGATCGATTATCTTTAATAATGTTATTTTTCATGCTAATGAATCCTCAAGTAGTGGTGGTGTACTATCCACTAGAACAGGTGGTGGTTCGTCTTTAACTCCGACTAATAAGGTATATCTTATAAGTAGTTTATTATACCAAAATTATTCTCGAAAAGATGGAGGAGCATTAGAAATCACTCCTCAAAGACAGTTATTTCTTAGTAATATTACCATTGCGGATAACTTAGCAGAGAGTAGAGCAGGAGCATTTTTTTTTAATGAAAATGGTGAAAATGCCAGCTATACATCTGAAATGGTTAGTATGGTGATTTTTAATAATTATGCTAAGAAAAGTAATCCATCCTATTTTTATTCGGGTAAAGGTAATACCTATGGTCAATCTGTCATCGAAACTAATGATTGGTTGGAATTCGCTCCTATAATGGGGAACCCAAAAACAGGTATTTTTACCTTGGAACCAACATTTTATAAAGAAAATCAATGGGATTATCCCTATTATTCCATTGTACCTGGAACTTCATCTCCTACTGTTTTAGGAAATCTTTTGAATTATAATGGCCTTGTAAATACCCTAGGACTTGATGGGAAAGACTTGGGAGGCAATTTGCGCTATGATCAACACAGAAATATTATGGGAGCTTATCAATATTTTTGTGGATTTGTTATGCCTCCTATTGTAGAGACGACCTCCTTGGTTTATGGACTTGGAGAAAAAGCTGCTCCTCTAGAAGCATCTCCAAGTGATAATTTAAGTCAGGTTCACTGGTTTGAGCAAGGAGAGGATGGTGAGGTAGATTATTCTAAAAAAATTGATCCTAAAAACTTACCTATTATCCCAAGTACTAAGAATGTCGGAGTAACTAAGTATTTTGTAATTAATTCGGTAGTAGATGGCTGTGATAGTGATCCGGTAGAGATAACAGTAACGGTAAAGGCAAAATTAATTAAAATCACTGCAAATAATTTATCCAAATATTATGGTGAAGTGGATCCTGAATTGACCTATACAGAGTTTGGACTAGATCAGGTTGGCCAACAAAGTGAAAATTCTTCCTCAAAAGATACAAAAATAGAAGGTTTTGAAATTGTAGGTTCTTTAGAAAGAGAGCCTGGAGAAAATGTACAAGAATATATCATTAGCCAAGGAAATATTGCTCTTGATCCACCAACGGATGATTATGAATTTTTATTTGTTCCAGGAAAATTGACAATCGCCCCTGGGCAGGTTAAAATTGTACCTAAAGACTATTCCAAAGTTGTTAACCAGCAAGACCCTTCAAGTTTTGATTATACTATAACTAAAGTAAAAGGAGTTGTAGAGCCGGATGCGGTAACTGGAAAATTGACCAGAGAACCTGGAGAAGAAGTAGGTAAATATTCATATAATACTGAAAATTTACAAAGCTCCGTAGGTAGTAACCAGGTGGATAATTACACCTTCACTTTAGATACATCCAAAAAATTTGAAATCTTACCTATACAGGTGGTTGTAACCCCTGAGACAAATTTATCTAAAATATATGGGCAAAGCGATCCAACATTTACCTATACTGTAAATCAGGCTGGAGCTTCTTTGAATTTACCTGCAGATTTACTTCAAAGGCAATCTGGAGAACATGTTGGTACTTATGACTTTAAAATTAAAGATGGCTTTAGTATAGCAAACGTTGATTTTATTATCGATACAACCTCTAAGTTCTCTATCACTCCAACGCCTTTAACGATTAAAGCCGATAACGCTACTGTATCTTATGGGCAAAACGATCCCGAGCTAACTTATACTATTACACAGGGTGAGCTGTTTTTTGGAGATACTCTTCAAGGTAAACTTACAAGAGAAACTGGAAAAAACATAGGAAATTACAGTATTTCTAAAGGAGGATTAACTATAGTAAATACTGGAGTGAATGTAGAAAGCAATTATACAGTAAACTTTGAAAACGGCATCCTAACTATTGATCCAGCAAAGCTTTCAATTATTGCTGATTCTAAGACTAAAGTCTTTAATACACCAGATCCTGTTTTAACTTATAAAGTTGTTGGTACTTTATACAATCAAGATCGCCTTGAGGGAGAATTATCCAGAGTCCCAGGTGATAATGTTGGAACCTACAACATTGAAATAGGTACCCTAGCTGCTCCTCCTTTAAATTACGACTTAGAATTTACGGGAGCTATTTTGGAGATTTTTCCCGCTAGCTTTAACAATTTGGAGCTTAATGATCAAAATTTCACTTATGATGGTCAACCTCATACTTTGGTGGTAGAGGGAGATTTGCCACTAGGGACAACAGTAAGCTATAGCTATGAAGTAATTGATATTACAGTGCCTAATTTGGAGGCACCATCAGAGGCAGGAACTTATATAGTTAAGGCCACTGTCAGTAATCCAAATTATACTTCTTTGGAATTGTCAGCTCAAATGATAATTACTAAAGCAGAAATAACTGGTATTGAGTTAAAAGGAGAAAGTTTCCCATATGATGGGACACCTAAATCTTTATCTGTTACTGGGAAAACGGATCAAGACGTTGTAAGTTACAGTGGGCAAGACTATACAGAAGTGGGTAACTATGAGATCGTAGCTACTGTAAGTAGAGATAATGATAAAAATTTTAAACCTCTTGTTTTAAAAGCCGACTTAGAAATTACACCTATAGATATAGTGGGACTGAGCTTAAATGACGAATCTATTACTTATGGAGATCCTATAACTATGGAGATAAAAGGAGTTCAACCAGGTGATACAAAAAACCTTATTTATACCCAAAAAGGACAAGAGGTGACTCCTATAAATCCAGGAGTATATGACGCTACGGGAACAGTAGAAAGAAAAAATTACAACACATGGAGCGATACTGCTACTTTAACAATCACACCAAAAAATATCGATGGCGCGGTTTTCTTAGTAAGTAGAGACGTTACTTACGATGGACAAGCCCATGGTTTAGAGTTTACGGGTGATCTTCCAGATAATCCACAATCAAGCATTACTTATACCAATGTATTAGATGCGAGTTCTACTACTAGTCAAATGCCAGTAAATGCAGGTATTTATAAGGTAGAAGGAATATTAGAAGGAGATAATGTTCAACCAGTTACCAAGAATGCTACTTTACAGATCAAAAAAGCAGATATAGGAGGTTTATCCATTTCAGGACGTTCAGAAGTATATGAAGGGACTCCATTGTGTTTAACTCTAAAGGGTAATGAATCTACAGATCAAATAACAAGCGTATATACAAGTAGTAATGGATATAACTCGGAAGACTGTCCTGTAGATGTGGGGGTCTATACTTTGACTTCTACCGTTTATAGAAATGAAAATTATAATGAAGCAACTGTAAAAGGGGTATTAGAGATTTTACCTGCTCCAATTACAGGGGTGTATTTTAATGACCAGAGTTTTGTCTATGATGGAGAAATGCAAAGTATTGCCTTTACAGGAAATGTACCTTCAGGTGCTACTCCAAGCTTTTCTTATAGTGATAGCAATAATAATTCAATGAGTAATGCACCTATTTATGTTGGGGTATATAATGTAGAGGCAACTTTGAGTAATGGATCGAATTATGCTCCATTAGTAAGCAATGCTACTTTAACAATTACCAAAGCTCCATTAACTGTTAAGGCTAATGATAAGACAACTATTTATGGACAAGATAAACCAGTGTTAGATTACACTATAACTGAAGGTAAACTTGGACAAGCAGATCAGTTAATTGGTAACCTAGAGAGTAACTCTAATTTAAATGCAGGGGATTATCCAATTACCCAAGGAACTTTACATATTTATAATAAAGGAGTTTTAGTAGAGAGTAATTATGATTTCAATTTCATAGGAGCAAACTATACTATAGGAAAAGCAAGTGTACAAATTAACGCTACTCCAAGTAGTAAAGTTTATGGGACAAAAGACCCTGTGCTTACTTACACTCAAATAGGAGAGGTGTATTATCACGATAATATTCAAGGAGAGTTACAAAGAGTGTCTGGGGAAAACATAGGAGATTATGAAATTACTCAAGGTACTTTGAGTCTACCTGAGCAAAATTATACTCTAACTTTCACAGGATCCACTTTTTCTATTTTGCCTGCTAACATTATAGGAATAACCTTAGAAGAGGATAGTTTTATTTATGATGGAAGTGCCAAAGGTTTAAAAATTAAAGGAACATTGCCTTCTGAAAATAGTAAGGTGGTATACCAGTACAGACAAAATGAGAAGTTAGTAAATTCGCCTACAGATGCAGGTGTGTATGAGGCAAGCGCTATAATAAGTGATCCTAACTATATTACTTTAACCTTAAAGGCGGATATGACCATTACCCCAGCTGAAATTACAGGTATAGAGCTTAAAGACCAAACCTTCCAATATGATGGAAGTGTGAAGTCCTTAAAGGTAAGTGGTAATGTACTAGCGGAAGATAATATTACTTATCAAAATAATAGTTTAACCGATGTTGGACAAGTAGATGTAGTGGCTTTAGTAAAGCGCAATGAAAATTATAAAGACAAAACACTTTCTGCAGTTTTAAAAGTTGAACAAGCGCCTATTACAGGTTTGAGTTTTAATGATCAAGAGATTACCTATACTGGAGAAAATATTAAAATTTTTGTAAAAGGAACTACTGCGGAAGATAGTGTAGTATACGTATATAAAAAGGATGGAAAACCGGTAACAGAAAGTATTTTGCCGGGGATATATACCGTAGAGGCAAGCGTTACTAGAAATGCTAATTACTCAACTTGGGAAAAAACAGCTACTCTTATTATTAAGAATGCATCGAGTGATGATAAAGTACACTTAGATAGTAAAGAAGAAACCTATAATGGTAATCCTCACATTTTAGAAGTAAGTGGTGAAATTCCTCCAGGGGCAGATATTACTTATATTTATAAAGATAGTAAGGGTAATGAAGTACATGGAGGCGCTATAGCTGCAGGTGTTTATAAGGTTAGCGCTAAAGTTGTTGCCCAAGGTTATAATGATATTAATCTAGATGCAACACTAACTATATTAAAAGCAGCAATTGAAGGGGTAGATATTGTAGATTCTGAAGAGAATTATGAGGGAGTTCCTTTGTGTTTGGAAGTAATAGGTTACTTACCAACAGATACTCTAACTTTAGTTTATACCGATCAAAATGGTGTTAGCTCTTCAGAATGTCCTATTAATGTAGGTGTATATACTTTAGAGGCTACAGTATATAGAAATGAGAACTACTTAACACAAACAGTTAAGGGGACTCTTACTATTTTACCAGCTCCAATAGAAGGTGTTGCATTAAATAATAGCTCAAGAGTATATAACTCTAGTGAGCAAACTATTTTATTTACAGGAAGTATTCCACAGAATAGTCGAGTAAATTACCAATATTTTGATTCTAATAATCAACAAATGGATCACAATCCAATTGAAGTTGGGACCTACAAAGTACAGGGAGTTTTAGATAATGGGGCTAACTATCAGGTTTTAAACAAGGAAGCTACCTTGACTATTACAAAGGCTCCACTTAAAATCATTGCAGATAATCTAAGTGTACAGTATGGATTAAAAGATCCAACTTTAACTTATTCTGTAGAAGGTGTTGTAGGAAGTAATGATCAAATACAGGGTAGGTTAGCTAGAGAGGTAGGAACAAATGTTGCCAATTATGCAATTTTACAAGGAACTTTAACGATAAAAAGAAATAATATCGAAGTGATAGATAATTATGACTTTTCCTTTGAACCAGGTGTTTTAAATATATTTAAAGCTCCACTGAAAATAACTGCAGACCCACAAACTAAAATGTATGGACAAGCAGATCCTATACTTAGTTATACTTTAAGTAGTGATTTGTATTACCAGGATACTATAGAAGGAGAGTTAACAAGAGAAGAAGGGGAAGACGTTGGGGAGTATGCTATTTCTGCGGGTACTTTATCTAGTAGCGCCGCCTCAAATTATGACTATAAGTTTATGCCAAGTGTACTTACAATTACCCTTGGAACAACTATTCCAGGAGTTAGTCTTACATCCCAGTCCTTTGTTTATGATGGAGAAGGTAAAAAACTTGAAATTACAGGAGCTCTTCCTAGTGATCAAAGTGGGGTGGAGTATACTTATAGCTTAGGTGATGTAGTTGTACAAGAGGCTATTAACGCAGGAGATTATAAGGTAGTGGCTACAGTTACTGATCCAAACTATGAAGCTTTAGAATTAGAAAGTAGCCTAATTATTAATCAGGCAGAAATACCTAATGTGGAACTTCCTAGTCAAACATTCCCGTATGATGGTACGTCAAAAAGCCTTACCGTTATAAATACTTTGCCAACAGATAAAGTTGACTTTGATGATTATAATTCTCGTGAAGAGTTGGGAAGTCAAACAACAAATGCAACAGTATATCGTAGTAATAATTACCAGATTAAGGAATTATCGGGGGTTATAACTATAGTAAAAGGTAATATAGAAGGAATTACTTTTGAAGATCAAACGGCTACTTATACAGGAGAAGTTATTACCATAAAGGTACAAGGAAATGAACCTGATGATGATGTTGAATATGTTTATTACCAAGCTAATGCTGACGGTACACCAGGAAATAGAGTCAATGATGCAATTTTGGATGGCAAATATTATGTGAGTGCAACCGTTACTAGAGGAGAAAATTACAATCCTTGGCAAGGGAATGCAATTCTTACTATTGTAACTAAAGATGTATCAGGAGATTTAATTTTAAATCCAATGACATTTACTTATGATGGACAACCACATAGTTTAGAGGTTACAGGCGATGTTCCTAATGGTGCTTTTGATACTTATACTTATACCGATAGTAATGGGATTGTGCTTGTTGATAGGCCTATTGATGTTGGGGATTATGCAGTTGAAGCATTAGTTTATGGTCAAGGTATTGCTACCTTAACTTTAAATAGCACCTTGACTATCAAGCCTGCTCCTATTCAAGGAGTAGAAGTAATAGATAGTGAAGAATTCTATGAAGGAAAGCCAATTTGTTTAGAGGTGGAAGGCTTAGAACAGGGTGATAAAATTGAAAAACTTTATACAGGTCCAAATGGATATAGTTCAAAAGAATGTCCTACAGATGTTGGAGTATATACTTTGACCGTTACTGTTGATAGAGGAACAAATTACCAGGAAGGAGTGTTTCAAGGAACATTAAATATTACTCCAGCTCCTATTGATGACGTGACTTTAAGTGATGCTTCTTTTGTGTACAACAAACAAGGCCAGAGTATTTTGGTTGATGGGGATGTTTCTACAAATCAGGTTACTTATACTTATTTTGAAGCTAATGCTGATACCGATGATGATGATAATTCATTAGAAGAGGCTCCTGTTAATGTTGGAACCTATATAGTGAAGGCCTTAGTAGATAAAGGAAGTAATTACCAAAATTTAGAGTTGAAAGCTAATATGGTTATAGCGCCAGCTCCAGTTCATGTTTGGGCAACTCCTTCTAGTAAAGTTTATGGAACACAGGATCCTGCATCCTATAGTTATACTTCTGAAGGTTTAATGCAAGGAGATAGTTTTACAGGTGAATTAAGCCGTAAACCTGGAGGGAATGTTGGTAAATATACGATTCTGCAAAACACCTTAGCTGCTGGGGATAATTATAAATTGACTTACAGCGAGGCTAATTTCACTATTGAAAAGGCAGCTTTAATCATAAGCGCACTTGCTCAAGAGAAAGTCTATGGAGAGCCAGATCCTGTTTTATTATCTCCTGAGTTTTCAGGAAAGTTAGCTAGCGATGAAATCGAAGTGACTTTAGAAAGAGCACAAGGAGAGAATGTAGGTAGTTATGCTATTACTATTAAAGACACAGTAGGAGCAGATAATTATACAGTAACCTTTAAGGGAGCATATTTTAGTATTACACCAGCTGAATTAACTATCACTGCCAATGCAAAAAATAAAATATATGGACAGGTAGATCCAGAGTTAGATTATAGCGTTTCTGGTTTTGTTTCTGGAGATAACAGTGCAATATTACAGGGAAGTTTAACCAGAAAACCTGGTAAGGAAAAAGGAGTATATCCTATTAATCAAGGAGGTGTAGCATTAGTTGAAGGAAATAATAACTATGAAATCGATTATATAGGTAATGATTTAGTGATAGGTGCAGCTAAACTTATTGTTACACCTATGGCTTCCTCTAAAATTTATGGACAAGAGGATAAAGAGTTTTTATATAAAGTAGAAGGATTACAATACAATGAGCTAGCAAGCCAGGTATTTACAGGGGCTTTATCTAGAGAGCAAAATGAAAATGTAGGGGAGTATACTATACTTCAAGGAACTTTAAAGCCTAATAATAACTATGAAGTGTCAGAATTTAAGTCTGCTCTATTTACAATTTCGCCTGCTGTCTTAAAAATTAAGGCAGTGGATCAAAATATGACTTATGGACAAAATACTCCTGAGTTAACCTATAAGGCAAGCGGATGGCAGTATAATGATTCTGAGCAAAATGTACTTAATGGACAGTTAAATATAGAAGAGACTGTTAATCCATTACAATCTAATATTGTACAAGGAACTTTATTATCGAATAATAATTACACTATTGATTTTACTAGTGGTGTTTTAAGAATTAACAAGGCTGTGTTAAAGGTTATAGCTAATAATAAAAGTGTAGTCTATGGAGGTGCAGAAGCGTCTTTAGATTATACTGTGGAAGGATTAGTAAATGGGGACACTAATGCGGTTGTATCTGGTAAATTAGCCAGAGAGCAAGGAACAGATGCTCGTAGTTATTTGATCTTAAGAGGAAGTCTTGAAAGTACGCCGTATTATTCTATGTCGTTTACTCAAGGAAATTACACCATAACTCCGGCTCCTTTGACTATTAGTGCTAAGCCAGCAGAAAAAATATATGGACAAATTGATCCAGTGCTTTCCTTTACTGTTGAGGGCTTAGTATACCAGCAAGAGCCTAAAGATGCTTTACAAGGTGTTTTAACTAGAGAAGAAGGAGAAAATGTTGGCTCCTATGCCATTGAAAAAGGGCACTTAAACTCTAATGGAAACTATAATATTACTACTTTTAATTCTAATGTATTAACTATTACAAAAGCTGAATTAACAGTAAAAGCTGATAATGTAAGTAAAGAGTTTGGTCAGAATGATCCGGCATTTACCTACCAGGTAGATGGTTTACAATTCGATGATTCCGCTGAAGATGTATTAAAAGGCGAGCTTTCTCGTACACCAGGAGAAGCTCTAGGAGATCATACTATCACTCGAGGTACTTTAGAGGATGTAACAGGTAATTATAATATTGACTATACCCCTGGTATATTGAGTATTACTCAACGTGTTTTAACGGTTAAAGCCGATGATGTTACTTTAACTTATGGGACAGAGCCTGTTAATCTACCTTATAGCGTATCTGGTCTTTTACCTGGACAAGAAGCAAGTAGTGTATTAAGTGGTAGTTTATCTACACAAGATAAGCCAGAGGTAGGAACCTATGTAATTGAGCAAGGAAATCTTACACCTGATCCAAACTATATTATAGTCTTTGAACCAGGGGAGCTAACCGTGGAGTCAAAAGGCTTAGTAATTACTGCCGATAACCAGACTAAAGTATACGGACAATCCGATAAGGCTTTTACTTACCAAGTAGAAGGATTAGTTTACGGTCAGACTAAAGAAGAAATAGTAAGAGGAGTTCTTACAAGAGATCCTGGACAAGATGTTAAGGAGTATATTATTCATGGAGATGAGTTGGTAGTAAATAAAAACTATACTATCCAAAAGTACGTGGAGGGTAAATTAACGATTACTCCAGCGCCTTTAAAGGTATGGGCAGAGGATAAAACAAGCCCTTATGCTCAAAACAAACCACCTTTAACCTTTGGGTATAATAAAGAGGATTTAGTCAACCAGGATATTATTGGAGATGTTATTTCTGGAAGTTTAAAGAATGTTACACAAACAAATGTTGGCACCTATCCAATTGAGCAAGGAACTCTAGAAAGTAATAAGAACTATACGATGAGTTTCACAGATGGTAAATTCACCATTACACCACTAGAGTTAAAAGTAGAGGCTCAAAATACAGGTAAGATATTCGGGGAAAAAGATCCTGAATTGAATTATTTAGCCACAGGTTTTGCTAGTGGTGATTCAAAAGATAATGTATTAGTAGGAAAGCTAGCTAGAAAGTCAGGAGAAGACATAGGTGAGTATGCTATTTTGCAAGGCAGTTTAAAAAGTAATGCTAATTATAATATTGATTTTATAGAAGGAGTGTTTCATATCACAGAAAAACAAGTAACTGTTTTAGCAGATGCTCAAAGTAAAGTGTATGGACAAGGTGATCCGGAGCTAACTTATGTCATTACAGGATTACAGCCTGGAGACTCTGTAACTGGAAAATTAGAAAGAGAACAAGGGGAGAATGTAGGAACATACAAAATTGTACGAGGAACCTTAGAGGTGAAAAGTAACTATAAATTAAAATTTATTGAAGATGAGTTTAACATTACTCCAGCTGAGCTTGCTGTAGTGGCTGATTCGGTTACAAAGCTTTATGCAAATGCTGATCCTGTTTTAACCTACACAGTAGAAGGATTCCAAAATGGAGATACAAAAGCGATTTTAACGGGTAATTTAGTAAGAGAAGGCAATAGAGATGTTGGGGTGTACTTTATAGAACGAGGAACTTTAGATGCAGGGAAGAATTACAGTATTTCTTTTACCCATAGTACCTTTACTATCTTAAAAAGTCCTCTTTACCTACACGCTATTGCCCATGGTAAGGTATATGGACAAGTAGATCCTGTTTTAGATTATCAGTACCAAGGAGTAGCTTCATGGGATAAAGTAGATGAGGTACTTAAAGGGAAGTTAACTAGAGAAAAAGGAGAAGATGTAGGGGAATATTCTATTTTAGAAGGTAGTTTAGAAACCTCAGATAACTATGAGTTGAAGTTTGATCCTGCTACTTTTACTATTGAAAGTAAAGAGCTAATTATTTCTGCCATTGCTGCTCAAAAGGTGTATGGAGAGAACGACCCTGTATTAAAATACAATACCCAAGGATTGGTTTTCAACCAAACACAAAAGCAGGTATTAACTGGTGATATTAAAAGAGAAGAAGGAGAGAATGTTGGAAAATATTCTATTTTAGAAGGAGACTTATCTTCTAATAACAACTATTATATCACCTATAAGCCAGCAGACTTTACTATTACAAAAAGTAAGTTAACTGTTTCTGCAAATCCTCAGACGAAGATCTACGCAGATGCAGATCCAATATTGGATTATACAGTAGAAGGATTACAAAACCAGGAAGACCAAGAGACTGTCTTTACAGGTAGCCTAAGCCGTCAAAAAGGAGAAAATGTAGGGAAGTACTCTATTGAAAAAGGAGATTTAAAAGCCAATGGAAATTACTCTTTTGAATTTGTACCTTCGGTTTTAAATATTACTGCTGCTGCTCTAACTCTAGAGGTTGAGCCACAGTCTAAAGTGTATGGTTCTGCAGACCCGAGTATTCAGTATACTGTGACGGGATTAAAAGCAAACGATAAACAAATAGATGTTTTAAAAGGATCTTTGTATAGACAAGGGGGAGAGAATGTAGGAGACTACCCTATTTTAGAGGATAAGCTAGTAGTGGATAAGAATTACTACTTAGATTTCAAGGGTGCTGATTTAAGTATTACCCCTGCTGAGTTAGTAGTTTCTGCAGCGGCTAAGACTAAAGTGTATGGTTCAATAGACCCAGGGTTAACTTACCTTGTGAGCGGTTTGACAAATAAAGATAAACAAACCCAAGTTTTAAGTGGAGAGCTACAAAGAGAGCCTGGTCAACAGGTAAATGTTTATAGTATTTTACAAGGTAGTTTAAAAGCAACTCCTAACTATACACTTGTTTATAAAAAGAACAACTTTGAAATTACTCCTAAGAAGCTAATAGTTGAGGCCAATAATCAAAGTAAGGTATTCGACACTGAAGATCCTGTGTTGACTTTTGAAACCCATGGCTTTGAATATAGTGATTCCACTTTAAGTGTTCTTCATGGATCTTTGGAAAGAGATCCAGGAGATGGATTAGGTAAGTACGCTATACGTCAAGGTAGTTTAAAGGCTAATGCCAACTATATTATTGATTATATACCAGGTGTGTTTTATATTACTGAAAATGAAATTACCGTAACGGCTATTGCTGCTTATAAAGTTTATGGACAACAGGAGCCAGGATTGTCTTATGCGGTTTCAGGCTTAACTAGAAATGATGTGTTGATAGGTGAGTTAACTAGAGAACAGGCTAATAGCCCTGCAGGAGAAAATGTAGGTAGATATGCAATTACCAAAGGGACCTTAGCCTCTAGAGAAGGTAATAAAGTGACCTTCATAGAAGACTATTTAGATATTGTGCCTGCGGAATTAACCATTGTTGCAGATGCTCAAAACCAGGTATATGGACAAGCAGATAAGCAATTGTCTTTCCAAGTACAAGGGCTTGAAAATGGGGATACAGAAAGTGTAATTACAGGTAGTTTAGAAAGAGAATCAGGCCTTGAAGTTGGAACCTATTTAATTGAAAAAGGAAGTATTAATCCTGGGAACAATTACACCTTTGAGTACTCTTCGAATTATCTAACTATTACAAAAGCTGCTTTAACCATACAAGCAGATGCTCAAAGTAAAATGTATGGACAGGCAGATCCTGCCCTTACTTATAAAGCTAATGGATTAGTATATCAGGATACATTAGAGGGTAGTTTAACCCGTGTAAGAGGAAATGATGTTGGGGAGTATTCTGTTTTACAAGGATCATTGGTTGCTAATAATAACTATGACCTGACTTACCAAGGAGCTAAGTTGTTGATCAATCCTGCAAGTTTGAAAATTGTAGTGGATCATCAAACTAAAACTTATGGTCAAATTGACCCAGAGCTTACCTATCAGGTAGAAGGAATGCAATATGATCAAAGCCCAGATCAAATAGTTTGGGGTAGTCTTTTAAGAGACCAAGGAGAAGATGTTGGTAGTTATGCCATTGGCATTGGTTCTTTAGAGAGTAATTCCAATTACCAAGAGCCAGTTCTTGTGAGTAATACTTTAGAGATTGTTCCATTGCAATTGGATATACAGGCTCAGGCTCAGCAAAAAATCTATGGTGAAATAGATCCTGTATTGACTTATGAGGTAAGTGAAATGGCTTATGAGGATCAATTGACAGGTAGCTTAGAAAGATCTGCAGGAGAGAATGTTGGAAAGTATACTATCAACCAAGGAAGCTTAAGAGCTAGTGAAAATTATTCTATTAACTTTAGTAGTAATGAGCTGAGTATAACACCGAGTACCTTAAAGGTAAAAGCTAATAATCAGCTGAAGGTTTATTCGCAGAAAGATCCTGAGTTGTCTTATGAGGTACAAGGACTACAATTCCAAGATGCAGCTGATAAGGTATTGAATGGTAAGTTAGACAGACAAAAAGGAGAGAACGTTGGAAAATATGCTATTACCAAAGGAAGCTTAGTGTCTAATAGTAATTATACTGTTGATTTCTCTGGTGCTCAATTGCAAATTGTTGCTTCTAAATTGATAGTTTTAGCCGAAAATGGAGCTAAGATATATGGGCAAAAGGATCCTGTATTCACTTACAGTGTAAGTGGTATTCCAACTGGAGAATCTTCTAGTACTTTACTTAAAGGGTCTTTAGATCGTCAAAGTGGAGAAGATGTAGGAAGTTATCCAATTGAGCAAGGAACCTTAGAGGCTAATGCCAATTATGACCTTGAATTTATTGGTTCTACTTTCCAAATTAGAAAGGCAGACCAACAAATTATAGGTTTTGACTCTACTATAGTAGTGGACATCAATGAAACTAAAACCCTTCAATTAAAAGCTAGTGCGACAAGTGGCTTGGCAATTGAATACTCTTACCAGGATAAAAAACCAAGTGATGTAGCTAGTGGAACAATAGATGGATTAGTAACAGTTAGTCAGGTGGGAAGTATGAAGGTAACTGCAACCCAAAAAGGGAATCATAATTACAATGCTGTTTCTCTAACACAAGACCTAATAGTAGAGGGAGGAAACTTAGAGATAGATAAGTTAATTATCAATGGTGAGGTATATACAGATGTATCTCCTATTATGAGAATACCTTTATCTTGTTTACAAGACCAGGCCTTTATTGAAGTAGAGGTAGTAACGGATCCAAACACAAAGGTAACTCCAGGTAAAGACTTCAAAGTGGCCGTTGTAAATGGACAGCCTGTATCGGAGGATTTAGTAATAACACTATCGACAAGTAGCGGTCTTACTAAGGAATTTACTATAGAGTTTGAGGTTGCTCCAGATACCTCTAATGTATTAATGACCAAGTATGATAATCTGATCTTTATAAACAATAATCCACTAACCAATGGAGGATTCCAATTTAAAGATTTCCAGATATTCAAAAATCAGGAGTTAATTGCATCGGGTCAAGTATACAGCGCTGGTCAAACTATAAATGATGTGATTGATAGAAATGCTGAGTATTCTGCAATCTTAACTACTTTGGATGGAGAGGTAATCCATACCTGTGAGGTAAGTTTTGATGCTCAAGCTACTTATAATATTGAAGTAGCTCCTAACCCAGTTAGAATTGGAGAGGATGTATCTATACGTTTTGATTTCCCAAGTGAGCAGTTTAATGGTGCGTTTTATCAGTTATATACCATCAAGGGACAGCTTGTAGCTAGTGGAGATTTACAAAATACTTTATCTCAAGTAAACATCAATAATAACTTAACAGAAGGTCTGTATTTCTTAGTTCTGAGATACAATAACAAATTGAAGTCCTTTACATTAATGGTTAAAAAATAATAGAATGAAGACAACTATAAATAAATTAGAAAGAGGTATTAAACAAAGTTTACTTTGTTTAATACCTACTAAAAATAACTTCAAACAAACAGTGCTTTTTTTGTTCTTGTGCACGGGGTGCTTACTACAGGCTAAAGAAGTAAAAGATTCAGATGAATTACCTTTTTTGAAAAATTCACCGTTTGCAAATAATCCTCTTTTTCCTTTAGATTATAAAAACCTAGAGTTTTATGCAGGGGTTAATTTCACTTCATTAACCAAAGTACCTTCTGGGTATTCAGGTAAAGTAGAAGGGGGTTTTAATTTGGGAGTAAACTATAAGTATGCCTTGGATTACCACTGGGCAATAGTTGTAGGTTTAGAGTATAGTCAATTAAACTCTAAGGTAACTGCTAAGGATAGTAGGGGAGAATACGAGACATTCGATATAGAAGAAGAAGCTTTTATATTTAAGTACTCTAGTCAAAAAGTTACCCAAAAATGGAATATGGCTTATTTGTCTATTCCTGTTTTAGTACATTATGATATTTTAGATCAAGGTAAAGTATATGCTAGAACTGGATTTAAGTTTGGAATGCCACTTAAAAATAAAGTGAATTTAAAAGTAGAGGACTTGCAAACAAGGGCTTATTTCCCACAGTATGATGTGGAGTTTGACCAGCCGCTTTATTTAGGGTTTGGTGATTTAGGAGATTGGAGTCAAAGTAGTAAACAAAAAAGAGACTTTAGATTTTCCTATCTTCTTGAAGTAGGAACAAAGATAGAGATTGGCAATTTTGACTTTATACATGTGTCCTTATTTATGGATGTAGCACTATCCTCCCAAACTACTGGTAAAACAAATAATGTTCATTTGGTGGAGTACCAGGGGATAGTGGAAAATCCAATTGTACTCAACAGTATTTATCAAGCCAATGCCAAGAAATTTAAGGCACATAATTTTGGAGTGAAACTCTCCTATAGTTTCGGAGGGTAGTTTTACCTCTAGTGTATTTTACAAAAAATAAGAAATAATTATAATAGATTAGAACCGTATATTTTAGGATATGCGGTTCTTTTTTTTGTTTCAGTTGTTCTTTTATTATTTAGCATAAACCTTAGATTTCTCGCTTCAAATACTGTTGGTGCATTTTCTCTACTCGTTTGGCAATCTGTCGTTGTAAAAAACGTGGAGAGATAACTACCATGGCTTCTCCAAAACCTAAGATCTCACGTTCTAATTCAAAGTTAGGTACTACATTTAATTGTATTGTCATGCCTTTTTCATTGTGCTCTAATACCTGTTGGGAGGGGTGTAAGGGCTTTGTCTTGACATAGGGAGCATGATAAGTATTCACCCAAAGTATTACTTTTTGAGCGCGGTCCATTTGTGTTTTAGTAACCCCTAATACATCTTGGAAATATCTTTCAAAATCAACTCCTGTGTATTCTACATAGGGTTCTGATGGTATACTATGTACCTGTAACATTCTATCTAAAGCAAGAGTAAGTAGATGAGAAGTCTTATTACTTCTAGTAATTAAAAACCAGCGGTTGCGGTATTCCTTTAGTAAATAAGGATAATAAAACAACTTGGTAGCTTCTTTGGATTTAAAGGATTTATACTCAATTAAAAGAGTCTGCTTATTTTTGATGGCCTCATAAAGCGGGGTAATAAACTTTATTCCCTTTAATAGGGGATTACCTTCCAATTGAATATAACTCGGAGCCTTTGTCTTATGGGTTAATAGGTTATTGTCTAATTTGGCAATAACTTCACTCATCTCTTGAACTTGACTAAAACCATTGAGGTGTTTTAAAATGGAAACAGCCTCTTTAAGCTTGTCCATATCGGTCTCGGTAAATGGAGAGTTTCTAATACTATAGCTTGGATCTTCATAGGTATAGTACTTTCTGTCTACAACAATAATTGGTGCATTATACCCTAAGGTGTCGCTTCGCATGGTTTGAATGTCCATTTGAATGGTACGCTTGCTAATACCTGTTTCAATTCCTTCGTATTGGTATAGGCCATCTGCAACCTTTTCAATAAGGTCATTTAAGGTCCATTTTCTAAATCTATTTTGTAGACATTCATCCAAAAGACGGTAGCGCAGTAATGCTAATTTATTTGTTGCCATGCTTTATTTTGATCTGTTTTCATATCAAATATACTGTTTTTACTTTTAACTACGCAGAGTAAATGCGTACTATGTCGTTTGTTTACTGTTTTTTTACGATTTATTATATTTAATGAATTGATTTTTAATGTTTTGAAAAATTAATTGAAATAAAATTATACTGCGTAATTAGTTTGCGCACATTGGTATGCATCTTTGTAATGTTCGAAAGATGCAAACCTTGGAAGCGTTTCTGTATAGCGCGGAAGTAAGACACAATAGTTTCTCTTATTCTGTTTGTAGAAATAGATCAATGAGGTTCGACTCCTCACATTCTATTAAAGGAATGACTAGTGGTTTAGTTATGTGATTCGGGTCGTGGGTTAAAGTCCCACTATTGCAAATGCAGTATAACCAAAGGGGTTAGAGTAGAATGACAGTTGCCTTAAAAGCAAATATGGAAGAAGTGAGGCAGGACTTCAATAAAAATCCTCCATTTTTAAAAGCGCAGTCTAACAGGGGTTTTTAATCTGTTTCTTTTATAGAAGCTTATTGAAAAGCTAGTAAAGCCTGAATGATAGATTAGTCTACATAAAAAAGGATTAGGGATTGTATAGGACGAGTCACTTACTTTTTTTAAAGTGCTCTAGACTATAGACGAGTAATTCTGTTTATTAGACAATTTATTGTTCCGCTGAGCGCTAGTTGACTTTAGTTAGGACTGCTGCTTTATAAGCAATGACAAAAAAAATAAAGATATAGTTATGAAAAAATTACAAGTAAAAACCAATCATGTAGCCTTAGTTTTTAAACAAGGAGAATTAGATAAAGTATATACCCAAGGAAACTATTGGTTGTGGGGTAAAAGGGAAGTTACGCAGTATAATACATCAGAAATGTTTTCCTATGGACAGGATATAGATGCATTATTAGAGAATAGTGATTTAGCGAATCTCTTAGAGGTTATCGATGTGATGGATAATGAAGTAGTATTAGTCTATAAGAATAAAGTATTTCATACTGTACTTTCTTCTGGGCGTTATATCTTTTGGAAAAAAGCTAAAATGTACAGATTTGAGCGTTATACAATTAGCGATATAGAAGTTGCTTCAAGTATTCACAGAAGTATTAGGAATAAGGCCAATATGTCCTGTTTTCTAAGAAATTACACTGTAGGTGCTAATGAAAAAGGACTACTTTTTGTGGATGAGCAGTTCAAAGGGATTTTAAACCCTGGGCAATACAGCTATTGGAAAAACGATATCAAAGTTCATATTGCTATGGTAGATACACGTCAGCAGACCATGGAAATTAATGGCCAGGAAATCTTAACTAAAGACAAGGTACAGCTAAGGGTAAGCTTTACTGCTGTGTTTCAAGTAGAGGATTTTTTGAAGGCTTATTGTGAGAATAAGGATGCAGAGAAACAGATGTATGCTACTATTCAGCTATTGTTAAGAGAAAAGGTAGGCCGTATGTCTTTTGATGAGTTAATGGACAATAAAGAAAATGTATCCCAAAGTATTTTGCAAGATGCCAAAGAGCAAGTTAGCGCTTTAGGTATTGCCTTAAAGACATGTGGTATCAGGGATATTATCTTGCCAGGGGATATTCGTGAGATTATGAACCAGGTCTTGATTGCCGAGAAAAAAGCCCAAGCAAATATGATTACTCGTAGAGAGGAAACTGCCGCTACAAGAAGTTTGCTAAATACTGCCAAACTCATGGAGGAAAACGATATGCTTATGCGATTAAAAGAGATGGAGTACATTGAGAAGATTGCAGATAAAGTTGGAGAAATCAGCTTATCTGGAGGTGGGAATGTACTAACACAGCTCAAAGAAGTATTTGCTAGATAAAACAGATAAAACAAAACATATTGTCCTAATTATGCTGGTTAATGCTCTTTTATTTTTAAAAGAGTACATTTAACCACAGTGAAAAAGAATTAAAATGAAAAAGAACACCCCAATAAATGGAAATGATTTAATAGACTTAGGTTATCCTGAGTCAAGTATCCTTAAAGTTGCTCTACAGGCCAATAAGAAAAGAACAGGCCTTACAAAAAAACAGATGCTAGAACATTATAAAAAAGTATTAGATGGTGCGCAAGATTATATTAGCCATCCTATTTTTGGAAAATTAGCTAGAGCAATTATTCAAGGGGAGCAGAAAGAAATAGAAAATGAGGTAATCCCCTTAAAAAAGGAAGCAGTACCTTATAAAGTGTTTGGGGCCCAACATATTGAAAAGGGAGCTATAGAACAGATGGAGGTAGCGGTAAAATTACCCGTTGCAGTTGCAGGAGCCTTAATGCCTGATGCTCACTTTGGCTATGGTTTACCTATTGGTGGGGTTTTAGCCACACAAGATGCTATTATTCCATATGGAGTAGGAGTAGATATAGGATGTAGAATGGCTTTATCTATTTTTGATATAAAAGGCCTAGAGTTCTACGCAATGGAAAATCTATTAAAAGAACAGTTAGTAAAGCATACCAAATTTGGGGCTGGACATGGGTTTTTAGGACAGTATAAGTCACAGCATGCTATTTTAGATCGAGACGAATTTAACCTAAATCCTTTTATACGAAACTTAAAGGATAAAGCATGGGAACAATTAGGTTCTTCAGGAGGAGGAAATCACTTCGTAGAATGGGGATTGATGGAGTTTGAGAAGACCGATGAGGTTCTAAATATAGAAAAAGGAACTTATTTAGCTTTATTAACCCATTCGGGATCTAGAGGTCTTGGAGCTACTATTGCAGGACAGTATACTAATATTGCCAAGGGAGTATGTAAGTTGCCTAATGAGGCTAAGAATTTAGCTTATTTGGATATGAATTCACAAGCAGGTCAGGAATATTGGACACTGATGAACTTGGCTGGTGATTACGCCTCTGCTTGCCATGAGGTGATTCATGCTAAGTTAACAAGTGCTATTGGAGCCCAGGTATTAGCAAAGATTGAAAACCACCATAATTTCGCTTGGAAAGAAACCTACCAAGGTAAAGAGGTGATTGTTCACCGTAAAGGTGCTACTCCTGCAGCTAAAGGAGTAATGGGAATCATTCCAGGATCTATGACAGCACCAGGGTTTTTAGTAAGAGGAAAAGGAGAAGCGCAAGCTCTGAACTCTGCCTCTCATGGCGCGGGAAGACAAATGAGCCGTACTCAGGCAATTAAAAATTTAAAAACCAATGATATTAAAGCTGTTCTAAAGGATCATGGTGTAGAAGTTATAGGCGCCGGGAAAGACGAGGCTCCTATGGCGTATAAGGATATACATCAAGTGATGGCTGCCCAAGATGAGTTAATAGATGTTGTCGCTAAATTTATACCTAAGATTGTACGTATGGCAGATGATGGGAGTAGGGAAGATTAAAAAATAAGATCAGAACCAAAACCCAGTAGTGTCTGCCGCTACTGATAGGTGAGCAAAAAACAAATAGCTTAACTCCATTAGAACTTATAAAGTTCTAATGGAGTTAAGCTATTTTTATAGGTTATAAACAGAGCAATTAATAAGTTATATCAATATATTAATGATGTTTCTTATTGTGCTTTTTAGCCTTGTTTTGTCCTGGGGCATAAGGTTTTGCTGATTTAGAACCTGTTATCTTTTTCATTTGTCCAGGAGGTATATCGTGATTTGCGTTGGATTTCACTTGGACAGCGCAAGAACTCAGCACTAGTGCGGTAAAAACAGCAATGCTTATTTGTTTTAGTTTTTTCATCTTTGTTGTATGTAAAAGTATTTACTTAGGAGTTTTAAATCCACAGTGCAATGTAAGTAGAATTTCATAACACACGAGAAAGTATTTTAAATATAGTATATTTGTATGAACTGGTGAGGGACCCAACCTAAGTGTTGGGAGCAAGCCCGCACCCCCTACAGAGGTAAAATAATTGGATTATTTTACCTCTTTGTTATTTTAAGCAAATCTCTATTGGCCTTATTTTTTGGATAAGTATAATTATGTATGTTTTTGCTTTATATAGCCGTATACCCACCATCTACTAAATAGTATCCACCTGTTATAAAAGATGCCTTTTCGGAGCTTAGAAAAAGTACTAATTCAGCTACTTCTTCTGCTTTTCCTAATCTTCCAATAGGATGTTTTGCAATCAGAGCATTTCTTTGCTCTATTGGAATATGAGCAAGTAGAGGAGTATCAATATATCCAGGACCAACGCTATTGCATCGAATTCCTTTAGAGGCGTATTCTACTGCAATATTCTTTGTAAGTCCTACTACCGCATGCTTAGCAGTGGTATAAGCGCTAGATAAAGGAGCTGCAACACTACCGTGTATAGAAGCCATATTTACAATTACCCCATATCCGTTTTTTTGCATTGCTTTCAGTTGGTATTTACACCCATAAAAGACGCCATTAAGATTAATGTCAATTACCTTTTTCCAGCTATCTAATGAATAATCTTCCGTTAGATTCGCCTCTCCAGCTATACCTGCATTATTACAAGCAATATCTAGTTTTCCAAATACTTCTATAGTTTTATTTACTAAATCTTCATTGTCTTTTGCTAAGGAGCAATCTGCTTTAAAGAAGGCCACTTGTGCGCCTTTACTTTTTAAATCATCTACAATTTTTTGACCTTTAATTGGATCAATATCCGATAGCATCACCTTGGCTCCTTCTTTGAGGTATGCTTTTACAATTGCCAATCCTATGCCAGATGCTCCACCAGTTACTAAGGCTACTTTTTGATCTAATGTTTTCATAGTTAGTATTTTTAGAATACTTAAATATACGAAAATCAGATGTTTGTAAAAAGTAGATAGAACTAAAAGTGGCGCTTTTTTTATTTATAATCTAATCTACCCTAAAGCGAAACGGTTCTGTAGGGTCGTGTATCATCTTGCGAATGGGTTTATCTTTTGATGGTTTTAAAGGAATCACTTGGGTTTCTAAAAAGGTATGTTTTTTACCTGGTAGAAGTTTAGGCGCTGCAATATCTTGGAGACTATCAGGAAATTCTATGGCTGTTGCCAAGTACTCAAAACTACCATCGGAGGCTTGTAGTATTACCCCTGGAAGTCCGTGGTAATATTCAGGCCCAGTATTATAGGGAAGTTCAATAGTATACCAAACCTCAAAATCTTTCCCCATAAAGTTGGAAACAGCTTTTGTACATAGATATCCTTGAATCATTTTGGTGCCTGTGCTAGGTTGCCACCCCCAGTCTAACGGACGATCTACTACTTGTTTATTGTTTATTATAGCAAATAAAGAGTCTTGATTAATATCTGTTAAGTAATAAAATTCTTTGTTTATATGTTCTGAATGAATTAGCTGATTTTGTCTTGTAGTATGTGGTACTATCTCTATAAGGGAATCCTTGAGATTGGCTGTATCTTTGCTAAAGTAAGACCTACCATCTTTATACATTAAGGTATAGCTATTTGTATAGTTTTCAAGAGTATCTATTGCGGTCCTATAGCCATAGGATACTATTATGTTTTGTGAAAACAAAGTAAAGGAGAGTAAAAGCATCCCTAGTAAAACTATCCAATTATATTTTTTTTGATCACTCATAACAGATATAAAGTAAAGAAGTTAGATTGTTTTAAAGATACTTATTTTAACCAAGATAAATAGGTGTGAAATCTAGATAAAATGCTTTCAAAAGCTAGTAGTAGAGATAGATGAGGTAATCAAAATAAAGTACACCATCCTATCTTATTATTTAAGGAGTACTTGCTGTTGTATTTTGTAAATCCTTTAATTCTACTTTTTGAATTGTAGTCTCCTAGTAAACGAATCAAAATCTTTTTCAAGATTACCTCGTCTTGGAGTTCCAGGTTTCCCATAAACATCTTCTTTGATTTGTTTGTCAAGTTTTAATTTTCTTTTGAAGATTTGTTTTTAAGTATGCGTATGTAAGGTTTTTATGTTTTTTGACTATTGTGTTGATAAACAGTTATGTGATACGTTTTAGATTTTATATTATAATATAAAAAAAGGCTATATTTAATTGAAATTTATATTATAATAGTAGTGGTTAGGACTATAAAAGGTATTTAGATACTTTACAAAGAGTATTTTTATTTTTAGCACAAACCTTTTTCTATCGTGCAAAAAAGACCTTTTCAATCAGTGGGTATTCTTCCTTATTAAAAGAGGTAAGTTGTTTGTCTTTTAACATATAGATGGTGTCACAATTACTATATAACACTTCAAGTATATGAGAGCATATCACAACTATAGTATCTTTAGCTAAATGCTTTAAGGCATTCATTAAAATCCAATTCGACTCTATATCTAACCCATTAAATGGCTCATCTAAAAAATACATTTTGTACTTTTTTTGCAATATTGCATTTAAGTATACTTTCTTTTTGGTACCAGTGGATAAGTCTTTGATTAACTTAGAAGAGTCCACCGGGAATAGCTCTTGGCCTTTTTGAAAAGGTACATTTAATAACTTGGCATAGAATTGATAAAACTCTATGGCAGTTAATTGATCATATACATGAGGTTCGCTAGGGCAGTACCCTGTATTTTGTAAACAAACTTTTTCCCTTTGCAAAAGGCTATGTCCTTGGAAATCTTCTAGGTGTAAGGCGCAGTTAAAAAGAGTTGTTTTACCTTGTCCATTTTTACCTATTATGCCATATATACCCGGAGAATCAATTTGTAAATGTAAATTTTCAAGTACAATTTGATTGCCATACTTCTTTTGCAAAATTTCAATATCTAGCATTTTTTGATGTGGTTTAAGTTTTTAATAGCTCTTTTGTAAAGCAGTGGTACACAAAGTAAAGGTAAGCCCATTGCTAAAAAGGTAAATGTAAAATAGAGCTGTTGCTTTAAAGGACTTTGAAAGAAAGCATATTTTAAAATAACATTGTATCCTACTAGTAGTATAGCTAATACCGCCCATAGTAATATATTAGGGTCTTTTACCAGTATCAAGGATAAGCCTATAAAAGGAACAAATAGATAAAGGCTATTTAAGAGATTGGCTTTTATAAGGAGATTTAAATACTGTTTAGATACATATGGATTATAATTTATCTCTATAGGATTTTCTCTATCAAAACTAGGTAAGCAGCTTAGAAGACTCGCCATTAGAAGACAGAAGATTTGTAGGTTACTATTTGCTACTCTAATACCCATATAATGGATAAACAGTAGAAAGGCTACTACTAAAGCTAGGTAGTATTTTCTGAAGTATATCCGCCAAAAAGGATCTATAGAGTAAAAGGGATATTGGATTTTCTTTGTCCTGATCTTAGGCATAAATACAATACAGCCATAGGTTACCACCAGAATTAACAAAATGGGTAGGTACTGTTTTTTTACAAGTAGCAACAATAAAAGTGGTAAGGTATAAAAGGTGTACTCTGCAAAGAGTATCATTTTATAATGTTTAAATACCTTAAGTAGATTTATATCCTTTCTAGTGGCATGATAAATTAGGTTGTCCAAAAACAAAAAATAAGTAAGAAAGCCAATTTCTTTCCAGTTTGCGTATAATAAATAGCAAAGTAAGCCATATGCCGTACAAATTAAGCCTATTGCTGTTTTGTCTTTTCTTGTAATAAACTTACGAAGACGAATGTTGACTAAGTCATATATGATCCTAATGGAGGTCTCTGTCATATCGATTACTTACTATTATTATAGGGCAAATCCTAAGAGTGTAAGTTACTTGTATAAAAGTCTAAAGCTACTTAAAAATTTTTAAGTCATTATATATTTAGTCATAGAAGATATGAAATGGGGGAATTTAAAATTAGAAGTATTTGCCATTTATAATAATCTTGTGCTATTTAGTTTATTTTATAAAAAATAGACTGGATTATGAATCCAACTATATTCCTGGGAATTGTAAGTTGTCTTCTTTGGCGTCATATTTAAGATGCAAAGTTTGCTTAAAGTTCTCCCGTTCAAAATTAGTTGAGAAACCAGTGTGTTCTCCTTTTCTTAATTCTTGTAAAAGTTCTGTTTTTTTAGATTCTTCTACCTCAAATAGTCGTAAAGCAGCTCTAATAACTTCACTTGCTGAAGTATACTTCCCACTTTTTATTTGTGTCTTTATAAACTTATCGAAATAATCACCTAATAAAATGGATGTGTTCTTAGCCATAAGGTCGTTATTTAAATTTTTAAAAAAATACATACCAATATAAGGTATTTATTCCAAATTATTTCCAACTGAAAAGAGTTGTTGTTTGTTTATAAAGTATTTAAATAAAATGGATTGATGCTTTTATTTGAAGTGCGTAAAGTTATTAGTAGTGTATTGTTTTTTAGTATAATCTCCATTTTTAAAGGAGATACTTATATTAACTAAACACCATCTCAGAGCTGTAATTATACAGTAGTAGTTTCCGAATTATCACAAAAAAACAAAATCTTTTTCCTTAGCGACAACATATGGCCGAGTGTCACTTTATGTTTGTCCTATAAATAAATAAGCAATGGTTAAAAAAGATTTTATTAAAAGGCAACTAGCAATAGTTGAATGTCTTAGAAAGAGTCCGAAAAATTTTGAAGACATTGTAAGATACTTAGAGGATAATGAGAACTATTATAGTATTGATTTCAATATTAGTAAGAGAACCTTTCAAAGAGACTGCAAAGACATTGAGTCTGTTTGGGGAGTTGAAATCAAGTATAATAAATCACTAAGAGTTTATGAGATTATAGATGATTTAGAAAAAGATTACAATCAAAGAATCATAGAAATATTTGATGTGGTTTCTGCTTTTAAGAAAAGAGAAGTCTTAGGAGATTATCTACATCTAGAGAATAAAAAAGCAAAAGGAACTGAATTTCTACTTAGTATAGGTTACGCTATTCAAAATAATTATGGTGTTAAGTTTACATTAAACAGTTATTGGCAAGCACCCTCTACTAGAAAATGCATTCCCATTGGAATCAAGGAGTCTCAAAATAGATATTATCTGATCGGATATGATTTAGACAAGAAGGACTTCAGAAATTATGGATTAGATCGAATTTCCAAGTTTGGTGTCTTAGAACAGGTATATGAAACACCCGATTTTGACATAAGTAAATATTATCAAAACGCTTTTGGAATAGAGACTTATGGAGAGGTAAGTCGCATTGTTCTACGCTTTGATCAATCCCAGCTAAAATACTTAGAATCCCTTCCTATTCACTCTTCTCAGAAAATAATTAAAGAAGAAGGCTATACTTTCCAAGTTGAATTACAGCTATATCCAACGAATGACCTGGTAATGGAATTACTTAGGTATGGCAGTAATTGTGAGGTATTAGCTCCAGAGAGTTTTCGCCTTGAAATGCTGGATATAGTTAAGGAACTAGCTCAGTTATATAGAGTTTAACTAAAGTAAAAGGCAAATCCACAAAATAAGTAATAGGAGATTATTACTCTTTATTAAATCAAAAATAAGTAACCATTTAAAACAACAAATACAATGAATTCCAATACGAAATTATACAAAGCAGCCTTTAATTTACTTATAGCAATTGACTCTTCAGCAAGTAAAATCTTACCTGAGAAATTAGTAGGGATTGTTAAGACACATGCTGTATTTGCAGTAGGTGCTGCTTTTATTCCAATTCCAGGGGTAGATATGGTTGCTTCAGGAGCTGCGATATGGGGAATGTATCTCAATATAAACAAGACATTAGGTATAAAATTAAAGGAAAACATCGTCAAGACCATCGTATCAGGAGTAGCAACAAATTTACTTGGTTATGCTGCTGGAGTAGCCCTTGGGAGTGTCTTTAAACTCATTCCTGGAATTGGAACAATTGCTGGTATGGCTTTAATGGCAGGTACGCTATATGCTGTTACTCTTGCTTCAGGTTATGTTTATTTTAAAGCATTAACTCTCTTGGCACAAAAGCACGATGGACGTTTTGATTTCTCAGCAGATGAGGTAAAATCAGAAGTGAACGATTTCATGAAAAATAATAAAGAGAGTATTAAAGATATCATCAAAGAAGGTAAAACGGAATACTCTAAAAATAAAGACAGCATTAAGCCTACTAAAGAACAAGAAAGGGAGTTTGAAAAAGAGATGGAGCGCTATAAGAACTCTTAAGTTATAAAGGGTAATAAAACAAATACTAGCATAGGACTATAGGATTGTTGAGGTGGATAAAAAGCAAAGGGATAACTTGTATATTTGTTAGTCAAATTAGAAGATATGTCTAAAAAGCATTTTATAAAAAGACATTTCGCAATCATTGAATGTTTGCGAAATGGAGGTAGAACCTTTATCCAAATACAAAATTATTTAGCAGAAAAGCAGAACTACGACGGCTTTGATATTCAAATTAGTCCAAGAACTTTTCAAAGGGATTGCAATGAAATTGCAACTATTTGGGGAGTGGAGATTGAATTTGATAGGAAAAATAACTACTACCACATTGTTCTAGAAACTGAAGTAGAGAAATTAGATCGTTTTATTGAAGCCGTTGATGTGGTCTCTGCCTATAGTAATCAACAGCAATTTGGTAGATTCTTGTTCTTAGAGAAAACTATTGATAAGGGGACTAAATATTTTGAACTCATAGCTAAGTGTATTAAAGATAGTCATGCCCTAAGTTTTACTTTAGATAGTTATTGGCAGGATAGTAGTGACAGGAAATGTGTTCCCATAGCTATTAAAGAAGCTAAAGGTAGATTTTATTTAATCGGTTATGATCTGGATAAAAAGGCAATCAGAAACTATGCTTTAGATAGAATGCACAATGTAGCTATTATTCAAGAAGTACAACAACCCATTGATTTTGATGTCTATAAGCACTATAAAGATGCCATCGGAATTGAAACCTATGGGGAGCTTCAAAAGATAGTTTTAAGATTTGATATATCTCAATATAAGTATTTAGAATCTCTTCCTATACATTCTAGTCAAGTCATACTAGATATATGTGCTAATGGATATGAATTTGACGTGGAGCTTTTTGTGTATCCTACCCATGAACTTAAGATGGAAATATTGAAGTATGGGAGTAACTGTCAAGTAATTCAGCCACTTGCTTTAAGAGAGGAAATAGCTCAAATAATAGTAGAATTAAGCGATTTATATTCCAAATAAATCAACAAAGGAACTCCAGATACTCTAGAGTTTACAATACATATAAGATTAATATAAAAAGAAAGAAATGAATAAAATCAAATTTACACCATGGGTTGGAGAAAACTACCAAGATGGATTCCAATCCAAAAAAGTTTTAGTTTTAGGAGAGAGTCATTATTGTAATGACCCGAGTGAGGCTGTCTCTAGTATTACAAATGATATCATAAAGGATATACTAGATCCTCTTAGTGCTCATGAACCTTACAAAAATACTTATACAAAGTTTGCCAAAAGTATGATAGGTAGTGATTTAGATCAACTAAAAAAGAAGCAGGTTTGGGATTCTATTGCTTTTTATAATTATGTTCAATTTCCAATTTCTGGACCAAGAAGATCACCAAGTACACAGGAGTTTGAAGAGTCTACTTCTGCCTTTTTTGAAGCACTTGAGCTATTAAGACCAGATTATGTACTTGTATGGGGAAAAAGGTTGTATGACAATTTACCCAATGTAGGTAAACAAGGCAAAGATATTGTATTTCAGGGTGAAGAGCCAATTGAAACCTGGGAGTATTTATTATCCGATAATAAAAAGGTCAAAGTAATGAGTATCACTCATCCTAGTGCAGGATATAGTTGGGATTGGTGGCACTTAAGAATTATGGAATTCCTACAAAGTTAAGGGGAACATTTCTTTTGTTCTAATTTAATAGAGAGCTGATGTAGTCTAGGATATTTGCATATCATATTTTGGGAGTTATAGATGGCTTTTTTGAAGTATTTGGTTAGAAAAGTACTTAGAAAAAAAGGTTGTCAATCTAATAAGCCTAGTAATCGAGATTTACTAACAATACTATATAGTTTACAAAATAAATTGATGTATCTCCGTCATTCTTATTTAACTTCAACTTAATACAATAAAAACTGGAATATTTAAAATCTAAAATTAAGGAATGAAATTTACAATTGAATATAATACGCTTTCTTATGAAGCAAGTGTAAACTGTACAAATAGTAATGTTTTATCTAGTTTACAACAAGTTATCAATGATGGTAAGGGGCATAGAATAACGGATTGGTTTGGAAGTTTTATTAATAAAGTTAAGCATGTAACTAATAATGAGAGTTTTGTTATTGATGTACATGGACTAGATGTTTATGAAAGAATTTACCTTCAAGAATTATTGGATTCTGAAAAAGTCATTAAGATTCAATATTGTTTGAATGAAATAAACCAATCCGTTATTACAGATAGAAATAGAGCTGTTGAAGAGTTCATCGAAGTAACCTTAAATAGTAAAGATAAAATAATTTCTGAAGCTATAGAAGCACATAGAGAAAAGATTGAAACTTTAAGAAATAATAAAGTTGAGATACCTGTTATTGCAACTATGAGTGCTGGAAAGTCAACTCTTTTAAATGCAATTATGGGACAAAACATCCTACCTGCATATAACGAAGCTACTACAGCTACAACTTGTGAGATAGCCATTAATAATGATTTGAAAAGCTTCAAAGGTTTAGTATATGAAGGAGAGGATAAGAAAATAGAGGTTCCAAGTATTGACAATAAGTTTATTTCTACTTGGAATGAAAAAGCGAACTCCCAATCTGATTTACGTATTCAAATTGAAGGACCAGTTAATAATTTAAATACACATAACTTCAATTTAAGCTTTGTAGATACGCCTGGGCCAAATAACTCTCAAAATAGTGCACATAGTCAGAGTATTTATACCTATATTAAGGATAGTAAGAACTTGCCTATTATACTATTCGTGTTAAATGCCCAACAATTAAGAGTGAATGATGAAAAAGAGATGCTCGAAGAAATTAGTCGCGTAATTGAAGAAAATGGGGAGACTTTAGAACGAATTTTATTCGTACTTAATCGTGTTGACGAAATTAAAGTTAATGCAAAAGAGAATAAGGAGAGTATTGAGGATATAATTGAAAAGGTGATCAGTAATTTGAAGACTTATGGAATTTTGAATCCCAAAATTTTTCCAATAAGTGCAGAGTATGCCAAGTTATCTCAGTTGGATTTAGCGGAAGATGATTACGCTGAGCAAGATTCCTTAGAAGCTTTTAGAAAGAAGATCAAACCCAATAAAGAAAGGAGATTAGAAGGATATAAGCTTGTTGAGAACTCATCATTGAGCTCAGAAAAGAAAGAATATTTGTTAGAGAAAGTTATTACAGATGAAAAATCTGCAGATTTAGTTTTCTCAGGACTAGAAGGTTTGAAATTATATATAGAGGATTATATAAAAGATCATCATCAGAAGAATTTAATAAGAGAATTGTATATTATAAGTCAAAATGTATACAACGTTGTTGAGAGTAGTATTGAAAATAGAGAAGAAGAGCTTAATAAATCAAAACAGGAAGATGTTTTAAGAAGAGTACAACAAAAAGAAAAGGCATTAAATGAAATAGATCAGAAAAAAAAAACCTTTAGTAATGAAATTAAAAAATTAAAGATAAGTGATGAGGGACTAAATAATGAAAAGAAAAGAATTACTCAAGTAAGTAATAATTTGAAAGCTTTAGTTAGTGGGAAGGATAAAGTTAATAAGGTAGAAGCAAATAGTATTTTACAGACTATTAACAGAGAGTTAAGAAACGCTAAGAGTGGTATGGAAACTACACTTAACTCTAGTATGGTTAAGATTCTGGAAAAACGTTTACTTACATTGAAAGATCTTTCTCAAAATTACTTTAAAATTGAAAGTACATCTACTGCAACTAATCTTTTTAATTCTAGGCTTTTAAATTCAATAAATAGTTTTCAGAGTAATATTTTGGGGCAATATGAACGAGTAATTAAGGAGGAGAAAAGGAGGGTTGTTGATAAAAAAATTTTTGGATTTAAAAAAATTTTTGGATTTAAAGTAGGTGAAAGAGAAGAAACCTATTTTGAGAATAAAACGATCGTAAACGTTAGTGAATTTTATAATCGTCATGGACGAGAAGCTCTGAATGAATTGGATAAGATTCTTGCAGATGGAGAGCTAGCTTTTAAGAAGCAGGTATTGAATATGGATCAAGAGTTTATCAGTAAGATGGATGAGTATATTGAAAGTGAGAAAGAACAAGTATTTGAAAACACTAAGCAAGGAATTATTTCCGACGAGTCTAAAAAGACTGCATTAATTAATGAATTACAACAAACAAAGCGAATTTTAGAAAACACAAAAGCCTATTCTATTTTACAACAATAATAAGACTATGAGAAAATTTACAGAAAATGATTTCCTAATGAAGTTTATTGCTGAGGGAAATATAGAAGAGTTAAAAAAAGAGTTGTTAAATTCTATTTTCTTTTTGAAAGGAGATAGAAAGGAACTTAACAACGCTCTAGAATATATTAATCTACATACTGACTTTACTTTTGACGAGCATAATGGAATTTGGGCTAAGGAAAACTCCAATTTTAAAAGTTTATATGCTGATGAAGCTATTAATATGGAAGATAATTTTTCTAAAGAACGTTTTGATAAACTCATCGACTTATATGCAGTAGCTTATAAAGAAGTAGTTGACGATGGACTCAATACTTATGAAAGCCAAATGAAAAGGGATGGCATTTATAAACTAGAAGAGAATGAAACTTTAGAAGTTTATGAGGACGAGCAAAAAAAGAAGAAATACTTGTTAATTGGCGGAGGCTTATTACTAGGGGCAATTCTAATATATTTAATTGTAGACTAATGAAATCATTAATAGATCAGCAGCAGGTTGTATCTAGCTCACAGGGCAGTGAACTAGATTTTGAGCGAATTGTGTTTGAATTGCAAAAAAAATACTATTATAATCAAGAGCTAGAAATCTTGAATATTAATAATGTCCTGTCCGAAGTACCTTTGAAGAAGATAAATAGGGACGAGATTATGGAGAATATTAGATTTTTCTGTATGGAGAAGTTCGTTTATCAAGAAGATGTTAAGATTTCTAATAAACTAAAATCTGTATTTAGTGCATTACATTCAATTAATAGTTCTCTTATTTATAAGATAGTATCTGATGGTAAAGTTTGTAAACTATATATCGGTGTAAAATCATCGCAAGCGATAAATGAAAAAGCTGAAGTACTAAAAGGAGCACTGACTGGGAACTTTCCTGGGACATCTTTTAGTAATAACAATACAGTATTACGTAATGACCATGTTTTAGACTTGAATAGTAAAGCTTTTTCTAAATGTAATGAGATTACTTCAGTTGTAGGGATACCTTCTTTAAAAAACAAAGAGGACGATTCTTTTATTCAAGGAATAGAAAACCTTATCTTAGGAATGGATGGTAAGGATTTTACCGCTATTTTTATTGCTGACCCTATCCAAAGTAGCATGGTAGATGCTAACTTGGATGTTTATGAGAAAATTTCTAGTGTATTATCAAGTCAAAAAGAATTTGTTGTAACAGAAGGTGAAAATTATTCACAAAGTTCCTCCTCTTCTTTCACTAGTGGTAGTTCCTCTTCAAAAGCAACTACCACTAGTACATCTGATGGTACTAGCACAAGTAATTCTATAAATTCTACTCCTTGGTTAGGGCGTAGAATGCTAAATGGACTTTTTGGAGCGGGATCAAAAACAGGAGGCGGATTAGCTAAGATGTTGGAGTTTACACT
Source organism: Myroides sp. LJL116 (assembly GCF_054871685.1). NCBI lineage: Bacteria > Pseudomonadati > Bacteroidota > Flavobacteriia > Flavobacteriales > Flavobacteriaceae > Myroides > Myroides sp. LJL116. The sequence continues at coordinate 56,237 of NZ_JBTXLR010000014.1, forward strand.
AAAAGTAGGAACAGCGCCAATTGCATTAGGAGTAGGAAGTGTTTTAGCAGGTAAAGATTTAGTTAAAGATACTCTAACAGGCTCCAATGATCTAAAAAGTAGAAAAATAGGATTGTTAGATCTAAAGGAAAAAGGAGAAGGCAGTAAAACAAGTGGGACTACTAGATCTTATACAAACTCTACATCTTATACAAATTCTACCAATGAATCTACGAGTAATACAAAAAGTGAAAGTAAGGGGATAAATAGTTCCCGACAAAAAACTTTTACAAATAAAAAGGTAAGCAATTTTTTAGATAGATTAGATAAGCAAGTAGACCGTTTAGAACAAGGTAAAGGAGTAGGTTTTTGGAACGTGGGAGCTTTTTTCTTATCCACTACTGCTCAAAATAGTGTAATTGCTGCCAATATTTATAATGGTGTTGTAAAAGGAGCTGAATCTAATTTTGAAGCTGCAGTGGTAAAAACATTTAGCGTTTTACAAAAGCAGGAACGTGATAAGGTTATTGAATATTTAAGAAGATATGAAATACCTAGAATTGTTGATTATGGTTTTTTAGGGCAAGCAGTTACAACCGATGAGTTAACGGTTCAGATAAATTTCCCTCATAAATCAATCAAAGGCCTAGACGTTATTGAAATTACACCCTTTGGAAGCAATCCAGATATAAAAGTAGACAAGGGTATTACTATAGGAAAACTTTATAATTATAATAAAATTTTTGAAAATGATATTGTTCTTGATTATAATAAATTTACGAGTCATATTTTTGTAACTGGGAGTACAGGTTCTGGAAAATCGAATGTAACTTATAATTTATTAGATAAACTTATTTTAAATGATATAAAGTTTATGGTCATTGAGCCAGTGAAAGGAGAATATAAGGATGAGTTTGGTAATAGAAAAGGTGTTAATGTCTATGGTACAAATCCTAACGTGTCAGAATTATTAAAGATTAATCCATTTGAATTTCCTGATGAAATCCATGTCTATGAGCATATTGATAGATTTATTGAAATATTAAATGCTTGTTGGCCAATGGAAGCTGCAATGCCTAATATTTTAAAAGAGGCTATTGAAGACGCATACACATCATTAGGTTGGTTTTTAGATGAGTCTAAGTTTTATGGAGAAAAAGTTATCTACCCTACTTTTACGGAATTACTGTTATCCTTAGAGAGGGTTATTTCACAAAGTGTTTTTTCTCAGGAGGTGAAAAGTAATTACGAAGGAGCTTTAGTATCTAGAGTAAGAAGTATGACAAATGGTATAAATAAGGTGATTTTTTCTTCGGATTCTATTCCTGATAGAGATTTATTCGATGAAAATGTAATAGTAGATTTATCAAGGGTTGCTTCTTCTGAGAGTAAAGCATTGTTTATGGGGATTTTATTGATGAAGTTAAATGAATATAGAATCTCAACAAAACAAAGTAATAATAGTGATTTAAAACATATCACTGTACTTGAAGAAGCGCATAATCTTTTAAAGAGAACTTCTAGTGATTCTTCAATGAATAGTGCTAATTTGGTAGGGAAATCAGTAGAAATGATTGCTAATTCTATTGCTGAGATGAGAACATATGGTGAAGGATTTGTTATTGCAGATCAAGCTCCAGGACTTCTAGATATGTCTGTAATTAGAAATACTAATACTAAAATTTGTTTGCGATTACCAGACTTTGAAGATCGTAAATTGGTTGGTGAAGCAATGAATCTAACAGAAGAGCAAATAAGGGAATTAGCAAATTTGGAAACAGGAGTAGCAGCAATTTATCAAAATAATTGGCAAGAAGCTATTCAATGTAAGTTTGATAAATTTACTTCTAAGCATTCTAAGTTTATATATGAGGCCCGCAGTAAACAAGATAGTATTTCTAGAGTATTAGAATTAGTAAGGAAATATGAAAAAGATAAGGCACTCAGTGTTAAAGATGAATCTTTTATTTTGGAACAGATAGGATATAATTTTATTATTAAACATCCTTTGATAATTGGAGAGAGAGTTTCTAGTAGTCAGCGAAATTTAAATCTTCGAAAACTATTAGCTAGTATAACTGAGCTTGATGTACATACAGTAGTTCCAATACATAATTATGTGAAAAATTATTTAGATTTAAGAGGATTGGCAATTAAATAAAATAGATATGATAAAAGAAACACTAACAAAACTAACAACAGACGGTTTACAAAAAGGTATTGATAGTTTAAAAGAGGGAAAAAGTTTAGGTGAATCTTTAAAAGAAGTAGGTACCAGTTTTAAAGAAAATTGTTTTAAAGAATTGAATAATTATTTATCGCCAGAAGGGCAAGAATCCTTTGAGCAAGCATCCGAAAAACTTACAGCTGTTCAAGAAGAAATGGAGTTCAGTCCAGAGAATTTTGATGAAGCAGAAGTCGTGAAGGAAGCAACAGGAATTATTGGTGGAATTAATAACTTTGCGAAGGAGATTTTATCAAATCTTCCAGAAGATTTAACGCAATTAAAATCAGTATTAGAGACTTTTACAGGTGTCTTAGATCAGTTACAGGAAGTACAAGGTAAATTTACGGCTTTAGGTGGTAAGGTAGATTTCTTGAGTTTACTTAATTCAGATGCTCATTCCTTAGCTGATTTAGAGAAAGAAGTGGAAGAAGGCACTGAAGAATAAGATAAATTTCCTACTCATAGTGGTATGAAATTACTTATATTAAACTCTAATTCTATTCTAGGTAGTCGCCTCATTATGAATAGAATTAGAGTTTTTTTATTAAAGTCTATCTTCGCTTTATAATGGACTAATAGTTCAATAGTAAAATCCTTCATTTATTGTAGTTTGTAATATAGCATTTTAAGAGCATTTGTTTTTTTTAGCAACGCAGTCAATTGTAACTATACAATACTATTTGTATTTTTGAATCTATAACTTAAGTAATTCTCATGGCACAAAACAAAAGTACAGCTAAGAAAAAAGCGCCTTTGGTTCAAACTTCTTTGAAAGGCGATACATTAACCTTTGTAAATGGATACCATGTTGGTAAGGTGGATCTAACCACTTTGCATTTAGCCTACGTTTGTATGGAGGATAAGCAAGGATACCTTTTACTTGGAGATAAGCCTGGTAGACATTTTGTTGTACTAGATAAAGATGTACTTGAGAATATATACCCTGTATTATCTAAGCGATTTGGCTTTGATGATACAGTATTTTATGAGACTTTAGCTCAAACAAAAGACCAAAGAAAACCTATTTGGTTTAAAACTTTTCAGCCTAACTATAAGGTGCTTGATGGGGATTTTAATGATATAACAAAGGGATTTGAGGTAATAGGAGATAAGACAACTTTTGTCTTATGGGATGCCTCTTACAAAGAGATTCTTGGATCTACCTATGGGGTGTCTTATAAAGCCCCTAATAAACAAACCTACTTTAAATTTACTTCCAAGGTTAGAATCGGAAATTTATTAGTGGAGAATTTAGAGTTCTGCGTTAATAAAGAGCGCTTAGATATGGCTGTGGAAAATTACTTTGTAGATGTTTACAACAAACAGAACAATGTAGGTAGCTATTACGATTTGGAAGCTGTATTTAAAAAATCTAGTGGAAACAAAGAACCTATAGAGACTTGGAAAACAGATACTAGGGAATATACTAAATATGCAATAAGTGATATAGAGTTTAGCTTTATCTATGATTTTGAGGGAGAAACTTCCACGGAGGACCGTCATACCTATTTGATGATTAACAATAAAAGGGATTACACAGGTGTAGTGCTACAAGAAGCGCCTTTTAGTGATTTAGAACATATTACTGTTATCCCATTAGAAGAGAACTTGTCTTTTTATCCTGATTATAAGGATACGCAAGGGGTTTATCTTTCTCCAAAAGCTATAAAGGATAAAGCAAATTGCACCAATGCCATCTGGGTAGATACCCAAAATAATACCATTGGGTTTATAGCAGGACAGTACTGTTACTTTTGTGATATTTCTGATATAAAAAATCTAGTTATCCAAGATGTATTACCAGGAAAGAATCCAGGATTCTCTTATACTAGAATTTCTTTCCATAATAGATCTATTCAGACCCTATACCAAGGAGATTTATATTGTTTTAACGATCTACTAAACAAACAAGAACAGTTGCATGGTGTGTTAGTTGAGGTGCGTACTCCTATGGTGAATTCTTAGTATGGATTTAATTGGAAATAGAATCGTAAAGTGTTTAAGTTATTGATTTTTAGCAACTAGAGGATTTGTTATTTGGACTCTAAATAAATTTGAATCCTGTTTTACGATGTGATTTTATTTGAAAGAAGGCATTTTATTTGTATTTTTGGAATACGGGGAAAATTATTTTTATGCTTCACTTTAAATAATTTTATTATGAGATCTAATTTAGATGTACGCTTACTACGGTCTGCTTTGCAAAGCAATCCAAGCTCTGAAACTCGTTGTTTACCGAACCACGTAATAGTTCCAATATGGGTGGAAGAAGCTCGTAAAGAAGAAAAGGATTGGAAATCTGCTAAAATGTTTTATTCCAATCTAGTGCAGAAAACTATTTCTTGTTATCAAGAAGACGGCGTTGTAAATAATGAGCAGTTTTCAAGACTAATTCAGGAACTACGAAAGAAGTTTACAATTATTATTGAGATATTAGAAGAAGGAAGGGTAGAAACAGCTCTTGCTTTTTGTTCTATTTTTTTACGAGAGGTAGCTCCCCTTTTAGAAGTCAGTGGTAATAATAAGGATTTAGTAGGTCAACTTATAGAGGAAGCTATAGAATGCTTAAGTCAAATGGTTCGTTCCAAAGATACCAAATTTTTCGATGTGCCTGTACGTCATATAGCAGACTTAATACGCTTTTATCAAGCAGAGTTGATTAAAGATTATTATTTTGCTTATGGAGATTATGGTTTTAAAATGCTAGAGACCTATAGTTCTATTTCTCTTCAAGGTTATACTTTAGATATGTTTATAAAGTACATTACCACTATAAGGAAATCCTTAAAAGTTGAGGGAGGTTCATTGGAAGAGAGACTGCTGCAAATTGAACTTAATTCCATTGAACTAATGGAAGATATTTATTTGAAGGATAGTTCGGAACAAGCAAATAATCAATTTATGACATTTAAAAGAAGTAAAGTGCTAAAACTACTTGAGCAACAAGACTTCAAGCAGGCTAAAGAGTCAATGCAAAATACCTTAGAAAAATACATACAAATAGGCTCAGAGGATGAGTGGATATTTAAACAGATGTTATTAGATCTGGCTATAGAAACACAAGATATTCCATTACTTCGAGAGATGGGTAGATATTACGTATTTATCCTAGTACCAGGTGATCTATATTATTGGGGGAAATGGAGAAAATCCTATACTAGAAAAGAGTGGAATATTGTTATTGAAGAAGAAATAACCAAATTAAAGAATAATCTAAAGACAAAGTTTGAAAAATACACGCCGGACTATTACTGGCAAGTTGTTCACGTTATGTTACCTATTTATAAAGCTGCAAATAGGAGACAGGACTTATTCGACTTACTAGTTGAAGTAAAAATTATATTTTATCTATTTCCGTATTGGAAGTACTTAAGTAAGAAGTATTGTTTTGAGGACTTTTATCCTATTTTTACTGACTATTTTTTACAACAACTGAAAGAAGATTGCCAGTTATTAGACTACATGCATATAGGGAAATGGCTTAAAAAATGGAGCAATTTATATCCTTTAGAATCCGATAAAATACATGAGTTTATAGACTCTATTATTAAATTGTATCCAAATAGAAAGAAAATGCATAAAGTGCTAAAAAATGCTATGTTATAATTTTGATGTATTTTTAAAGAGGCTAATCTATTGGTTAAAGTAATAGTATACATAGAAATAGTTCTAGACTTAACTTTTTAATTACTCAATCATTGAAGAGAATTTTCTAGCTTTAGTAGCAATTGTTTTAGAGATGATTCCTTTCAAACCTGTAGTGTTTACAATCGGATATATTTCGCTTTTTGGTTAGTTATACCCTTTGATTGATTAGTGGCGTTATTATGGTTTATAAATATCAAATGGTGAAATTAAACATGGTGCAGTTATCGGATAAACAAGAATGTCTAATACAGATCTGTAAGTATAACAGTAGGCTAATTACATAAAATAATTAATTTTCTTTGTAGATATTCTTATCGAATTATTATCTTAGTTTTTTAAACAATTATATTTATAAGTGCTTATTAATCAGTATGAATTTGTTAATCTTACCTGTTCACTTTGGGCCGGAATTTTTACTAAGACTATAAAAATATTTAACTATTTCGAATATTTTTTTAACCATAATTAATTATGGACTATACAACAGCAAATAAGCAAATTAAACAGACGTTTAATGATGTGAGTGCTTTTGTATTAAAGTTGAAAAGAAGCAAAGAAGTCATAGTTATAGACTCTATTTTAGATTCCACCTTGAAATTGCAATCCGTTATCAATAAAGATTGTTTGTTTCTTGAAAATTTAATTGAGCTCTTTGAAAAAAAATCTTGGATTGATGACATTACTGATAGCATAAAAAAAGAAGAAACATTATATTTAATAAATGCTATTATTTCTATGACAAGAGATATTCACAGACTCGTTTTAGAAAGATATCTTTTAATTAATATTAATGCGAAAGAATTTGCATCAGGAGAAATTAAGCGATTAAAATTAGCTCTTGATGGTATTAAGGAAACTTGTATTGACCTTGAAGATATTTATGTCCTCTTACCAGTGGATAAATACTTCCAACAAGCAAATGATCGATTACAAATTTTATAAAATATTCTCCACTCCCGACTTTAAAAGGGAGTCTGAAAATATTATATTAATTAGAAAAAGATCTTATAAACATTTAGTGTTTTTTTAGTTTGAAATTGGAGCTCAAATTAGGTTTTAATACACGTAATAAGTCTATTAGTAGTATTATGTGCATTTGAAAGGGCAAGATACATTATTTGTGTTTGAATAAGCATTGTAATGTTTATTTATAAAGGATTTTATTGAATAAAAAGAATACGATAATGAATGAAATATCATTCATTAATATATATAAACGAAGTTTATGAGTAATATATCCGACATTAACATTTTATCAGATAAGGTAATTCTAAGTAAGATTGGTCTGTTCGTACAACAAGATCGTATTAAGCAAGATATTAGTCAACAAGAATTAGCAGAAAAGTCTGCACTCAGTAGATCTACGGTTAGCCTTTTAGAGCGAGGGGAAGGTATTTCATTACTTAACTTAATCAAAATACTAAGAATGCTAGATGCTTTATATATTTTGAAACAATTTGAAGAAAGAGAAGAAATAAGTCCTTTACGCTTAGCCAAAGGGAAGAAAAACTTACCAAAACGAGTAAAGAAGAAAGAGAAGGTAGAGGATTACAACACAGATTTAGGTTGGTGAAAAAAATAACTAACCAATACCGCAAGGGATATAGGTTAGTTACTTTCTATATTTTCAGAGTTATCTTAACGTAATATTCTAGCTTTTTGCTCAGAAAACTCTCTATCTGTAATGACGCCTTGGCGTCTTAATTCATTTAGCTTACTTAATTGATCAGCTATATCCGATTGAGGTCTACTATTGAAGTTTGAGTATTCTAATTGATGTGTGCGGTTGTAGTTCCTTACTTGGATACCTAAGGTAAAAAGATCAATAAGTAAACCGATACCTAGAAAACCAAAGGTAAATATATATAAGATTCCCATTAAGTTTTTATCTAAATAAAACTTATGTATACCTAAATAGCCAAAAAAAATTAATAATACATATGCTAAGCCAGTAGATTTCATGATAGTTGTTATGTTGATTATTTGGCAAAAATACCTTTTTTAGAACAATAAAAGTTATTAAATGGTGTATTAATCTATTTTTCCGTTTTTTTTAATGAAAGAGTTACTGTAAATAAAAGTTATTCTAGTGTGATTTTAATCTTTGCCGCAAAGTTTAAAATAGATAGTAGGTGTTATTTTGTATATTTATTTTCATTTGATAGAGTATAAAAAGAGCCTGGCTAGGTTGTTTATAAAGTATTGAATATTATTGAAGTAATGTTTTTAAAAAGCTTACTTTTCGGGAATAATTGCTATATTTAATTTAAATAGTAAATCTAAGCATATGGAATTCAAACTTGATAAACGCAAAGTAATTACTTTTGCTTTTAGACTTTTCTTAGTGGGAATAGTAATTGGGGCTTGTGTAGCCTTTAACCAGTAGATTTTCAAAATGTCATAGCTGCTATGAGATTTGTTTTTCTACCAAAATAATCTTTTTAAAATAGATGATTTCATTCTAGGGAACTATCTCAAAATGTCCCTAGTAGAAATAACTATACGATGTCCATTTCACTCGTTTTCGATTTTCAGTAAATTTCTGATCCAAAGTATAAAACTGTTTGTATTTTCTACCTCTAATGAAAGGATAGGAAATAGTACATTTTTCGTTGAAGTTTATTAGATAGTATTGCTTTTAATTAATAATCTAGTCTTTTATTAATTCTATCAACATTCATATCAATTATTTCTTTTTAGTGAAAATACTTTGTTGGGACGAAAAAACAAATGGAATTACTCTTAAGTATTAATTTTTTTAGTTCACATTTATCTGTCTCTTTCTCTACATATTTAACCTATTATGTATGCCTATATTTTATAAAATCATGGAAAATAGGGATTTCACTTTATACCCCTAAGTACTACCTTTACCTTGTTATAATAGCTCGGGATTGTGCCTATAGCTTTTAAATAAAATAGAATGCAAAAGAAAACGACTTCTTTACTTGAACAAATACAAAATCGCTTAGATAGTTTAACCTCTAATCTAATTAGTGATATAGAACTTATTGGCCAAGAGACTTTATCAACTATGAATAGTACCTCTAGTAGTGATAAAGTGAGTACTATCTATTTTGAATATAGTTTTGAGGACTTACAACTTTACTATTGGAAAGAGGATCAAAGTGGGGATCTAATTGGTTCTTCTGTCACTCAGCTTCCAACACATAATAAAGAAGGAGTTTTACCTAAAGTCCTTTTAGATAGTATTATGGATTTAGAAGATGACTTATACCTGGAAGATAAATTATCTGATGAGGATATTTTAGATGAAATAGAACACTTCAACCAGCAAAGATGTGATATGTTTGAAAAGTGGTTCTTGTCTTGTTGGTCTTTAGCAAGTGGTAAGGATAAATGCAATACAAAGGCTTATTTCAGCGTGCATGATAGCTACTTTAAAATAGAGTTAAACTAAACACAGATGATAACACAAGAATTAGAAAATATTCTACCAAAAGATAACCTATTAGAGGTAGAGGGTAGGTTAATCACTAAAATAGAGAATAAGCCTTTTAATATGGCTAATAAAAATACTTATGAACCACTATTAGAGCTATTAGAAATTCTTTTTATAAGAGAATATCCCAACTTCGAGTACTGCGTAAAAATAGGACAGCTTTTCTTAGAAAATGAAGTTACCTCTATACATAGTAATTACCGTTATTTTAGGGAAGTAGCTTTATGGTATCTAAGCTTTGTAGACTCTAAAGAGAATAAAGAAAAGGTATATACCATCCTAACGGATAAAGGAGATGCGGTGCTTAGAGAAAAAAGAATCACACGTATTTGTAAAGAGGAACATGTAGAGGCTGCTTTAAATAAATATAAACAGAGCAAAGACGACCTAGATTACTTTTATTATGGTACAGGAGTCATTTCAAAATCATTACAAGTATTAGTGCATGTAAACAAGAATACAGAACAAGGACAACGGTTAATTGCTTTAATAAAGCAGACTATACAAGACGTGAAAGAAGTTTTACCACGCCTTAAAGCTGTTTAATATAAAAGATGCTAAAAAGGGTAGCATCTGTTGACAAAGACACTCTCAAGCGAAAAGTTAAGTAGTAAGAAGTATTCTTAAAAAGATGTACAAAAAGCTGAATATGGAAAGAAACACAATGATAGAGCAGATGCTCACTCAAGTAAAACAAAAAGAAGACCAGTGGTACTCTCATAAAGTTATATACGCTTTACCTGAGTGGTTTAGTTTAGTATGTGATGCCAAAGAAGTAGCCTTATTGGCTGTTCATGGTAAGGAAGGTTTGAAGGTAATTAGACAAAGAATAGATTTTAAAGTAGATTTTTACAACGAAGAATCTATTCTTTACTATTTTAATTTTCTAGATAATCAAATGGATAAAAGCCTACCTGTTGTGGGGTATGTTCTATTTTATAATGAAAATATTATAGCTCAAAAAGACAAGAACTATAAAAAGGAGCTGACGTCTTTCGAACTAGAGGAAATCCGCAAGTATAATTTAGAGAGAGATAAAGTAAAGATTTCTACTAATTACTTTGACACAAACTTCAATATGATAGATACATTTGAATAAAGCTTTTACCTGTCTTTCAATTTGCATAACAAGTAGCTACCTATGTTTCTTAATTAAGTAAGAAACAACTTCGTAAAGTAGCTAATGTTTAATGGTTCACATGTTTTGTGTTAGATAACTTTTATTTGAAGTTATCCTTTATAAAATAAAGGGAATCGGCTAGTACAACGTAGAACTATAGCTTAGGGCATAATTGTAAAAAGGAAGCAGACAAGCACTCTATTAAATAAATAAAGGATGTACGAATTACAAAAGAAATATAACCAGTTATCGAAAGAGTTTAGGACTAGTAAGTACAAGGATAATAGCTTATTGACTGATTTGTTTACGCTTAAAGAGCAGATGGAACAAAAGGAACTTCTTATAGCAGAGAAAGAGATTTTAGTAGGGCTTTATACTCTACTTGAATTTCATCAGCAGGCTTACCAATTATACGAAGAAATTGCTGATATATCTATTTTCAAGCAAGCAGCTCGTTTAAATGTATTACAAGAAAAGGCAGTCTTGATTAAAGATACTTTTGCTAGAAAAGATCCAAGAGAGCCTATAGTAATCCACACTCCTACAATCTTAGAATTATCTGATTTTATTGAGTCGGATAAAGCGTATGCATATCATCTAAGAAATAAGGAAGTAGTTGTATTTCAAAAGAAAGTTTCCTGTGATAGGGTTTACTTATACAAGGAACAGGAAAAAGAGTTAAACGCTCTTGATATTAAAATGATCAATGATGCATTAGCTAAGATGGCAAATTTTAAAGAAGAACTTATTCTATTTTATAATAAGTCATTTGAAGCTTCACTAGGGTTAAATGCTAACGCAGATTGGTATACTACTCTAGAGGTATTTAGCCTACATTTTAACTTATATGGCCGAGATGATATGGAAGTTAGAATTACAGCAGGGGATAATAATTTAGTAGATCACCTTTTAGATATTTGTGTAGATAACCTAGAGGTAGTAAGCATGGATTATGATGGATAAATACAAGGTAAATATGGCTTTAAAATGGAAAATCATGGGCTTATTATGCATATTTAGTTTTCTTAGTTGTTCAACATCTTCTTATAGAGTACAACTTGAAACAGTTTTTTCTACCCCTTCTTTGCAAAAATCATCAGATAATGATTTTAGCTCCAGTAAAACAATGGAAATAAGCCCTGGTATGCTAGAGCCTAGTATTATTGTTTTACATGAGAGTAAGAAGAGTTTAGAATATCAGTTACAAGGATTTTTATCTTCTTCTGGATTAAGAGCTCAACGAATAGCAAAGATTACTTTGGATAAACAAGTCAAAGGAGACACTCTTTATTTAGTGCATATTGTTGAGGTTGCTAGAGTAGCAGGAAAAGAAGGTAATAATACCATTGGATATAATTATACTAAAAAGCAAAGAGTGGATATTCCAGAAAACACAGCTGCTATAGAAATTGAATTATATCAAAAATTACCTAGAAGTGATTTTGGTTCTCCTGAGGATTCCATTTCTCTAAACCCCTTAGCATCTATCGTTATTACTACAAATCAATAGGTATTACCTTAAAATAGAAGATGAAAAGTAAAACTCTAAAGTTTTGTATCGGTGTTTTATTAGTAGTTGGTATTAGCATACTATTATGGGAGAGCTGCTTTAAGCAAACTCACAATAGTGTAATAGTCACTCTAGAGGATGGATTATCTATTGAAAAAGTCGAGATACAACGCGTTTCTCATTCTATTAATTCTACCTCTGATCAAAAGCTTTTTACAAAAGGACTTAAAGACAAGGTGTTTATAAATGGGAAGGCTGAGGTATTTGAGAAAAAGGTAGGGGAAAATGATTTCTTAGTTGTTTATGATAATAGCTACTATACCATCTTCCGACATTTTATTTTGAATGACTATTATAATGGGATACCAGGTGGTCATACGTATCATTTTACCCTTTCTAGAAGTAGTGATACTTTCTTACTAAAAGTGGATATAGAGGGAGAATTTGAAAACTACTTTGAGTTAGAGATGATTCCTGTAGAGTTAGCTCCATATAGCATTTGGACAAAGACAATAGAAGTTGAACAGATAAACTTGTAGGACCTAAAACACAAGGAGACACTCCTAAAGGATTGAAAAATTAAAAAATGAGATAGGAATGAATATAGAAAAATTTAAATATTTAGTAGAGCAAGTTGAACAGGTAGGTGAGGAGGTAGAGTTCTTCGGGAGTGCATCTGATAAGGCTATTCAAGAACTTGGTGAGCGTTTACAAGTAGTATTAGATCAGCAGATTTGCTCTTATTTGAAAGAATTTGGTGGAGGTGGTATTATAGAGGAATTACATACTAATGGGATATGGGATCAAGATGCAGTAGAGGATAATATTTATACCTTAGAAGGAGCTACTCTTTATGGCAGAAAGTATTATAACTTACCGCATAATTATGTTGTAATAAGTAGTGATTTTTTCAATGGTTGTTGGGTATTAGAATGTAGTAGTCCATTGCAAAACCCTGTGTATAATTATAATTGCGCCTTAGAGAAAATTGAGAATAAAATATTCGACTCTTTTGAAGATTACCTCCTAACTCAGTGGCAAGGTTTTGTAAATGAGATACAAGGGGATTTTTAGTAGGGCTCTATGTATTTTATAAAATATCTATAGAGTAGGGGGGGATTAGTCTATTACAACTACCAATTTTCTTTTAAGAGTAAAAGCCTCTTAAAATCGTTTTTATCTTAGTTTTAAATGTTTTAAAAAAATAATTTTAAAGTATAAATACAAAATAATGTATTAAAAGAATCATGTTAATTTGTTGTTTTAGTTGGATTTAGGTATTTTTATAAAAAAGAAAATATGAGAAGTTTATTGTTTTTGCCTTTACTTTGTTTTTGCCTTTTGCTTATGGCATGTCAATCTAGTTCTAACCAGTATACAATCGATAATCCAACTGATCAAGCAATAAGTGTCTACATTGACCAAACAGCTTATGATATTCCTGCCAATAGTAAATTGGATGTAGATATCAAATTTGGAAAACACACTTTAAAATACCTAGACCAAGAGGTTAACTTTCACAATGGAGGACGTGTAAATAATTCTACTGCTATTATTAATCCAACACAGAGCTCTTATGTTTTTCTAAAAACTTTGTTTGTAGATAAGAACGATTCTAGAGCTACTCCAGAGTTTATTGCGCATGCTACAAGAATACTAAGTGATTCTGTACAACTAAGTTTCAACGATACAATAACAAAATTATTTGTTCCTTTTAAAGTGAGCAATCAATTATTTATACAGAAATCGGACTTTGATTGGGACTTTGGATTAGACCAGGATTTACCACAAGAGATGTTATTAAATAGTCCTTTAGTTACTAGGCAGAATCGCCATTTATTAGAAGACAAAAACTATCAGCAAGGTAAATTCCAACAGTCAGCTAATAAGTTATTTAGAGAGCAAGAATTTAAAGATTACCTAAGTCAATTTCAAGACGATAAAATAGACTTTATTGTAACCAAGTTACCTTATAACGAATTGCCAAAAGTAAGTGTTTCGTTGGTTACTGTACAAAACATTGAGGATCCTTTATTTGCCAAGGCAATAAATGATAATCTAGCGCAATTTTATCAATGGCAAGATGCAAAGGGGAGTAGTTCCGTTCAAGGTTTCAAAGACTATTTTTTCTCAAGTCACTTAAGAGATATGGAAGCGGAGTTTAGAGACAAATATCCAAAGACATATACTTTTCCTGAATCTGTAAGGGAATTGCGAGAGCAAGTCAATCCCTTTTTACTTTATCAGTTAAATATAATACCGTAATAGGACGCTAATAAAGCCAATCAAGAAAATTATTTGAAGTATTATTGTCTAATAACTAAAGTGAAAATAGCTCTATTATAAGTTGTTGAGTTATTATAACCTATCTATAGGCTTCCCTTTTTTAGGGAGTTCTACAGATGTCCTTGTGTATTAAAATTTAGGGTTTTTAATATCTAGTAAAGTATTTATTCTAATATATACTTAACATTTACTTCAGCTTCAAATTTTATTTTTTGGAATTCAGTATACATGGGCTCTATTGATTTTGCACCATATAAACTTGACATCCCTCGAATAGTAATTCCTAGAGCTTGACCTTGTAATGCATTAGAAATAGAATTATCATCTGAAATGTAAATTGCTTTTCCTACTTTTTGTTGTAGTGGTTTAGCTAAACTCTCCGCTGTTAATTTGGATTTTAATACAGCTTTTGATTTTAATTCAAGTAAAAGTTCTTGTGATTTAGAATATTCTGTTCTCTCAATATTTACATTTGAAATCCCTACATTTTCTAATTCAGTTAAAACTTTTGCGGCAGTCACTGCGTCTCTAACTAAAAGAGAGTACATTTTTGTTTTTATCACACTTTGTCCTTTCAAGAAATATTGCTTGAAATTACTTGAGAAGTCTAATAAGGATAAGTCTTTGTGAGTATCTATATTTAAGTTCTTTAATACTGATTCTAATTGTCTTTCTTGCTCCTCAACAGATTTCTTATTTTTTGAATCGCTTTCATTTAAATGGATCGAAATAAAAATTTTGTCTGGTATAACTAAAGAGTCTGCTCTAGCAGTTGTTTCAATAAAGGGTTGATCTAGATAATTTTTCTGCGCTAATAATTGGCTTGCAGAGAAAAGGAAAATAAGAAATAAAAGAGTTTTTTTCATAGTCTTTTTTATTGGGGAAATGTTAGTTAAATCTTGTTCTTTCATAGATTCATTACAGAATTTTGGAAATTCAAATAGTTGATACTAAGGTTGATTATAGGTTAAAAGAATCTAGGTTTAGAATTATTAAATCTACAAAAATAATAAATACAAGCAGCTATTAATTAGAATAATATGTCCATGTATAAGTACCCTCTATCGTACCATTTAAATGGTACTATCTATTTGCTTAAACTAAAAAATATATCAACATAAAAAAAAGCCAGCTGATCTTAAAGGGTTTTAAATCAGCTGGCTTCTTTGTCATGTAATGCCTATTTGGTTGCTAATCTCAGATATAATCTGATATGTACTCTTGAATGAAGGACTTTGTCAAATCTTCAACTGGGATATCAGGATTATCAGGGATCTGCATTTCTAAGTTGATTACTATGCAAGCCACTTCTGATTTGAATATTCCTAATTGACTCCACTCTTGTACTATATCCTCGTAATTTTCATATAGTTCAGACTCTACACTATCCAAAAGCTCATTACTATAATTTAATGCTAGAAAAGAAGATAGCTCTATTCTGCATGCTTGTGGACTTAATCCTTCTAACCTTTCTTCGATTTCATGGTAGATATCTTCAATATTTGGTGTGAAAACAGGGTTGTTCTCTAAGAACCAGCTTTTAATGTATTTTTTAGAATATTCCATAGTTTTTGATTTTCAAGATAGGTAATTATTATAGTTATTGATGGATAATCATTTCTATTTATAATTAAAAAAATAAATTTCTATCTTTAGATAATATCCAAAATGTATAGATAATGCGTAAGACTCTATTATTTTTCTTTTTATTGATCACAGCATTTATTTATGCACAGGTGATTGATAATCAAATTAAACTTTCGGTTTCTCCTTCTGTAAGTAGGACGCAAGAAAATAATGCTGTAATAGAAAAGCTGACCTTATTTCTTCAAACTAAGAATGAAGATCTATATTAGCCCCTAAATAAGCTGGAGTGAAATTAATAAATTAATTACATAACTTTGGACTTATGAAATACAAGAAATGGAGCTTATCTGATAAGCTATCAATTTTACAGGAAGCAGAAGAATACGGGGCAATAGAAACTTGTCGTAAACACAGTTTAAGTACAGGTACTTTCTACTCATGGAAGAAGAAATTCGATTCTCAGGGAGAATCGGGATTAAAGCCTGCTGTATCTGATAAATCAAAAGAACTTA